>JAFVEE010000025.1 GCA_017478085.1 Prevotella sp. | reverse complement strand
TGGCTTCGTCGTATTCGGGAGTACCCTTTTCTACGCCTACGGGCTTGCCTTCCTCCTCGGGATAGAAGCGCAGGTTCTCTAAGAGCAGGGCCTCGCCCATCTTCAGGGCCTTGGCAGCGTCGGCAGCCTTGGCGCAGTCGGGGGCAAATGCCACGGGCACGCCCAGGGCCTTCTCAACGGCCTCGCGAATCTGGCCCAGCGACAGCTTGGGGTTCACCTTGCCCTTGGGCTTGCCCATGTGGCTCATAATGATCACTGCGCCGCCGTCGGCCAGGATCTTCTTCAGTGTGGGCAGTGCACCGCGAATGCGGGTGTCGTCAGTAATCTTACCATTCTCGTCCAGGGGCACGTTGAAGTCTACGCGCACGATTGCCTTCTTACCGGCAAAGTTCATTTCGTTGATAGTCATAATTGTTTATTATATTAATAATGTGGAATTTCGCACGCAAAATTACAATAAATTCTTCTGATTCACATAGAGAACCAGAAGAATTTATACTTTTTTTGCGCTTCACTCTTCGGGGGGGATGCGCATCGTGCCGGCGCGGTTCACCAAATCCTTCACCACCTCGCCGCCGATAATCAGTCCTGCGGCCGCGGGCACGAAGGCGTTCGAGGCCGGAATGTTGCGCCGGTCGGTGCATTTGCGCATGTCTTTGTTGGGGCAGATGCAGTGGAAGCGGCACGAAATCTCGGCATCGTCGAAGGGCTCCAGCGGCTCTTCTTCGCTATACACCACCTTCAGTCCGCGTATGCCCTCCTTGCGCAGCTTCTTGCGGATAACTTTGGCCAGCGGGTCCATCTGTGTCTTCTCGATGTCGGCCACACGAAAGGCCGTGGCATCCAGCTTGTTAGCGGCTCCCATTGAGGAAATGATGGGGACTCCCAGGCGGTGGCAGCGGCGTATCAGCTCCAGCTTGGCCGACACCGTGTCGATGCAGTCCACCACGTAGTTGAACTGCGTGAGGTCTATTGTGTCGGCATTCTCCGGCAGGTAGAACTGCTGGTACTTCGTCACCGTGCACTTGCGGTTGATGTCGTGGATGCGCGCTTCGGCCACGTCGACCTTGTATTTGCCGATGGTGGAAAGCAGCGCGTAGATCTGGCGGTTGATGTTGGTCATGCACACGCGGTCGTCGTCTATCAGGTCGAGTGCGCCCACGCCGCTTCGCGCCAGCACCTCCACGGTATAGCCGCCCACGCCGCCCACGCCGAACACCGCCACACGGCTCTGCGCCAGCGTTTCCATAGCCTTGCGGCCCAGCAGCAGTCTAGTTCTCGAAAATTGGTTCTGCATTCAGTTGTTACGTCTATATACGAAAAAAGCCCCTCAAATGGGACTTCGTTGTTTCGTAGTCGGTAAGGGAATCGAACCCTTATGCCAAGATTGAGAATCTTGTATCCTAACCGTTAGATGAACCGACCAGTTAGTGTCTTTTAAGAGTTGTGTGGGGCGAATCGTAGTCGGTAAGGGAATCGAACCCTTATGCCAAGATTGAGAATCTTGTATCCTAACCGTTAGATGAACCGACCAGCTGGTAGAGTCGAAGACTCACCCGACCACGTTTGCGGAAGCTGGGGGATTCGAACCCCCGGTACAGTCACCCGTACGGCAGTTTAGCAAACTACTGGTTTCAGCCACTCACCCAAACTTCCTCGGCGTTGCATTTTCTGCTACCGAAAAGCACTTTCTCTCAAATGCGGTGCAAAGGTACATACTTTTTTTGATACTCGCAAATTTTTGGCCGTTTTTTTTGAAAAAACTTGCAAAAGGTGCACGAAATGTGGGAAAATAGTAGTAACTTTGCGCCCCGAAAGCGGAAGAGTATCAATATTACAATTAATAATTAGTTACTTTTATGTTTAAACTTTACAACGGATACCACTTGGTCCAGGCGTACCACAAAGTGCGTCACGACAAGCGGTTCCACCCCGACAAAATCTTTGTGCGTGGCTTCGAGGCCCTCTTAGTGGTTCTTCTCACCCTGGTAGTTTGGAATCTGCCCACTTCAGCTTTCGGCATCGAGGGGCTGACGGTCGTTCAGCAGCGCATCATCGCCATCTTCGTGTTTGCTACGCTTATGTGGGTGCTCCACATCATTTCGTCCTGGGCCACGTCGGTGGCCATTATGGGACTGATGCTGCTCTTCACCTCTACCAGTGGCATCGCCTTTATGTGCAACCCCGACGAGGTGGGCGAGCTGCTGCCCTATAAAGGTGTGATGGCCTGCTTCGCCGACCCTGTGATCATGCTCTTCATTGGTGGCTTCATTCTGGCCATCGCCGCTACGAAGACGGGCCTCGATGCCCAGTTGGCCAAGGTGCTGCTGAAGCCCTTCGGCACTAAGAGCGACAATGTGCTGCTGGGCTTCCTGCTCATCACCGGCCTGTTCTCGATGTTCGTGTCTAACACAGCCACGGCTGCCATGATGCTCACCTTCCTCACCCCCGTGTTCAAGCAGCTGCCTCCCGAGGGCAAGGGCCGCATCGCGCTGGCGCTCTCCATTCCCGTGGCAGCCAACCTGGGCGGTATGGGCACCCCCATCGGCACGCCTCCCAATGCCATTGCCATTAAGTACCTGAACGATCCTGAGGGCCTGAACCTGAACCTGGGCTTCGGCGAGTGGATGATGTTTATGGTGCCCCTGGTGGCAGTGCTGCTGCTTTTCAGTTGGTGGCTGCTGAAGTGGATGTTCCCCTTCACGCAGAAGACGGTCGAGCTGAAGATTGAGGGTGGTATGAAGAAGAACACCCAGACCTACATCGTCATCGTGACGTTCTTCGTGACCGTGGCACTCTGGATCTGCGAGAAGTGGACGGGCATCAACTCCTATACCGTGGCGCTCATACCCTTCGTGGTGTTTGCCTTGACGGGCATCATCGACAAGAACGACCTGGAGGAGATCAACTGGTCGGTCATCTGGATGGTGGCCGGTGGCTTTGCCCTGGGCTATGGTCTGAACCAGTCGGGTCTGGCAGCGCTGGCCGTCGAGAGCATTCCCTTCGGCGACTTCTCGCCGCTGGTCATCCTGCTCATCTCGGGCATTATCTGCTACTTGCTCAGCAACTTCATCTCCAACTCGGCCACGGCTGCCCTGCTCATGCCCATCCTGGCACTGGTCTGCTCGGCCATGGGCGACAAGCTGGCTCCCATCGGCGGCACGCCCACAGTGCTCATCGGCGTGGCCATTGCCGCTTCGAGTGCTATGATCCTGCCCGTGTCGACGCCTCCCAATGCCCTGGCTTACTCTACCAACCTGGTCGAGCAGAGCGATATGTCGAAGGTGGGCATCATCGTAGGCATCCTCTCCATGGTGCTGGGCTATGCCCTGCTCTACCTGATGGGCACAATGCATGTCATTTAGTCTTATCATAACGGAGGCTCCGTTGTGACTCAGCGAAGGCTCCGTTACAACGCAATGAAGGCTCCGTTACAAAACAGCGAAGGCTCCGTTGAATTGTAACGGAGCCTTCGTTGTGATTATAGTAAGAATGGGGTGGGCGACGCGTGGGCTATTCCTCACCGTAATCGGCCAGGTTGGCGGCCTCTTCGTCGGGGTCGTCGCTGCCCAGATCCATCATCGTAGAGTAGTTGTCCTCGGTAATCTCGTCGTCGTTGGGGCCCTCTATCTCGATGTCATCCTCGTCGGGCTTGTTGTAGTTGTCCTCAATTTCTACATCCTCATCGTCGTCCAGATCCTCGTCGTCGCGCATCACGTTGAACTTCATGCGGGGCTTCTCGGCCTCGGGCTTCACCTTGGCGAAGATGGCCTCAACCCACGTGCCCTTGGGCACTTCCAGCACCTCGAAGCCGTCGTCTACCTTCTTCTCGTACATGCCGCCCTTCGTGTGCAGGCGGTCTTTGGGCAGCGTGGTGGTCGAGATGTCGAACCCGCTCTCGATGATGTCCTTGATGCTCTGTGACAGCGAGTCCCAGCCACCGCCGAAGTTGCGGTCGAGCACCTCGATGAGCTTTGCGGCCGAGATGTGGCGTATGTTCTCGTAGGTCAGGTCGGTCACCCGCATGATGGGGCGCTTCTTGATGGCCCAGGTTATCTTCTTGTCCTCGTCCAGCCGCACCTGTCCTACCTTATATCCCTGCTTCTCATACTTCGACTTGAGCAGCGACGAGTCGCTGGTTATCTCTTCGACCATGAATGCCGACCTGATGATGTCAACGTAGTGTCGCACGTTGTCCTTCACCTCGGCATCCTTGTCGGCACCCTCCCACAGGCGGAAGATGTCGTTCTCCTGAACGTCCCACACGCTGCTCTTGGTGAGTGTCTTCAGCGTGAGTGCTTTCTTAGCGTTTTGTTGCTCCATGATGATTCTTTTTGTTGTTTTCGGCTGCAAAAGTAAATACTTTATTTCTTATTCCCAAGTTTTTAGCCATATTTTTTTCGTAGGTCGCTCTTTTTGCTTAACTTTGCACATAGAAATAGGTAAGAAAGGAAAAAGCACAATGGAACCATTGGCAGAGAGACTGCGTCCGCGGACGCTCGACGACTACATAGGCCAGCGCCACCTGGTGGGCCAGGGGGCGGTGCTGCGGCAGATGATAGACTCCGGGCGCATCTCGTCGTTCATACTCTGGGGCCCGCCGGGCGTGGGCAAGACCACCCTGGCACAGATCATAGCCCACCGGCTGGAGACACCCTTCTACACGCTGAGCGCCGTGACCAGCGGCGTGAAGGACGTGCGCGAGGTGATCGAGAAGGCCCAGAAGGGCCGCTTCTTCAACGAGGCATCGCCCATCTTGTTCATTGACGAGATTCACCGCTTCTCTAAGTCGCAGCAAGACTCGCTGCTGGGTGCCGTGGAGAAGGGCATCGTGACCCTGATAGGCGCCACCACCGAGAACCCCTCGTTCGAGGTCATTCGCCCCCTGCTGTCGCGCTGTCAGCTCTACGTGCTCAAGTCGCTCGAGAAAGACGACCTGCTGCAGCTGCTGCACCGCGCCCTGACCACCGACGTGGTGCTGAAGGAGCGGCACATAGACCTGCAAGAGACGGGCGCCCTGCTGCGCTACAGCGGCGGCGATGCCCGCAAGCTGCTGAACATACTGGAGCTGGTGGTAGAGGCCGAAGGCCAGGGCGACGTGGTGATAACCGACGAGCTGGTGGCTGCCCGCCTGCAACAGAACCCGCTGGCCTACGACAAGCAGGGCGAGATGCACTACGACATTATTTCGGCCTTCATCAAGAGCATACGCGGCAGCGACCCCGATGCCGCGCTCTACTGGATGGCCCGCATGATAGAGGGCGGCGAAGACCCGCAGTTCATAGCCCGCCGGCTGGTCATCTCGGCCAGCGAAGACGTTGGCCTGGCCAACCCCAACGCCCTGCTGCTGGCCAATGCCGCCTTCGACACGGTGATGAAGATAGGCTGGCCTGAGGCACGCATCGCCCTGGCCGAGGCCGTGGTCTACCTGGCCACCAGCCCCAAGAGCAACTCGGCCTACCTGGGCATCGATGCCGCCTTGCAGCTGGTGCGACAGACGGGCAACCAGCCCGTGCCGCTGCCCCTGCGCAACGCCCCCACGCAGCTGATGAAGGAGCTGGGCTACCACGACGGCTACCTGTATCCCCACGACTACCCCGGCCACTTCACCCCCCAGCAGTACCTGCCCGATGCGCTTGTAAACGAACGCCTGTGGCACGGGCAGCACAACCCCGCCGAGGAGAAGCTGTACCAGCGCATGGTGAACTACTGGGGAGAACGCTACGAAGACCATCAGCCATGAACCAGGACATTATCATTCTGATCATTGAGATGCTGGGCACCTTTGCCTTTGCTATCTCGGGCATACGCCACGCCGCTGCCAAGCAGTTCGACTGGTTCGGCGGCTACGTATGCGGCATAGCCGTGGCCATTGGCGGCGGCACCATACGCGACGTGATGCTGGGCACCACTCCTTTCTGGATGACCACGCCCATCTATATGATATGCACCGCCGTGGCCCTGCTCACCGTGGCTTTCTTCGGCCGGTGGATGGAGCCGCTGAAGAACGCCTGGTTCGTGTTCGATACGCTGGGCCTGGCCCTCTTCACCATAGCTGGCATACAGAAGAGCCTCGCTTTCGGTCAGCCCTTCTGGGTGGCTATCATCATGGGATGCATTACAGGCTCGGCGGGCGGCGTCATTCGCGATGTGCTGCTCAACAACGAGCCCGTGATCTTTCACCGAGAGATTTATGCCATGGCCTGCGTTCTTGGCGGCCTGGCCTACTGGGGCGGTATGAGCCTGGGGCTGCCCGTCGAGTTCACGGCCATTGTGAGTTTCCTGACCACCTGCCTCATTCGTTTCCTTGCCGTGCGCTACCACATCTCCCTTCCTATTCTGAAGAGCGAGGCTTAGGCACGAGGCGATGGCAGGCCTGGATTAAAGATGCTGCAGGAAACTGATGTACTGCCCAAAGACTACCTTCTGGCCAAAGCGGGCCACGCTTTGGCGGGCGTTTGCGCCTAACTGGCGGCGTTGCTCCGAGTGTTCAATAAGCTGACAGATTTTTGCGGCCATGTCGTCGACATCGCCATTCCTTACCAAGAGTCCGTTCTGTCCCTCGGCAATGATGTTGCGGGGGCCGTTGTCGCAATTGAACGAAACAACGGGAAGACCGCATGCCATAGCCTCGATGATGATCAGACCGAACGACTCCCAGCGCGAGGAGCACACCAGAAAGTCGCTTTGCACGTACTGGGCAGTGATGTCGGGCGTAGACGGATGGATGGCGGCGTTCCTGAGGTGGAAGGCCGACATGAGCGCATGGAGTTCCTGCTGGTCGCTATCGGCGCCGTCGCCAAAGAGTTCGAGATGCCATTCCGGGTGGCGAGCCTCCACCTGTTGCCAGGCTTTCAGCAGCAGGTCCTGTCCCTTCTGGTAGTCCAGGCGTCCCACAACAATGATGCGCTTCTTCTCGACCGAGAGGTCGGCCACGGGGCAGGGCCCGCCGGGAAGGAAGTTGGGTATGACCACCGTGCTGACCAGTGGCGACCAGCAACGTGCATCGTCGGGCGTTAGAGCCACCAGGGCATCGAACTGAGAGACCGCCTTCTTCAGCCGGGCCATATCCTTGCGTGCAGACAGCTTCCTCACGAGCGATTCCGTGCGCAGCACCTGCATCTCATGGTCAATCATGCCCGTGTGGGCCTCGATGACGAGCTTCTCGGTGGTGTGGGCCCAGGAAAGCGCATTCAGCTCGTTGGCATCCTTGTCGGTACAAATGACCACGTCGGGCTGCTGCTCGCGAAGAAAGGTGCGCAGCGCCCTGCCCAGCTGGCGGCGCAGGGCGAGCTTGCGGAAATAGCGCATAGGGTGGGGCACTTTGAATGCATCGTAGAAGTGAACGTTCAGGTCGACGCACTTGACCTTCGGCGAAAGCGGATAGGGAAACGACGCCCCGTTCTGCTCGTAGGTAAGCATGATCACATCCCACCCCATTTGCTCGGCCAACATCGTTGACTTGACAGCAAGCATCCGCTCGATTCCTGCCCTGTACACATTGGCGTGATGAAGGAATACTACTTTCATTTCTTTACACAGTTAAAGACTTTCGACCACTTTCTGCATCTGCATCTTCCACGAGAGGTGCTCCACGGTGTGGCGTATCTCCTGTGGCTTCATCGTGAGCTGCTCTTCAAACGCAACTATCTGGGCTATGTCTACGGGCGACTCGTCGGCAGGAGCCTTCAGCACGTATGGCTGATGGTCGAAGTCGCTGTCGTTCTCGGAATAGATGAAGGGCAGGCCACGGGTGGCGTATTCGCGGTTCTTCAGCGTCTTGATGTCGCTGATGCCGCTGCGATGTCGCGCCAGGCTGCCCACGGCGAAGCTGGACTGCCGGAACACGGAGTTGAGGGCTTCGCCAAAGAGCTGGCCGTGGAAGATGACCTTGTCCTGCAGGCCATACTTCTCGATGAGCTCGTGGAAGCCGGGAGCATGCTCGTCGTCGTACATCTCAGACTTCCACACGCCGCCCACGATGTGGAAGTAGACCTGCTTGGGCGTGTGCCCCTTGCGGTAGTACTCGCCCAGGCCGGCTATCAAGCGGTCGTAGCCATGCCAGAAGTGAACCTCGGCCACGCCTATGAGGTGAAGCTCCTGTGAGGTGTCGACCTTCTGATGAAGGGGAATGCTGTCCAGGTCGACCCCATTGCTGATGTTGATGGTGCGCTGCCCGAAGATCAGCTGCTCGTTGGTAAAGGTCACGATGGCCTGAAGCTGCCGGGCCAGGCGGTCGCGGTACTGCTGGTCTATGTGCAGCTGCAATCGCTCGGTGCGCGAGAATCCCTGAAACTCCTGGTCGTAGGGGTAGGTGGGAATCTCCATCACGCTTTTCACTCCCATGGACTTTAGCTTGCGGAAGAAGCGGATGAGAAAGGGATTGGCATTCTGGAAGCAGCGGGCATAGACCATCTGGATGGACTGTCGGGCGCAGTAGCTGGCCACCGAGCCATAGCTCGTGCGCTGCCGAAGCCCCGCCAGCTTGCCGCTGCCAAAGTCGGTGAGCACCGCCACCTGCCCATTGTGACTGACCAGTCGCTGCCAGTGGCCGTTGGTGCCACGGTCGTAGTAGCACAGGTGTACGTCGTGACCGTTCTGCTCAAGTCCTTTCACCTGATAGTGTATCTTCTTACTGATTCCGCTCACGTCGGAGAATCCGTGATAGACCAAAAACAATATCTTCATCCTTTATGCTCGTGCAGTTTTAGTTTCGTTAGTAAGGCTATCCATAGTCGGTACCAGGCCCACCGGTTCTGCTTGTAGTCGGTAGCGTAGACGTACTTTCCGCAGAACCGCGCTATGTTCAGCTGGTGGCCGCCGTCGGTAAAGATGCTGTTGCGGGGCAGGACGTTCCGCTTGAAGAGGTGCTCCTCGTACGACAGTTCGTCGAGCCGGGTCACTTCCATGAGCGACACGTTGTCGCCATAGTCGGCGTGGCAATCCTGAGTGACGCGCAGCAGTCGCCCGTCGAAGTCGATGAGCGAGCCGCCATTGCGCCCGAACTCATTGCTCACGCAGATGGGCGAAGCCGGGTGGCGGCGGAACTGGCCCGAAAGCAGGTCGTCAGACGTGTACAGTTCCTGGTAGTACATCCAGTCGCGCTGATAGGAGGTGAAGAGGTAGTACGTTCCACCTTTCTTATATATGTGGCTGTCGTCGTAGTTGTAATGAATGCCATTGGCCCGCTCCTGATGCAGCAGCGTGCGCACCAGCGAGAACGACGTGAGCTCGTCGTTGTCGGCACGGAATAGGTGTATGGCATCGCTCTCCTGCGATTCGGGCACCATAAAGACCTGTCCACCGTCTTCGAAGACGTAGGGAAAGGACAGATGGAAGGGCTGCTTCAGTACGACAACCGGCTGCGACCAGGTGCGCAGGTCGCGCGTCTTCACCATGGCTATCACACCCGGATCGTCCCAGTGCTGCAGCTCGTAGAAGAGGAAGAGCTCGTCGCCCTTCACAAAGAGGAACGAGTCGGCCTGATACAGCACGGGCTTGGGTCGCCACAACTCCTTGATGTCGAGTTTATAGACCAGATGCTCCTCGTCGAGGGCATCGAGCGTAAGCCGGTCGTTGGCAAACAGGGCTACGGCAAAGGCTCCTTCCTTTCTGAATAACCTGTTTAGCATCTATGAGTTACGTGTTAAGTTTTCAAACAAATTGCGCCACTGGCCCATAATCTTCTCTTTCGAGTAGCGGGCTATGTTCTGCTTGGCCTTGCGGCCCAGCTGGCGGCGTAGCGATTCATTCTCAATGAGCTGGCACACGGTCTGGGCAAACGCCTCTGTGTTGCCGTTCTCTACGAGGTAGCCGTCCTCCTGGTCGGTGATGAGATAGCGCGGACCGCTGGGGCAGTTGAACGAGACGCATGGCAGACCGCACCCCATAGCTTCCTGCAAGACAACGGGGAAGCCTTCGAAGCGCGAGGTCAGCACGCACAGGCTGCTCGTCATGTACTCACGCTCCATATCCTTGGTGGGCGGCATGAAGAGCACCTGCTGCTGCAAATCGTACTCACTGACCTTGGCCTTCAGCTCATCGAGCATGGCACCCGTGCAGAACATGCGGAGCGTCCAGTCGGGATGGCGCTGGGCCACCAGTCGCCATATCTCTATGAGCCGGTCCGGGGCTTTCTCGTATTCTGCCCGCCCCACGTAGATGACGCTTTTTGCTGAAAGAGGGTTCTCGGCTTCAGGATAATACTGCACGGCATTGTTGATGACCGTGACCTGGCGCACCGGCTTCCAAAGGTCTTGCTCCAGGTTGTTGAGCACCACCACATCGTCGAAGCGCCGGGCTGAAGCGTTCAGCTGGTGCTCGATGTAGGCGGCCAGCAACTTGTAGACACCTCCTTTCAGCCGCAGGTTGGGTAGGGCGCGAAGATTGCTCTTGGTGGTGTGTACCTCGGCAATGACGGCACGGGCATATTTCTTGTATAGGTCAACGAACTTGGCATCGCGACCGAAGGTGGATACCACCACGTCGGGTCGTATCTTTGACAGAATGTCCGTCAGGCCCTGGCGGTATCGTCGCATCAGCTTCAGGTAGACCCAGAGGCGCTTCAGCGGTCCGTATTGGTACTGCTGGAAGAAGTTGATGCCCAGGTCTGTCAGATGAACCTTCTCAGACAGGGGGAAGAAGGGCTCGATGTCGTTCTGGGAATCGGTAATCAAATAGACATCGTAGCCCCACTGCTGGGCCATATAGTTGGCCTTGCCGATAATAATCTTGTCGGCCCCGCCAATGTTGATGAATGCAGAGTAGATATAAGCTATTTTCATAAGTGGGCTCAGCGTTTTTTCATTCCAAGAGCCCCTCGCACGGCATTGCCGGCCTTGCGGCGCAGCAAAGCCCAGAAGGGTCCCATATCGTTCTTGTCGATGTAGAGGTAAGAGTCGGCGCGGCGGAAGTCGCCAAGCCACTGCCACAGGGAGGTGTTGCCATGAACCACGGATTCTTTCAGGTCCTCCAGTTCTATCATCATGTGGTAGTCTTTCTTGGGCGAATAGTGAATCTCCTCAAACGGGATGGCACCTTCAAGCGTAGCCCGGGCGAACAAATAGGGAATGTTGACACCGTATTCTGCGTATGCATGAATAGACATGGTGCATCGGAAGTTGATTTCCAGAAAATACATAATGCCACGTTCGTCCTCGATAAATTCTATTTCAAAGATGCCAGTAAAGCCTATAGACTTGACAAAAGCTGCAACCTTGGATTCTAATTCGGCATCGTCAAAACGCTCAATCATGCTGTACACACCAAAGCCATTGGCAGCAAAGCGCTTTGATGTCTTTCGTGCAAAGAGCTTTACCACGCGTCCGCCATCAATGCTTAAGCCTTGAATAGGAGCTTCGTCTCTTTTCTTGATATAGCGTTGAAGAAGCACCTCGTCAATACCCATGTGCTGGTAGGCATTCAGTAGTTCTGCCTCGTTGTTGCAAACAAAAGCATTTGCTTTCCAAAAAGGATTCAGCGAGTTGGTGGCCTTCGTGAAAATGGGATAGTCGAGCGTCTTGGGCAGCTCGCCGCGCCTGACTCGCTCGGTGGGAATGACGTTCAGGCCACACTCACGGGCCAGGGCCATCTGTTCCTCTTTGTTGATAAGCTTGCGGATGCGCCCTTTCTCACCCGCATTCCAAAAGTAGAACCGGCCGTATAAGAGATCATAACAGTCGTCGATGGCACACATGAAATCGTCGCGGTCGGTATAGAGGAAAGGCTTGACAGGCTCATTGCCCCAATGCTCGGCCACATAGCGGGGAGCCTCGGCAATGCTGCCCACCTGATGCAGTTCGCCCAGATATTTGCTTTTGGTGATTAAATAAGGCTGCTTTTCGGTAATGACCACAATGGGCTTGATGCCATGCTCTCCCAGACAACGCATCTGGCCCAGCGTATTGGTGTGATCACTACCAATAATGATGAATTTATGTTCGTTCAATTCCATACTCCATTGTGGTTAGCACGGTGCAAAGATACAGAAAAAAAAGCGAACAGGCCAAAAAAGAACAACTTATTTCACAGGTACCATTGAAATAAGGCACTCTTTTTTGGCCTATTCGCTTTTTTTTCTTATCTTTGCCATCAAAAAAGAAGCAGAAAACGATGAACAAGGACGCACTACGCGAGAAGCTGAAGCAGAGCCCACGGCTGAAAAGGCTGATGGACTGGCTGATTATGAGCCCCACCGAGACGCGCCCCCGATGGTACGTGAGGCTGGTGGCACCGCTCTACCAGCACCGTGGCAGGGGCTCGAAGATTTATGCATCGGTGCGTATGGACACCCCGCCTTACCGCCGTTTCTCGCTGGGGCGGAGCAGCGTGGTGGAGTCGTTCTCGTGCATCAACAATGCCGTGGGCGACGTGCTCATTGGGGACCATACGCGCATAGGACTGCACAACACCATCATTGGCCCCGTGACCATTGGCAACCACGTGAACCTGGCGCAGGGCATCACTGTGACGGCCCTGAACCATAATTTCGGTCACTTGCAACTGCGCATCGACGAGCAGGGGGTGACGACAAATCCTGTCAGCATAGCCGACGATGTGTGGATAGGAGCCAATGCTGTGGTGCTGCCGGGCGTGAGCATTGGCAGGCACGCAGTGGTGGCGGCAGGCGCGGTGGTCACGAAAGACGTGCCCGATTACACCGTGGTGGGCGGAGTCCCGGCAAAAGTCATCAAACATCTAAAGTCTTAGCTTATATGAAAATAGGTATTGAAGCCCAGCGCATCTTCCGCAACAACAAGCACGGCATGGACTATGTGGTGCTACAGGAGGTGCTGCAACTGCAAGAGCTGGATCAGCAGAACGAGTATTTCGTGTTTGTGAAGCCGGGGCCCGACCGCTGTGTGACCGATTCGCGCAACGTTCATGTGATTGAGGTGAAGGCTCCGTCGTATCCCTACTGGGAGCAGGTGGCCCTGCCACGGGCAGCCCGCGAGCTGAAGGTAGACCTGCTGCACTGCACCAGCAATACGGCCCCCATCAGGTGCAACATTCCGTTGGTGCTGACGCTGCACGACATTATCTTCCTGGAGCCACGCGACAAGCGCAACCGTTCGCTCTACCAGAACCTGGGATGGCTGTACCGCCGGTTGGTGGTGCCCCGCATCCTGCCGAAGTGCCGCCGCATCATTACTGTGAGCGACTTCGAGCTGCACAACATCATCAGCAAGCTGGACATTCCCCAGAGCCGTATGGCTATGATCTATAACGGCTACAACGAGTGGATCCGCCCGCAGGACGACCCGCAGAACATCTACCAGAAGTATATGCCGCAAAAGGGGTTCCTGTTCTTCCTGGGCAACACCGACCCTAAGAAGAACACCGAGCGCACGCTGGTGGCCTACGCCCGCTATCTGGAGCGGTCGGAAGTGAAGCGCCCCCTGCTGATGGCCGACCTGGACCGGCAGTACTTGGACGACATTATCAGCCGCAACAACATTGAGCACATTCGCGAGCATATCGCAATGCCGGGCTACATTCCTAATGCCGACCTGCCCTACATCTACAATGCGGCGTTTGCCTTCCTCTATACATCGCTTCGCGAAAGTTTTGGCATACCACTGCTCGAGGCTATGGCCTGCGGCACACCGGTGGTGACGAGCAACACGTCGTCGATGCCAGAGATAGGCGGCCCCAATGCTATCTTGGTGAATCCTGAGAGCAGTGAGGAGATTGCCGAAAAACTGTTGCAATTAGAGACCGACGAGGCTTTCCGCCAGCGGCAAAGGGAGGTGGGACTGGAGCGAGCCAAGCTGTTCTCGTGGCGCAAAACAGCCGAACAGCTGCTGGAACTTTATAAAGAGGTGTATCAAACCCGCAAAAAAGGCTGACGCAGATTTAAAAATCGTCGCCAAACAAACTGAGCGAGAAGTCCTGCTGCGGCTTCTCGTTTTCATTTAGTGCTGACGGGGCTGCCGATTCTTCCTGGAAGTGCAGCATGAGCTGGCGGGCATCGGCCGAGCCCTGCGTGTTCAGCCGGTAGTAACCGCGCTTGCCCGTGCTCTCAATGAGCGACTGGGCCGACTTGCTGCCCTGAAGCAGATACTGCTGAACGTACTGGCGCACTTCCTGAAAGTCGGGCTGGAAGAAGAAAGTGCAGTTCTGGTTGTAGACGTGCTTGGCCAGCGCTCCTACGCTGATGCCACGCTCGCCCACTTCGAGTAGAATGTCTAATATTTGCTGATCGTAAGTCAACGCTCCAAGCCCTCAGGCAAATCATAAAAATGAGTAATTATGATTAACTTGCACCTTGCTGCAGGCCTAATCATAATTACTCACTACAAATAATCAATTTCTTGAAAGATTTTTCTCCTTATGCCAGAACAACCTTGTTGTCCTCTGCGCTCAAGAGCTTACCCTCCTTGAAGAGCCAGCCCAGTCCAAGCAGCGTCTCCTCCTCAGAAATCTTAGCTGCCTTGGCAATCTCGCTTACCGAGAGAGCCTTCTCAGCTGCTGCCAGTGCCTGATAAACATCTCCTGCCTTAAAACCAATGTTCTCGGCGTTGATGGCTACTGCAACTGCCTTCACGGCAGCCTTCTTGGTCGTGGTGGTTGATTTCTTAGCTGCTGTTTCCTTTACCTCAGTAGCCTTCTTCGTTGTTTTCTTTTCTGCCATAATGCTTTAAAATATTAATACTTTTGATTTTGATGTTTCAAATCGCGGACAAAATTACAACAATTAAATTACATAAGTATCTGATAATTAGGATATATTGCCAAATTGTAAGATATTCTTGACACAAATCAATCTATTGGTTGTTTGCGAACACAAAACAGCAGAAAAGGCAGATGTCCTCTTATTCCTCCTCCTCCCTATAGGCTTCAACGCCAATGGTTTCGCGGCTGCCAATGGTGAGCTGGCGCAAATCGTAGTAAGAGCCATTGTAGATGTTCAGGTCTACATAGCCCTTAATGCCCGGCAGCCGGCCTACGTCGGTGTGCTGCCAGAACTTCCACGGGCCTTGATACTCCACACTGTCAACGTAGTAGTGGGCTATCCAGTAGGGGTACTGGTCGAACACCTCGTCAGAGAGGTACTGCATTTTGAATTTGTAGTAAGTATAGATGATGGGCTTCACCTTGTAGTGCTGCTCAACAATGTCGAGCCATTGCAGCACGCTCTGCCTGAAGTCGTCGTCGCTCTGGTTCTTGGGCTTGTGCTCCACGTCGAGCACAGGCGGCAGGTCGCCCTTCTGCAAGTCGACGTTCTGAATGAAGAAGTGGGCCTGGTCTTCGGCCTTCGAGTGCACGCTATAGAAATGGTAGGCACCGCGAGTGAAGCCATATTCGAGCGACTGCTGGAAGTTTGAGCTGAACTTGGGGTCGATGCGGTCGGTGCCTTCGGTGGCCTTGATCATGACGAAGCGCACGGGGCACTTGTCGATCATGCCCTGATTGCGCAGCACTTCCCAGTCGATGTCGCCCTGATAGTGAGAAATGTCGATGCCGTGAATCTCGTAGCCGTCGGGATTCGTCAGATCGCCATAGAGGGCACGCCAGCGGAAGCCGTAGGGCGATACGAAGAAATAATAGAAAAACCACACGTAGCCTCCTACCACCAGAAGCGCGCCAAGCCAATAGGCCCAGCGGGGCAGCTTCTGCAATAAGCGTACCACAACTCCGGGACGCTTGTGGCGCACTGGAGAGCCGCTGCGTCCCGAAGTTGTGGATATGCCTTTACGGCGTACTACTACGCGTTTCTTTGTCATTATGCCTGTTCCAGTGCCAGCGTCTTGGTAGGCTGGTCGCACACCTCAGTGGGTCCCCAGTACTGGATGGGGCCGGGATAGACGTAGGCCGTTTCGCGAGCCCAACGGTCGCGCTGGGCGGCGAAGCACTTGAAGGGGGCACCGTCGAGCTCGACAAGAGCCTTGCGTATCACGGGCTTCATCTCGCCGTTGCGGCGCTCCATGTTCATCATCATCGTGATGGGCACGCCACCGGCCTTCCACTCGGCAGCGGGAGCGGTGGTGTTCTTCACGATGGCCATATAGCCAGTCTTGCCGGCGGCAATGAGCTGGGCAGCGCTCGAACCCAGGGCATAGCAATAGTCGGCATCGAAGTTAGAGGGAGCAGCGCAGCGGCCCTCATAGCCGAAGAAGTGGTGCTGCGTGGCGAACTTGCCCTTGAACGTGCCTTCCTTCTTCATCTTCTCGAGCTTCTGGGCCACCATCGTAGACAGCAGCTTCTCGGTCTCGATGAGGCTCACCTGCACATTGCCGTGAGGATCGCGGTCGAGGGCCAGCTGGCGGGCCACACCCACGGGCAGCGAGTTGAACACGGCCAGGTTCTCCTCGGTCAGGTGGCTCTTGGCAAAGTCTACCTGCTCGTCGCGGCTAATCTCCTTGGCCTCGGGCAGAGCCAGCACATCGTTCAGCTGGGCAATGAGCTTCTTGATGGCGGGAATGAACTCGATGACACCCTCGGGAATGATGACCGTACCGAAGTTGTTGCCGTCGGCAGCGCGGACGGCCACGGTCTGTGCAATATAGTCAACAATATCGTTGAGGCTCATCTGCTTGGCCTCGATCTCTTCGCTCACGAGGCAGATGTTGGGCTGCGTCTGCAGGGCGCACTCCAGGGCGATGTGCGAGGCCGAACGGCCCATCACCTTGATGAAGTGCCAGTACTTGCGTGCCGAGTTGCAGTCGCGCTCAATGTTACCGATAAGCTCTGAATAGGTCTTGCAAGCGGTGTCGAAGCCGAACGAGGTCTCGATCTGCGAGTTCTTCAGGTCGCCGTCGATGGTCTTGGGGCAGCCGATCACCTGCACGCCATACTGCTTGGCGGCATAGTACTCGGCCAGCACGCAGGCATTGGTGTTAGAGTCGTCGCCGCCGATGATGACGATGGCCTTGATGCCCAGCTCGCGAATGATCTCCAGACCTTTCTCGAACTGCTCGACCTTCTCCAGCTTGGTGCGGCCCGAGCCAATCATGTCGAAGCCACCGGTGTTGCGATACTCGTCGATGATTTCCTTCGTCAGTTCCATATAGTTGTGGTCAACCAGACCGCCGGGGCCCAGGATGAAGCCAAAGAGGCGGTTCTCGGGGTTCAGCTTCTTCACGGTGTCGAAGAGACCGGTAATCACGTTGTGGCCGCCAGGAGCCTGGCCACCGCTCAGGATGATGCCCACGTTCATGGGCTCGTGTGCCTTCTCCTCGCCGGGAGCAAACTCTACGAGGGGCATTCCGTAGGTATTGGGGAAGAGCTTCTTGATTTCTTCCTGATTGTCAACACTCTCTGTGGCTGCACCTTCCACCACCTTCACGGCACCCTGAAGTGCCACGGGCAGCTTCGGCTGATAGGCAGCCCTTGCCATCTGCAATGCGCTTTTTTCCATAATCTTTTAGTTGATATTGAAGTTGATAATTACTTTCACGATGCAAATTTACACAATTCCCTTGAAAAACACTCACGTTTAGCACTTTTTTGCACTGAGCAGCACCACATTCTCTACGTGGGGCGTGTGGGGGAACATGTCTACCGGTTGCACCTCGGCCACGCGGTAGGCCTCGTCGAGCAATTGCAGGTCGCGGGCCTGGGTGGCGGGATTGCAGCTCACGTAGACAATGCGCTGCGGCGCAGCCCTCAGGATGGTCTTCACCACGTCGGGATGCATGCCTGCGCGGGGCGGGTCGGTTATGATTACGTCGGGCCGTCCGTGCTCGGCAATGAAGTCGTCGGTCAGTATGTCTTTCATGTCGCCGGCATAGAACAGAGTGTTGCCTATGCCGTTGATCTCGCTGTTCACCTTGGCGTCTTCGATGGCCTCGGGCACGTATTCAATGCCGATAACCTTTCGGGCCCGGCGGGCCACGAAGTTGGCTATGGTGCCCGTGCCGGTATAGAGGTCGTAGACCAGCTCCTGGCCAGTAAGCCCGGCAAAGTCTCGGGCCACTTGGTAGAGATGATAAGCCTGTTCGGTATTCGTCTGATAGAACGACTTGGGTCCCACCTTGAAGCGCAGGTCTTCCATCAGCTCGAAGATGTGGTCGCGGCCCTTGAAGAGCAAAATGTCCTGGTCGCCAATGGTGTCGTTGCACTTCTGGTTGTCAAGATACATCAGCGAGGTGATCTGCGGGAACGTGTCGGCCAGGTGCTGCAACAGGCCCAGGGCCTCTTGCTCGCCGCCCGTCTCGTCGTAGTGGAACTGCACGATGACCAGCCACTCGCCACTGGCCGAGTTGCGTATGATCACATCGCGCAGCAGACCCACCTGGGCCCTCAGGTCGAAGAACGAGAGGCCGTGCTGCAGTGCATAGTCGAGCACCTCGTTGCGTATCTGGTTGTGCAGGTCGTCCATAAGCCAGCACTTCTCTATGGGCAGAATCTTGTCGAAGGCACCTGTGATGTGGAAGCCGATGGCGGGATGGTCCTTGAGTGAAGTGTGCTGGGGTGAGAGTGTAGAGTTTGCTTCTTCCCTTGCAAACTGCTCCTTCGTCAGGTAGCGCTTGTTGGCGCATCCAAAGTCCAGCTTGTTGCGGTATTCCTGCGTCTTCACCGAGCCCAGGATGGGGCGAAACTCGGGCAGCTCTATCTTGCCAATGCGGTGCAACTGGTCGAAGACCTGCTGCTGCTTGGCCCGGAGCTGCTCTTCGTAGGGCAGGTTCTGCCACTTGCAGCCGCCGCACACGCCGAAGTGCTGGCAGAACGGCGTAGCGCGTACCTTACTATACTCAATGAAGCGCACTACCTCGCCCTCGGCAAACGAGTGCTTCTTGCGGCGAATCTGCACGTCGCACACATCGCCCGGCACGCACCAGGGCACAAAAACCACCATATCGTTCCAGTGCAGCAGACACTTGCCCTCGGCTGCTACGGCCTCTATCGTCACGCCCTCTAAAAGGGGCAATGGCTTGTTCTTTCTTCCCATATTATTCGAAATTTGGGTGCAAAGGTACAAAATAAATCATAATTCGCTGTTCTTCGTTCACATCTTTTTTCGTACCTTAGCAATTGCTGTGCTACTTGCAGCGGTCTATCCAGGGCTTCAGCACCGAGCGGGGAATGCCCTGCTGTATGGCATCGCTCAGCACGGCCCAGGCCTCGTCGTTGCGGCGAAGCGTGAGCAGGATGTCGGCCTTCGAGACGACGAAGTCGGGGTTGAGGGGCTGTAGGCGCAGGGCCTCGTCCCAGTCGAAGAGGGCCACGTCATACTGCTTGAGCTCGGTCTCGTAGCCGGCACGGGCGGCGTATGCCAGGGCCGAGTCGGGAAACAGCTGCACCAGGCGGTTCAGCTCGTCGAGGGTGTCGAGCTGCCGGCCCAGCTTGCGCTTCACCATGGCCAGGCCCAGCTGTGCCTCGAAGTGCTTGGGAACGATCGAGAGGAAGGTCTCGTAATCGTTCTTGGCCAGGTCGTAGTGGCGCAGCGAGTTGTTGGCGTAGGCCCTATAGTACAGGGCGGCCAGGTTGTTGGGCTCCAGCTGCAGCACGCGGCCATACTCCTCGACGGCATAATCCCACTGCTCCAGTTCAATATTGGCGGCAGCCTTCCTGAGCCGCAGGTCGGTGTTGCGGGGAAAGAGGCGGATGCTGTCGTTCAGTACCGACAGCGAGTCGAGCCACTGCTGCCTCGTCTGGGCAGCAGTGGCCATCGAAATCATTAGCAAGAGTGCTGTTATGCTGTTTCTCATGCACGCTGAATATAGTCCACAATCCACTGGCCCACCTCCTTCGTGCCATACTTCTCGCCGCCCTCGACCTGAATCTCCGGCGTGCGCACATTGGCTGCCAGCGAGGCATCGACGGCCTCACGGATGAGGGCACCCTCGGCGCTGAGCCCGAAGTGCTCCAGCAGCATGGCGGCAGAAAGAATCTGGGCCAGGGGGTTGGCCAGGTTCTGCCCTGCGGCCTGGGGCCACGAGCCGTGCACAGGCTCGAAGAGCGGCGTGTGCAGGCCCAGCGACGACGAAGGCTGCAGGCCCATGGAGCCGGTGATGCACGAGGTCTCGTCGGTCAGAATGTCGCCGAAGGTGTTCTCGGTCACAATCACGTCGAAGAAGCGGGGCTCGGTGAGCACGCGCATCGAAGCGTTGTCAATGAACATATAGTCGGTCTCAACATCGGGATACTGCGGCTCCATCTCCTTGGCAATCTGTCGCCACAACCGGCTGCTGGCCAGCACGTTGGCCTTGTCGACCACGGTGAGGTGCTTGCGGCGTTTCTGCGCCATCTCGAAGGCCACCTTCAGAATGCGCTCAATCTCAGGACGGGTGTAGACGTCGGTGTCGTAGGCCTTGTCGTTGTCCTGATACTTCTCGCCGAAGTACATGCCACCCGTCAGCTCGCGTATGACCACGAAGTCGGCACCCCGCAGCAGCTCGTCCTTCAGGGGCGACTTGTGCAGCAGGCAGTCGAACGTGGCCACGGGGCGCACGTTGGCAAACAGGCCCAGCTTCTTGCGCATGGCCAGCAGACCCTGCTCGGGGCGAACCTTCGAGGTGGGGTCGTTGTCGTACTTGAGCGAGCCCACGGCGGCAAACAGCACGGCATCGGCACGCATGCACACCTCGTGGGTAGCCTCGGGGTAGGGGTCGCCCACCTCGTCGATGGCATGGGCACCTACGATGGCTTCCTCATACGCAAACTCGTGGTTGAACTTCTGGGCAATGGCATCGAGCACGGCCACGCCCTGCTTCATAATCTCCGGACCTATTCCGTCGCCGGGGAGAACGGCAATCTTCAGTTTCATGTTGTTTAGTTTTTATTTTTCAATAATGTTCAGCATTTTTATCGTGGCCTTGATGGCGGCCTCGGTCTGGTCGGCATCCAGGCCACGGGTGCGCAGCAGGCGGCCGTCGTCCTTGCGCCAGGTGATGACCGTCTGCACCAGGGCATCGGTGCGACCGCCGGGGGGGATGGTCACGGCATAGTTCTCGAGCAAGGGGAAGGTGCGGTCCAGATACTCGCGATAGATCTTGCGCAGGGCCTTCACGAAGGCGTCATACTGACCGTCGCCCGACGAGTGGCCCTCGTACTGGTAGCCATTGATCTCAACTTTCACATTTGCAAGAGGCTTCAGACCGTAAGCCAGTGATACTTGGTAGCTTACGAGCTTCACTTTGTCCTCATCCACGTCGTGCTTCAGCACATCGCTCACGATGAAGGGCAGGTCGTCCTGTGTCACCACCTCCTTGCGGTCGCCCAGCTCGGTGATGCGCTTCGTGACGCGCTGTGTCTGCTCGGGCGTCAGCTCCAGTCCCAGCTCCTGCAGATTGCGGGCAATGTTGGCGCGACCGCTGGTCTTTCCCATCGCATACTCACGGCGACGGCCAAAGCGTTCGGGCATCAGCGCATTGTGGTAGAGCCCGCCTTTCTGGTCGCCGTCGGCATGCACGCCCGCCACCTGGGTAAACACGTTGTCGCCGATGATGGGCTGGTTGGGCGCGATGGCTATGCCGCTGTAGCTCTCCACCAGGCGGCTGACGTCGTTGAGCTTGTTCTCTACAATATTGGTACGCGCGTTGAACTGGTCCTTCAGAATCACTTGCACGCTGCTCAGCGGAGCATTGCCGCAGCGCTCGCCCAGGCCGTTCACCGTGACGTGCAGGCCCCGCACGCCGCTGAGGGCAGCGGCCAGCGAGTTGCTCACGGCCAGGTCGTAGTCGTTGTGGGCGTGGAAGTCGAAGTGTACGTCGGGGTAGCGCTTGTTCATCTTACGGAAGTACTCGATGACCTGCAGCGGGTTCATAATGCCCAGCGTGTCGGGCAACATATAGCGGCGAATGGGCGTGTCGACGAGCGCGTCCATCAGCTGGTAGACATATTCAGACGAGTCCTTCATGCCGCTCGACCAGTCTTCCAAGTACAGGTTCACGCCGATGCTCTGACCGGTAGCGTAGCTCACCACGGCCTTGATGTCGGCAATATGTTGTTCGGGAGTCTTCTTCAGTTGTTCCTGACAGTGCTTCAGCGAGCCCTTGGCCAGCAGGTTCAGCGTCACGGCCCCGGCATCCTTGATCCAGTCTACCGACGTGTGGCCGTCAACGAAGCCCAGCACCTCCACCCTTTCCAGGCAGTCTATCTGTCGGGCATAACGGCATATCATCTTCACCGCCTCTTTCTCGCCCTCGCTCACGCGAGCCGAAGCCACCTCTATGCGGTCTACGTTCAGGTCGCGCAGCAGCATGCGTGCAATCATCAGCTTCTCGTGTGGCAGGAAGCTCACCCCGCTGGTCTGTTCGCCGTCGCGGAGTGTAGAGTCCATAATCTCAATAAAAGGTGACAGCCGCTGTTGCCTCTTATCCTGTTGTTGTTCTGTCTTCATCTTGTTCGTCTACTATAGTTTTATTTGTGTTGAATACATAGTTGGCATATAAACGGTCTTTGCTCTGTTCTGTTGGGGCAATATCAATGCTTTGCAGAGGAGAAACGGCAATAAGGTTATTGGAATAGCGGGTAAGGTAATTGATGGCCTCGACAGAACTGACACTGCCGTTTGTAGGCATAGCACTGACCACACGCGAAACGAACTCATATTCCTTTTTAGGGAATAATCCTCGCAAGGCATCCAACTTCTGTTGAGAGTAACGCACATCCACCCTATCGCCATCAACAAATATCAGCCCCACACTGATGCGTTCGGCAATCTCAGGCCGTATGACAGCATAAATGATACTATATTTCAGATTATTCATGACTGATATTTTCGTTAAGACATTCTGAAAAGTTATTCCACACCCCAGTTGTCCAATGCTCATCAAACAACTGATTCAGTTTTTCCTTGACCCTATCTTGAGGCACATTCCATTCGCTTGGGATGTCTGCCAATACCTGACCTATCAACAAACGGCATTGATTCAGCACCTTTTCATATTCATATTTCAGTCGATCAGCCAACGCACGAATACTGTTATTCTCTTGGCTCTTAGCAAGATGCAGAAAGAAGTCCGACCATAATATAGTATCGGTTGACGTCAGTTGAGAAAGTGGATAATCGAAAGTTGCTGTATTGAAAATGCAACCGTAATCTATCGAGACCAATTGGCCACGAATCACATCATACATCAGGTTCGCATTGTTCGCATTACGGTCTTCATTGGCTACCCAGAAATCATACAGGGCAATGCGCATCAGCTGGTAGAGAATTTCCTTGTTCGCGGGAACCTCTGCGTATGTTGAGGGAGTAATGTCTACAACGCCATCCAGCCATTTGCTACCAATAGAAGGAGAAGAAAGGCTATGCGACTGATGTAATCCCTCCCAATGCGAAGGTTGAATTTTTACCAAAGCAATATCGGGAGTCGCTAATCTCCAAGCCATAGCCATCCTTGCGCCAATGAGCTCACAAGCCAGTTTATAGGCTGTTGCAGAAGAACGCATATACTTGCAAACATAGGTGTTAAGGTCAGAACACATTACCAACACAGGCTCCTCGCCCGTGTGGAATTGTCGTTCAATTCTCTTTGCACTGTATATCGTCGCAATATTCATAAGCATCCTTTTTGCGGGGGCAAAGGTACGAAGAAATCAGCGAACCACCAAAAATGTTCATATTAAAAAGTGGCAGAGTACCAGAAATATGTTTTTTCTTTGAGAAAGATGCCCGAAAATGTATAAATATAATGGAGCCCGCATTAGGAAGCAACGGAGGCTTCGTTGTGATGGAATGGAGGCTCCGTTGTGATGGAACGGAGCCTCCGTTAGATTGCAACGAGGGCTCCGTTCTTATGCTTGGGGGGGGAATGGTGAATGAAAAGATGGGGTTACACTAAATGGATGCCATCGTCGCTGATGGTGATGAGGCGGCGGCGGTAGAGGTCGCCGATGGCCCGCTTGTAGGCCTTCTTCGACACCTTGAAGCGGTCGGCAATGAGCTCGGCAGGGCTCTTGTCGCTCAGCTCGCAGTGGCCGTCGTTCTCGTAGAGGTAGCGCAAGAGCACCTCGGCAAAGTCGAGTGTGTGCTGGCGGCCTGTGGGCTGCAGGGTGAGGTCGATCTTGCCGTCCTGGCGCACGTGGTCTACGTAGGCGGTGAGACGGTCGCCGGAGTGCAACGGCTGGAAGATCTGGTTGTCGTAGATCTGGCCCTGGTACTTATGGTCGATGATGACCTTGAAGCCCAGGTCGGTCTTCTGCCACACCAGGCACTGGCAGGTGTCGCCGTGCCTGTAGGGTAGCGACGAGGGTGGGATGGTGGCCAGGTACTTCTCGACCTTGGCGGTGGCCATGAGGCGGTGGCTCTCCTCGTCTTCCTTCACGTAGACAATGTAGTGGCGGCCCTGCTCCATGCGCTGCTTCTGCTCGCGGAAGGGGCAGAAGAGGTCTTTCATCAGCCCCCATTTCAGGAAGGCCCCGTACTGGTTGGTCCAGGCCACTTCGAGCCACGCGAACTCGCCCACCTTGGCCAGTGGGGTCTCGGTGGTGGCAATGATGCGCTCGTCCTGGTCCAGGTAGATGAATACTTGCACTTCGTCGCCTATCTGCATCTGCGGGGTGACGTAGCGCTTGGGTATGAGCACCTCGCCTTCGTCGCCCCCGTCGAGGTAGAGGCCGAAGTCGACGCGCTTCACAATCTTCAGGGTGTTGTAGTCGCCAAGTGTCAGCATGACTCCCCCCTTTCTTCCAGAAGACCGTCGCGCATGTGGATGGTGCGGTCGGTGAGGGTGGCCAGCTGCTCGTCGTGGGTCACGATGACGAAGGTCTGTCCGAACTTGTCGCGCAGGTCGAAGAACAGCTGGTGCA
Source organism: Prevotella sp. (assembly GCA_017478085.1). GTDB lineage: Bacteria > Bacteroidota > Bacteroidia > Bacteroidales > Bacteroidaceae > Prevotella. The sequence continues at coordinate 12,720 of JAFVEE010000025.1, read as the reverse complement.
GCTCCTGCTTGTTCTTCGAGTCGAGCGAGCCGCTGGGCTCGTCGGCCAGGATGACGGCGGGGTTGTTTACCAGTGCACGGGCCACGGCCACGCGCTGCTTCTCGCCGCCACTCAGCTCGGCGGGCTTGTGCTGGGCGCGGTCGCTCAGTCCCATGAACTGCAGCAGCTCTTCGGCACGGGCCTTGGCCTCCCTGTTGGGGCGGCCTGCTATGTAGGCGGGAATCATGATGTTCTCGATGGCCGTGAACTCGGGCAGCAGCTGGTGGAACTGGAACACGAAGGCCAGGTGCTTGTTGCGGAAGTCGCTGAGCTGTTTCTGCGACAGGGTGGTGGTGTCGATGCCGTCGACGCAGACGGTGCCTGTGTCGGGGCGGTCGAGGGTGCCAATGATTTGGAGCAGGGTGGTCTTGCCGGCACCGCTGGGGCCGACGATGCTAACCACTTCGCCCTTGCTGATGCTCAGGTCGATGCCCTTGAGCACTTGGAGCGAGCCGAAGCTCTTGGTGATTTGGGTGGTTTGGATCATGGGGGAGTTTTTGGGAGTTTTTGGGGGACTGGTTGGGACTTTTTGGGACTGGTTGGGACTAATTGGGACTTTTGGGGACTATTACTTACTATTCTTTTGTTTTGTGGAACCAGCGTAGGAGGGTATCGTAGATGCTGTTCTCCTCCTGGTGCTGGGCCTCGGTGAAGCTCATGGCATCTTCCTTCTGGTTGCCATACTGGTCGGGGAAGATGATCATCAGGTTGGTGCCCGAGAAGTATTTCGTGAGCTCGTCGGGCAGACGGTCGAGGGCATTCTTGTAGCTGATGGTGCCCTTACGGGCCGTGACCACCACAAACAGATGGTCCTTGCCTATGCCCTGCGCCAGCTGGGGCAGCTCGTTCCAGTGGGCCATCGGGGTGTATTCGCCCCGCACGCTGGGGTGCATGTTCTGGATGTACTCGTTTATGAGCACGAGCGACTCCTGGCGGCCGTGGAACTGTATGCGGCAGTCCAGCTCGCCCGCAAAGCGGCACAGGCGCTCTAACCAGCGGTGGAAGCCAGGTTCGAACTCGGCCCTCGACGGCACGGCCACCTGAATGCGGCGCAGTGTGGCGAGCGGCTGCTCGAAGCGGGTGAGTACAATCTGGCGGTTCAGACCGTTGTAGAGGCTCTGAATGAACTCGCCCCAGAACTTCTGCGTCACCTCGGTATGCACGTGCATGCCCATCACAATCTCGGAACAGGCAAACTCGCGGAAGGCGTGCTTGATGCCGTTGGCTATATTGGTGGCCAGGCGCACCTGCGTCTGTAGCATCACCTCCGAAGCGCTGGCCTGTTGCTGTAGCTGCTCCAGAAGGCGCAGGCCCTGCTCGCGCCCCTTATTGCTGTCCTGATCGTCGTAGACCACGTTGAGCGCCACCACGCCGCGGTTCAGCCGCTGGTTGCGCATCAGCACGGCCAGGTTGAGCAGCTGCGGGGCTATGTCGGGATATTTCACGCACACCAGGATCTTCTCGTCGTCGGCATCGGGCTTCCTGATTTCCAGATGTGTCTTCTCGCGGAAGATGATCTCTTTGGCGGCCTTCTGCGTCATGAGGGTCGAGATGATACACGTCACGAGAATCATCATGATCACGCCGTTCAGCATCTGGTCGTTCACCAGCATCACGCCGGGGGCCACCTCCAGCTTCATGCCCACCATCACCATGGCGATGGCACCGGCAGCGTGGGCCGAGGTGAGGCCGAACATCATGTGCCCCTCGGCCTTGGGCAGGCGGAAGAGGAGGCTCGACAGATAGGCGGCCACGGCCTTGCCGAAGGTGCCGAAGAAGGCGATGAGCAGCACCACCCAGATCATGTCGGGCTCGTCGACGATGGTGCGCAGGTTGATGAGCATGCCCACACCAATGAGGAAGTAGGGAATGAAGAGCGCGTTGCCGATGAACTCGATGCGGTTCATCAGGGGCGACACGTGGGGTATGTACCTGTTCATAATCAGGCCCGAGAAGAAGGCTCCGAAGATACCCTCCAGCCCGATGAGCTCGCTCAGTGCGGCACTGAGGAACATGATGGCCATGACGAAGATGTACTGCATGACCGCATCGCTGTAGCGGCGCAGGAAGTAGCGCGTGAGGCGGGGTATGATGAAGATGCTGCCTGCACAGAACAGGGCGAACTTCAGCGCGAAGAGCAGCCAGAACAGCACGCCGCTGTCTTCGCTGAATGAGCCCGACAGGCCCGCTATCATGACCAGGGCCAGGAAGAGCGAGATCATCGACGAGCCCACGCTGAGCATGACGCTGGAGTTGCGCTGCAGGCCGTAGCGGCCCACGATGGGGTAGGCGATGAGCGTGTTTGACGCCATAATGCATCCTAACAGGAACGATGCCCTGCCGCTGTAGCCCAGTATGGATACTGACATGAGGTAGGTGAGCACCAAGGGCACGAAGCAGGTGAGCAGTCCGAAGATCACGAATTGCCGCGAGTTCTTCTTCACGCTCTCCATGTCCATCTCAAGACCGGCCAGGAACATAATGTAGAACAGGCCCACGTGGCCGAAGATCTCGAACGAGCTGTCGCGCTCCAGCACATGCAGGGCGTGGGGCCCGATGAGCACGCCCGCCAGCACCATGCCTATGATGTGGGGAATGCGCAGCTTGCTCATGATGATAGGTGCAAAGAGCACGATGAGCAGCACCACGAAGAAGATGAGTGCAGGGTCGTCGATGGGCAGGTATGATGAGAAGAAAGTCATAGTTAGTCGGTAGTTTTTGTAATGAAATATTGCAGGGCGTTGTTCGTCAGCCCGTCTACGTGCTTGCCGCCGGGCAGGTCGTAGCCCTCAATCACCATGCGGCAGCGGGGATAGGTCACGTTGTGGCAGATGCCGTTCTCGTTGTTGGTCACCAGTATGCAGCGGCGGGTGCCGCCGTCCTCGGCGTTCAGCAGCATCGTGGCGTGCATCGTGGTGCCCGATCCGGCAAAGAAGTCGAGCACGGTGATGTCGCGGCCGAACAGGGAAAGCACGTCCTTGATATGCGTCACCGCCTTGGGGTGCCCGAACACCTTGTGGCCGAACATGCGGGTCAGGGCCTTGCCTGCCACGCCCGTGTCGTATTCTGCCTTGTACCACACGGTCTTGGCCAGCTTGCCGCGTATGGAGCCGTCTTCCAGCCTGTTGCGCATCTTGGTGCAGAGCGTGCCCTCGGTGTTGACGCACAGCTCGGTCTTGTAGTACTTGCGGAAGCTGTTGTAGAAGCCCCAGCGCCACCGCCCTTTCTCGCCGTTGCCGTCGATGGGCAGGTGCACCGTGAACCCCTGTTGGCGGTACTGCTGACACAGGGTGGCTACGTAGTCATCGTCGATCGTGTCGGACGGTTTGTCGTAGATGCGGTTGTATTCCTCGTCGCTGATGCTGAAGAACTCGCCACCCCGCTGCAGCACCGGGTAGTACATGCCCTTACGGTCTTCGCGCCGCCAGTTCTTGCCCGTCTTGCGCAGTCCCACGGTCTTGTAGCTGCTCAGCTCGTCGGCCAGCTTGTAGTCGTTCTCCATCTCCTCCTCGTCGATGGCCGTCGGGGTCATCTCCACCCGGTCGGGATGCAGGGCATAGACCAGCATAAACTCGTTGCAGGTGGCGAAGTGGGCGTCGTCGGAACGCCCTTTCATATTGTTGATGAGGGTGATGATGCCCAGGCAGTTCTGCTCGCCGAAGAGGTCGTTGCACAGCAGGTTCAGCCTGGCCAGCTCGTGCTGGTCTATGCTGATGAAGATGACGCCCCGTTCAGAGAGCAGTTGCCGGGCGATGATGAGTCGCTCGCGCATGAACGACAGCCAGGCAGCGTGCCCGTCGGTGCCGGTGGCACGGGCGAAGGTGTCGTTGTAGGCCAGGTCCTTATGGCCGGTATTGTAGGGCGGGTCTATGTAGATGACGTCGACCTTTCCTCCATGTGTCTGTGCCAGCGCCATCAGTGCGGGCAGGTTGTCGGCCTCTATCAGCCAGTGAACGGGGGCCTTAGCGTCCGGACTGCCGCAGCGACGTTCTGGCTTTTCGCAGAGCACAGGCGCTTGCGCCGGAAGCCATTGTCTGGCTTCTGCCGTTTCAGTAGTTGAGTTCTGGCCCGTTGTCTGCTTGCCCATTCGTGTTGTGCGGTTGCCGTCTTGTGGCAACTTGGATGCAAAGGTACAAATTATTTGTGAAATAAAAGAAGGTTCCTTTTGAAAATGCTTCCCGATGCGCGCCCTTACTGGTCGGGATTCTCCACGAAGCCCTGATATTCGGGCGCGAGGGCCGACATCACCGAGTCGTAGGCCTGGTGCATGGTGGCCTCGACGTTCTCAGGGCCCTGGCCTACAGGATAGATGGGCTGGTGGATGGTGAGCGAGAGCGGATGCCAGTTGGCGAAGTGGCCGTCGCGCATGCGGGGCATAACGTCGAACGAACCATTGATGGTGAGCGGCACCACGGGCAGCTGCAGCTCGTCGGCCAGGGCGAAGGCTCCCTTGCGGAAGTGGGCCATGTGGCCGGTGAAGGTGCGGGCTCCCTCGGGAAACACGGTCAGACTGGTGCCGCCCTGCAGCGTCTGGCGGGCTGCGTCGTAGGTGGCCTTGATCTTACGCGGGCCACGCTTGTCGACGAAGATCTGGTGCGACTTCTCGCAGGCATAGCCCACGAAGGGAATGCGGCGCAGCTGGTACTTCATCATCCACTTGAAGTTACGGTTCAGGTGGCCGTAGATCAGGAAGATGTCGAAGGCCCCCTGATGGTTGGCCACGAACACGTAGCTCTGGTCTTTCTCCAGATGCTCGCGCCCCTCGACCTTGACGGGGATGAGCAGCAGCCACAGGATGATGCGGGCCCACCAGCGGCCGGGGGCATAGCCCCAGTAGTGGCCGTTGCCTATGGTGCAGCCTATGGCCACCGTAATGGCGGTGAGGATGGTCGTGAGGATGCCTAAGGGCAGTGCCACCACCAGTTGATAGATGCGGTACAGGTATTTCATAGCGGTACGAGATTATTTCTTGCGAAGGGTGATGACCACGATTTCGCCGGTGGCCCCAAGGCGGAAGGGCAGCACGCCGCCCACGCCCCGGCTTACGTAGAGGGCGCGGGGGCCCATCTGGTAGAGCCCGTCGTACTCCTTATAGCGGAAGGCGGCGGGCGAGAAGCCCAGCAGCGAGAGCTGCCCGCCGTGGGTGTGGCCGCTCAGCGTGAGCTGGGCGTGGCACTGCGGCAGAATTTTGCGCCGCCAGGCCGTGGGGTCGTGCTCGAGCATGACGATGAACTGATCGCGGCTGACGCTCCAGAGCGTGCGCTGAATCTCGCCCTTCTGGGGGAAGCGGCCCTCGCCGTCGTTCTCCATGCCTGCTATCACGATGCTGTCCTGCCCCCGGTGAATGTACCGGTGGTAGTTCATCAGCACGTGCCACCCCATCTTCTCCTGTAGCTCGCACAGGCGCTCCAGGTTGGTGTAGGCCAGGGTGGGGTCGTCGTCGGTGTCGATGTACATGGAGTAGTCGTGGTTGCCCAGCACCGAGTAGATGCCGTCACGGGCCTTGAGCGTGGATAGCAGTCTGGTGTGCGGCTCCAGCTCGCCGGGCTGCTTGTTCTGTAGGTCGCCGGTGAAGACGATGAGGTCGGCCTGCTGGGCGTTGATGCTGTCGACGGCCCGCTGCAGAATCGCCTCCCGGCTGCCGGTGTAGGTACCCACGTGCAGGTCGCTGAACTGCACGATGCGGTAGCCGTCGAAGGCGGGCGGCAGGTCGCTGAAGGCTATCTCTACGTGGTTCACCTCGACCTTGTGGAAGCCCACCTCCTTGCCATAGACATAGCCCGCCGCGCCCATCAGGGCCAGGGCGATGCCCACGGCATTGCCCGCCTTGCGCCGCTTGCAGAGCCTGCCCACGAACGAGCAGAGGCAGAACAGCACGAAGGGAATGATGAGAAGGAACAGCAGGTCGAGGTAGCGATACAGCTGCTCTATGTCGTCGGGGAAGTAGTCGCGCTGGCGGGCCTGGTCTGCCGTGGCGTAGATGGCGGCGGCAGGCAGGAGCCAGAGCAGTCGCAGCACCCAGCGGTACCTGCTGGGGCGCAGGAAGCTATAGTCGAAGTAGATGCTGCTGAGCAGGATGATGCTCACAATGACGATGATGATTCTTGCTATCATAGGTTTGCGGAAAGGAATTTGCGGGTGATCTCGATGGGCAGGCCTCGGCGGCGGGCATAGTCGCACAGCTGGTCGTGGCCTATCTTGCCAATGCTGAAGTAGTGGGCTTTGGGGTGGGCCATCATCAGGCCCGACACGCTGGCATGGGGCCGCATGGCCCCGCTCTCGGTGAGGCGTATGCCTATCTGCTTCATGTCGATGAGGTGGTCGATGACGAAGTTCAGACTGGCATCGGGCAGCGAGGGATAGCCCACGGCGGGGCGTATGCCCTGGAACCGCTCCTGGTGCAGCTCGCTTACGGACAGCTGCTCGTCCTGGGCGTAGCCCCAGTAGTGGCGGCGCACCTCCTGGTGCATCACTTCGGCGGCAGCCTCGGCCAGGCGGTCGGCCAGCAGCTGGGCCATCATCTTCTGGTAGGGGTCGTGGCCGAAGTCGGTCTCCATGCCAATGTCGGTACTGGTGGCGAAGAGGCCGATTCTGGAGGTGAGTGGTGAGAGGGGAGAGGGGAGTGGTGAGTGGTGAGAGGGGAGAGGTGAGAGGGGAGAGGTAAGAGGGGAGCTCTTGGGGGTGATGAAGTCGGCCAGGCACAGGAACTCGCTGCCAGACTCCTGCTGGCGCAGGCAGGGGATTCTCTCACCTCTTACCTCTGACCACTCACCTCTTGCCTCTTCATCGTAGACCACGATGTCGTCGCCATCGCTGCAGGCATCGAAGAGCCGGAACAGGGCGTGGGCCTTGTAGCGTGACTGAAGGGAGTGCAGAAAACTCTCGGCCTCTTGCCTGATGCGTTGTTGCTCCTCCTTCTGCTTCAGCTGCCAGGCGAAGTAGAAGTAGGGCCAGTTGATGTAAGGCTCCAGGTCGGTGATTTCGTAGTGCAGGATCATCGGAACTCGATGGGCTGACCGATGTAGTCGCGCGTCACTACACCATTATTATATATAAGGTGGCCGTTGCAGAGCGTCTTCTCCACCCGCCACTGGTAGGTGTGGCCCTCCATAGGGCTCCAGCCGCACTTGCTCTCTATGCACTCGGGGCCGACCGTCCACGGCGTGTTGGGGCGCACGATGACGATGTCGGCCTGATAGCCGGGGCGCAGGAAGCCGCGACGGCGCACCTCGAACAGGCGGGCCGGGTTGTGGGCCATGAGCTCAACGAGCCGCTCAAGGCTGAGCACCCCCTCGTCGACCAGTTCGAGCATGGTGACGAGCGAGAACTGAATCATAGGCATACCGCTGGTGGCCTTGGCTGCCCCGCCCTGTTTCTGCGAGAGCAGATGGGGGGCGTGGTCGGTGCCGACGACCGTGATGCGCCCGTCGTTCAGCCCGTCGCGCAGTGCCTGGCAGTCGTTGAAGCTCTTGATGGCGGGGTTCACCTTGATTCTGGCCCCCAGCCGCTCGTAGTCGCTCAGGGAGAAATACAGGTGGCCCACGGTGGCCTCGGCTGTGATGCTGTGCGGGCAGTTGGCGGGTATGAGCCCCAGCTCTTCCTGGGTCGAGATGTGGGCAATGTGCAGGCGGGCCTGGTGCCTGATGGCCAGCTCGATGGCCTTCGCGGTCGATGCGTAGCAGGCCTCCGTGCTGCGTATCAGGGGGTGCAGCCGCACGTCGGGATCGTCGGTGTGCAGCACGTCCTTGAAGTGGGCCATGTTGCGGTTGATGATGGCCGTGTCCTCGCAGTGGGCCATGAGGGGTAGGGGAGCGGTGGCAAAGATGCGGTCGAGCGCCTCGTCGCGGTCTACCAGCATATTGCCTGTCGACGAGCCCATAAAAAGCTTGATGCCCGGAATGCGGTGCGGGTCGAGCCGGGAGAAGAGGTCGGCATTGCTGTTGGTGGCTCCGAAGAAGAACGAGTAGTTCACGTGGCTGCTCTGTGCGGCACGGCTGAACTTGTCCTCCAGTGCCTCGAGGGTGGTGGTCTGCGGCACGCAGTTGGGCATGTCGAAGTAGCTGGTCACGCCGCCAGCCGCAGCGGCACGGCTCTCGCTTTCCATGTCGGCCTTCTCGGTGAGGCCCGGCTCGCGGAAGTGCACGTGGTCGTCGATGATGCCTGGCAGCACGTAGCAGCCCGTGGCATCGATGACGGACTCACCCCCGACCTCCACCTTGGGTGAGGGGTTGGGGGTGAGGCTTACGATCTGCTCGTCTTCTATCACGATATCGGCGGGGAACGTCTGTCCCTCGTTGACGATGGTTCCACCAGTAATGAGTGTTCTCATTCCTTGCCGTTAAGTATGTTCTGAATGGTAGAGTCGCTGGGCTCCGAGGGTATGGCGGGCTCGTCCATGCCCTGCATATGGGCCTGAATCTCGTTGGCCGTGCGGTAGTACTCCCTGACATAGGGGTCGTTCTTGAAGGTGTCGGTGGCCTTGCTCATGATGTGCTCTATCTGCGGGGTGAGCACGGGGTACTGGAATCCTGCCGTGATCATCATGAACACCCCGGGGCCCAGCACGTTGTCGAAGTTGTCGACGATGAAGTTGGTCACCAGGCTGTCCTCCTCTTCGGCTATGCGCATTGCCTCGACCGACAGCTGCTCGTTGATCTCGTCCTCGCTGATGCCGTCGAGCAGCATCTGGCTCTCGCGGTGGCCCAGCTCGTTCATGCGGTTGTCCAGCTGGTTGTGCTGGTCAATGAAGTCGTAGAGCAGGTCGTTCAGCGGGGTGCCGCTCACCTTGCGCTGCGCGTCGTCTATGCGCACGCTGATGTCGCCCGTCTCCAGCACAATGGGCATCATAAGGGAACGGTCGTCCATAAACAGATTGACCATCATCACCGTGTCGAGCAGTCCTGCGAACTTGAACTTGCCGTGAACCACCTCGCACGAGTCGATGTTCTGCGGCTTCTGGTCTTTGATGGCCTTCAGGTAGAGTTTGCTGCCGTCGAGCGAGCTCACCGACGAGGCTCCCTGAATGTTGTAGGATTCAGCGCACGAGGTAAATGCTGCAAGCACGGCAAGAAAGTAGAGTATTCTGTTCATAGACATTGATTTGTTGCTTGCAAAAGTACGACGATATATTGAAGTATGAAAAAAAATTTGCGCAATTTAAATGAATTGCGCAAACTTTTAGCGTTTTTTTGCCTCTTTGCCCAGCTCGTAGTCCAGTCGGTGCACCACGTAGAGCTGAATGATGGCAGCGATGAGCAGCGTGACCACCCATTTTCGGTAGACGTATTGCAGGTAGTCAATGTGGCTAATGCCCAGTGAGTTGCCCTGTGATGCAAACATCAGTGCGCCCGACAGCAGGAAGAGCACATCGCTGAGCAGCATGATGCGGCGCAGGCGGCGAATGGTCACGTTCTGCCCCTCGTAGCGCTGCAGCATCTGCATCGAGGCGAAGCCCAGGGCGCCAATGCTGAACACGTAGGGCGCACCGGCCCAGTCGGTGAGGCTCACGCCTGCCCCCACCACCATGAGCACGGCCCCTATGATGAAGATGGCGCTTTGTGTCCTACTCAGCTGTCTCATGGCTCGTGGCTTGTGGTGCAGGCAGCTGCTCGTCGTCGCTCAGCACGAAGATGTCCTCGTCGTCGGTCTTCATAAAGTAGCGTTCGCGGGCTATCTTCTCGATGGCCTTGGGGTTGTGCTTCAGCTGGTTGATCTGGCTCTGGTTGCGGTCGTTGATGGCCTCGTAGTGTGCAATCTCGTCTTCCAGCTGGCTGATGCGGTGCTTGTAGTTCAGGTGGGCCCATACGCTGTTCTCGTCGAGTATACCCACGACGAGTAGTCCCACGATACACACGATGACGTACTTCACATACCAAAGTCGCCACACATACAGGAATGCTTGCTTTACCTTATTCATAATTCTCAATTTCTCAATTTCTCAATTTCTCAATTTCTCAATCTCTCATTCTCTCAATCATGCCAATTCCAGGTCGAAGGCGGCGCGCAGCTTCTCGACCGAGGGGTTCTGCTTCACCATCTCCTCGAACTGCTCGCGGCGGGTCAGGATGCGGGCCTGCTCCTTCTGCTCGGCCACCCGCAGCGTCATGGTGATGCCGCTGTGGTGCAGATAGAGCTTCAGCGTGCTGACGATGCTGCCCCTTATGTTCTCCATCTCGGTCTTGATGATCTCGTTGGGCACCACCACCTCTACGGCGGGCATCTGGAGGATGTGCGGGTTCATGTTCTTCATCCTGGCGGCAATGCCGCTCAGCTTCTGCGGCATGCGGTTGCACATCGACATCCACTGCAGTTCCAGCTCGTCCTGCGTAAAGTTCCGGGCCTCCTGCCTGCCACTCTCGGGGGCGCCGGTGGTGCCGGGCAGGATCTGCATCTTGGCTGGCTTGGCCTGCTGCCGCAGGTTGTTCCACGAAAGGCCCAGCTGCGAGGCCTTGATGACCGGGCGCTCAGGGCGTTCGGCGGCTTTGGGGCCCTCGGCGGGCCTGGGGCGTTCGGCGGGCTTGGCCACGGCCACCTGCTGAGCCGTTTGCATGGGCTTCGTCTGCCGGACGAGTTGCTTAAACAGGGATTTCAGTCTTCTGGGCCTACGCCCACTGGCAGGCCCCTCCTCGGGCTGGGTAATCTGGGCCACCTCGATGAGCGTCAGCTCCACCAGCAGTCGCTTGTTGCTGGACTGGCGGTAGTTTATGTCGCACTGGTTCATGAGCCGCAGTGCGCCGTACAGGAAGTTCAGCTGTGCCCGCTGTGCCTGCTCCTGGTAGCGCTTAGCCTGCTGCTCGCTCACCTCGAGCAGGGGCAGCGTCTGCGGGTCCTTGGCCATCATCACGTTGCGCACGTGCCTGGCCAGTCCCTGCACCAGCAGGCCGCCGTCGAAGCCCTTGTTCACGATGTCGTTCAGCAGCACCATGATCTCGCTCACCTTGTTGACCATGGCGAGGTCTACGATGCGGAAGTAGTACTCCGCGTCGAGCACGTTCAGGTCCTCTATCACCTTCTCGTAGGTGATGTTGCCCTGGCAGAACGATGCCGCCTGGTCGAAGATGGAGAGCGCGTCGCGCATGCCGCCGTCGGCCTTCTCGGCAATCACGGCCAGCGCCTGCTCCTCATACTGTATGCCCTCCTTCTGGGCCACGTGCTTCAGGTGGTCAATGGTGTTCTGCACCGTCATTCGCTCGAAGTCGTAGATCTGGCATCGGCTCAGGATGGTGGGCAGAATCTTGTGCTTCTCGGTGGTGGCCAGGATGAAGATGACGTGTGCCGGGGGCTCCTCGAGCGTCTTCAGGAAGGCGTTGAAGGCCGCCGTCGAGAGCATGTGCACCTCGTCGATGATGAAGACCTTGTACTTGCCCACCTGCGGCGGTATGCGGGTCTGCTCCATGAGCGTCTTGATGTGCTCCACCGAGTTGTTCGAGGCGGCGTCCAGCTCGAAGATGTTCAGCGACCGCTGCTCGTTGAAGCTCTGGCAGCTCTCGCACTCGTTGCAGGCCTCGCCGTCGGGCGTGGGGTTCTGGCAGTTGATGGCCTTGGCGAAGATGCGGGCGCACGTGGTCTTGCCCACGCCGCGCGGCCCGCAGAACAGGTAGGCATGGGCCAGCTTGCCGCTCTTCACCGCGTTCTTCAGCGTGGTGGTGAGTGCGCTCTGTCCTACCACCGTGTCGAACGACGCGGGGCGGTACTTTCGTGCCGAAACGATATATTCCATATTACTGTTTTTGTCGGGTTGTTTCGCAATCTGTTTGCAAAGGTAAGCAAAAAAATGCATATACGCTTCGCCGAGGGCAAAAAAATTTCTTCTATTATGACAAAAACGCGGTCGGATGCCGTAAGATTTTCTCGCAATAAGTTTGCAGTATGCGGAATAATTTGTAATTTTGCGGCGTGTAACGATGGCAAAGACAGTTATGGAAGGAAAATATCTTGACCCGAAGGCCGACCTGACCTTCAAGAAGGTGTTCGGCGAGAACGAAGACCTGGTGATGAGCCTGCTCAACGCGCTGCTGCCCCTCGACGAGGGCAAGCAGATAGAGCATGTGGAGTACCTCACCCCGGAGATGGTGCCAGAGAACCCAGGGAAGAAGAATTCGGTTGTCGACGTGCGCTGCCGTGAGACTGGTGGCCGGCATTTCATCGTCGAGATGCAGATGCGCTCCGACCTTGTCGGCTTGCTACTAACAGGACGCAAGAACTGGAACAACGAGTTTAAGCAGCGTGTCATCCTCAATGCGTCGAAGGCAGTCATCAAGCAGCTGAAAGACGGCGAGGACTACAGCCTGCTGCAGCCGGTATATTCCTTGAACCTGATTAACGACACGGGCTTCCAGTCCGGCCCCGACGAGTTCTACCACGACTACGCCATCGTCAACGTGGCCCATACCGACCGCCGTATAGAGGGACTGCGCTTCGTATTCGTCGAACTTCCGAAATTCAAACCCCAGACAATCGTGGCGAAGAAGATGGCCGTGTTGTGGCTGCGCTTCCTCACGGAGATTAACAAGAGCACCGCAGAGGCCCCCGCAGAACTTTTGGAAGTTCCTGAGACCAACAAGGCCCTTGGCATACTGGAGAAGTCGGCCTACACCGAGAAAGAACTGTACGAATACGAGCGCTACTGGGATGCCGTCTACTGGGAGCGCGGCATCGAGCGGACTGGTTATAGTAAAGGCC
>JAFVEE010000170.1 GCA_017478085.1 Prevotella sp. | reverse complement strand
GGATGTCACAGGCATTGAGGAGGTATGTACAAACGCAAGTGGGAATGGCCTCCCCATCTACTCCCTCTCCGGCCAGCGGCTCGCCGCACCAAAGAAAGGCATCAACATCGTGGGTGGCAGGAAAGTGGTGGTAAGGTAATTAGCACCCCCGCCTTGGAAAAAAGAAATTGGAATAACGAGAAGCAAAAAAATTATTCTCATTATTCCAATTTCTTTCAATATCTCTGCGGCGTTGCTATTCCTTTTCCCACCGTTCTATCTGGCAGCTGTGCTGCTTCGTCTCGCGGTCGTAGCTGATGCCCACGAGCAGCAGTTCGCCGGTGTACTCCCGTAGCTTGGCGGGGTAGTTACGCTGGTGTATCTGGTCGATGGCCGTCTGCACTGGCTGGTTGAATTTCAGTTCCACGACGATGGCGGGGGTGGTGACGTTCTTGCGCGGAATGAACACGAGGTCGGCGAAGCCTTTCCCCGTGGCCAGTTCGCGGTGTACAATATAATCGTTCTTAGCGTAATAATAGGCGATACTCAGCACGCAGGCCAGCGAATTTTCGTTGTTGTAGCTCAGGATGCTGGTATGCTCGTCGTGAGCCGCCTCCACGCCACGGGCCACAGCGTCGGCGTCGCCCTGCAAGGTTGCCTCAAGCAGCTGGTGCGACTGCTCAATAGCATCGACCAGCGGCTTCCAGTCGTTTGCTTCTACGGCATTCAGCATCTCGCCAGCCACTTCGCGATTGGGCAGATAGCACTCATCGCGACGCCAGTTGTAGCTTAGGTACCCCAGATGAATGAGCACGGTAAGTACATCGTCTTTGGTATGGATGATTGACATATCGTTCTGAAACTTTGTGGGGTTTACCTTCACTCGTTCGCCCGCCAGCATACGGATGATGTCGTCTTTCAGTCCCTCGAAGTTCATCTGGATGTAGTGGGCCACGGCATCGAAAGCCCCCGTTGAGGCCCAGAAACTGCGGCAGCGGCCAGCATTGAGAGCCTGCATCACCGAGTTTGGATTGAACATCGACAGCTCGTCGCCTATCTGATAGCCGTCGTACCATTTCTCAAGCTCGTCGAAGTCCATTCCGTACTTGGTGGCCAGCGCCCTCACCTCGTCTTTGGTGAACCCGAAGTACTGCGCCAGCCGCCGGGGCTCTACCATAGAATACTCAGCGAAATTGTTCAGTGCCGACTCCGTCTTATACTTCTTCACCGGCAGGATGCCCGTCATATAGACCGCGGCAAAGATGTAGCTGGCCTGCACGTCCTTGAACAAACGGCGCAACCACTTCACGTAGTCGTCCATGGCCGTCGTTCCCGTGGGGAACTCGCGGCAGATGGCATCCCACTCGTCGATGATGAAGATGAACTGCTGGCCCGTTGCTTGGTAAACGCGGATGAGATAGCCCATCAGGTCATCGCCTTCGTTAGGAAGCACTTGCGGATAGGCTGCGTGTAGGTCTTTTCTTAACTCGGCATCAAGCTGCTTTACGATGTTGTCGGTAAAGCGGGTGACGAAAGCCGTCAGATCCAGATAAATGACGGGGTACTTGTTCAGGTGTTTCTCGAACGACGGGTCGCGGGCTATCTCCAGGTCGCTGAACAGCGAGCGCGAGTCGCACGACTGGTCGTAGTAGGCGCAGAGCATCTTGGCCGCCATCGACTTGCCGAATCGGCGGGCACGGGTGATGCAGCTGAACCGACGCTCCGTGTTGAGCGTGGCATTGATGATGCTAATCATGCCCGACTTGTCGACATACTCTCCGTTGCGGGCCGACTGGAACCCTGCATTACCAATATTAATATACAATCCCATAGTCAAGTAAGCGCTTTGTTTACACTGCAAAATTACTAAATTATTTGGTAATAACAAATTTTTACCTCAACTTTTAGCTCGATTTCAAATATTTATTCTTAATTTTGTACCCGAATTGTATATTTAACTAAACTAAAGTATAATATGAGAAAGTTTTACTTAACTATTACGGCACTCTTCTCGCTTCTTGCCACGGGTGTGCAGGCACAGACAATTCTGGAGGAGGATTTCGAGACGGGTACCACGCAGTCGGCCAAGAGCCCGCTTGCCAAGGGCGAGGGATGGACGACCGTAAATTCGTATTCAGGAGCGAATTACAGTTACAATTGGTTTAACTATTATAGCGACCCCGAAAGTGCGGGCGGCCCCACCATCAGCGGTGGTCACTGCGCTGCCTGCGATGGCCCCATTACGTCCAGCGGTACCGTGGATGGTGCCGGCCCCCGCGAGGAGATTCTGCTCTCGCCCGAGCTCGACCTGAACGATACCTACCAACTGCAGTTCTCATGGAAGGTGAGCCCGATGAACGCCATGGACAACTCGCGCTACGATCTTCAGGTGCGTGTGGTGGAGGATGGCAACCTGCAGGGTGCCGAGACCGTGTTCTCAATTCAGAACGAGCAGATGCTGCGCGAGAGCGGCGTTTCCACCTTCCCTATCGGTACGTGGGAGCTGCACACCTCGAAGATAGACCTGAGCGACTGGAAGGGTCAGAAGGTGAAGCTGGCCTTCGTCTACAAGATGCTGACCGATATTGCCAACATTGTATGGCTCGACGACATCACGGTGAAGAAGTTCACGCCCGCCACGGGTCCGGTGGCCCAGGTGTCGCTCGACCGCTTCGACTTCAAGGATGTGTATATCGGCGAGAAGTTCTACACCGACGTGATCACGCTGACCAATACGGGCAAGAACGGCCTGAAGATAACGGGCATGGACCTGCCCCAGGGCATTGAGACAACGCTCGATGCCAGCAAGGTGGAACTGAAGACCTACGAGGCCGTTGACTTCCAGCTGAGCTACAGCGCTTCGATGACCACGCCCGCACAGGGCAATGCCGTGATTCACACCACGGGTGGCGACATCACGATAGCCTTCTCGGCCACCAAGCAACTGGTGCCAGAGGGCTACCAGCTGGAGACCTTCAATGACTACTTCCCCCCTGCAGGCTGGAGGAACACTGGCTGGGGCCAGACGGCCCGGGCCATCGAGGGCGACGGCAGCGCCTATTGCAGTGGCAGCTTCTCTGACTGCTACCTGCGTTCGCCCCGTCTCGACCTGAGCGACGGCGGTAAGCTGATCTTTACCTATTATGATGAGTTCGACGAGGACGACGGCCCCTATAATGATATGCAGCTGCAAGTGAGCTATGATGGCGGCGACAGCTGGACTACCAAGTGGATTCGCGACTGGGAGACCGAGGTGAACCAGCTGATCACCGTGACCGTAGACCTGGGTATGGGCTCGGAAGAGAGCTACGTGCGCTGGGTGTATCCCCAGGTAGAGAGCGATGACGACGGGGCCTATCCCCACAGCAATTTCACGCTCGACCGTGTGCTGCTGCCCAATGTCTATGGTGCCGACGGTCTGCCGCTGAACGCTACCATCATCAGCCCGGCCAACAATGCCACCAATGTCTATCCGCGCGACATCGTGCTGCAGTGGGGCCCCGCCCAGTTTGCTGCAGGCTATAAGGTCTATGTGGGCAGCGATGCCAACGTGAGCAACCTGGTTGAGGGCTACGATGTGGGCAACGCCCTGACCTACACCATACCCGTGGCCGACTACGAGACCACCTACCGCTGGAAGATCGTGGCCTATAATGCCAAGGGCAACTCGGTTACGGCCAGTACGTGGCGCTTCACCACGCAGAAGGATGCTTCGGTGCTGGAGTTCCCCTATACCGAGAACTTCGACGAGGGCATCATTCCCGATGGATGGCTGAGCACCACAACTGCCGAATGGAACAACCGCCGCTGGGAGCCCAACCAGATTTCGGCCTATGGCGGCAAGGGCTATTCGCTCTACACCACCTGGATGTATGCCGGCAACAGCTCGACGCTGCTTTCGCCTGAGTTTGCGCTGCCTGCCGGTGGCGAGGGCATGAGCATCTCGTTCGACTGGGGCGATGAGCATCCCCGCTCGCTCCTGATCGATGAGACGGGACTGCTGAAGAAGCAGAACGTAGAGGGTGGCAACGGTGCCAGCGACGTGGTGTTCGAGATCCTGGCCGATGGCGAGTGGAAGCAGGCCAGCTACCTCTCGGAGAAGTACAACGCCGATGGCGACACCAAGTACTGGCGCCATGAGAAGATAGACCTGACGGAGTATGCCGGCAAGCGCGTGCAGTTCCGCTGGGTAAACCACAGCTATAGCGGTGCCCATAACGGTGCTTCGCTCGACAATGTAGTGATTGACGGTAATGTGGCCGACTATGTGGAGTTCAACCGCCAGGGCTGGGATGCCGGCCAGGTGAACTACGACAAGGGTGCCACCAGTGGCGAGCAGTTCACGATGATCAACCGTGGCAAGAACAACCTGAAGGTAAAGGCCGTCACGTTTGCTACCGACAACTTTGCCAGCTCGATTGCCGCTGGACAGGAGATTGCCACGGGCGAGGGCATCACCTTCAGCCTGCAGTTCTATGCCAAGGATGTGGTGAAGCAGGTGACCGACGAGATGACCGTGGAGTTCGAGAGCGGCTACAAGGCCACCTTCCCCGTGAGTGGCGAGGGCCTGCCTGCCGATGTGCTCTACTACGGCTTCGAGGACAATGCGCTGGAATACCAGTGGAAGGAAGACTTCACCCAGATTGATGTCGACAAGAAGAGCACCTACGAGTCGAACTACTACCAGACCATCATCGAGAACGATGGCGGCAAGTATGCCTTCACGTGGGTTACGAATAATAATGTGTCGATGCTGGCAGCCCACTCGGGCAGCCACACCATCTGCGCCGCTGCACCCGCCGACAACACGGCTGCCGACGACTGGCTCATCAGCAAGCAGCTGACGCCTGCCGAGGGTGCCACCTTCGACTTCTACGCCCGCAACCTGGGCACCGAGAACTCGGTGTTCATCGGCGACAACGACCTGCACCGCGTCAGCGTGCTCGTCAGCGAGACGGGCAACAGCAGCACCAGCGACTTCAAGGTGCTGATGCGCGAGACCGAGATGCCCTATCTGAAGGAGAACGAATGGAACCACTACACCGTTGACCTCTCGCCCTATGCTGGCAAGAACATCTACGTGGCCCTGCGCCACACCACGGTGAGCGCCAACTGGCTGGCCTTCTTCGACGACCTGACCTTTACCCACGTAGGCCCCGCCGATGCTTCCGGCATTGAGGCCGTGAGCCTGAATGGCGACACGCAGCTCACTGTCTACACCCTCGACGGCGTTCAGGTGGCCAGCGGTCGCGGCCAGCAGGTGCTGCAGCAGCTGGGCAAGGGCCTCTATGTTGTGAAGACGGCCGATGGCCAGGCACTGCGTGTGGCTCGTAAGTAGTAATCCTATGTCGTGTATGAAATCATATTATGTCCTTTGGCTGATGTTCCTGTGCACGCTGGGGCTGAATGCTCAGACGCGCAGTACGAGGCTCACCATCCAGGTGTCGTCGATTGAAGGCGACAACCTGGCTGGGCAGCCCGTCACGCTGATGCAGACGGACTACCAGGTGAGCTACGGCGCACTTTCGCTGAACGCCAGTGGCCAGTGTGCCGTCAACGTATATCCCGGTCCTCACCATCTGAGTCTGGAGCGCGAGGGCTTTGTCCCCGTGTCCTACGATTTTGTGGTGGCCGAGACTGAGACCGAGAAGACCATCAGCGTGGCAATGACCGAGAAGACGCGCACGCCTTTCGCCTTGAAGGCCACGGTGGCCCACAACGTCTACGATGGCAGCAACAGCATCGGACTGACGTGGAACCAGGAAGAGCCTGCTTTCTTCGATGACTTCGAGAGCTATGCACCCTTCGCCGTGAACTTTGGCCAGTGGACGGGCATCGATGCCGATATGGAGGCTGCCGCACCGCTCATAGGCAACTATCCCAACAGGGGCGTTATGCAGTATGCCCAGATTATCAACCCGCTGGCCGTAGAGCCTACCTGGTGGTACGACTATCCTATTCTGCGCCCCTATAGTGGGCAGCAGTATGTGGGCTTCACCCGTACCAATTCGGGCAACGCCAACGACGACTGGCTCATCTCGCCCGTCATCACCGTGGGTACCGACAATGTGCTGTCGTTCCTGGGCAAGGCTGCCGACCAGTACCCAGAGCGGTTCATGGTCTATGTCACCACGCAGCTCGAACAGCCCGTGCAGTCGGACTTCACCCGCATAGATCCCGACAACTACGAGACAGCCGACTATCGTGGCTGGCGCGAGTACAGCTATGACCTCTCGGCCTACGCTGGTCAGCAGGTCAAGTTTGCCATTCGCTATATCAGCGATTATAACCGCTATCGCTCGTTCATGCTGATGATTGATGATGTCTATGTAGGACAGCCACAGACACAAGCCCAGACCCGTGCCCGCCGCGTGGCCAGGTCGGCTGCCAACCCCAATGAGCAGTTCCGCGTTTTGCTCGACGGGCAGCTTGTAGGCACGACCACAGGCTACGAGTATCTGCTCCAGAGCGTTTCGCCTGGTCAGCACACCGTGGGCGTGCAGGCCGTCTATTTGCAGACCGAGAGCGAGGTGGCTACCCTGCAGGTCGACGTGCCCGAGGTCAGTGCCGCTCATGTGGTGTTCAGCGTGACGGCGCAGAGCAAGCTCTCGCCCGACGGGCAGCAGCTGCAACTGCTGAGCGTTGAGACCGCCGAGACCTACATACTGACCGTGACCAACGGACAGGCCGAACTGGCATCGCTGCCTAAGGGGCAGTATGTGGTGAATGTCGATGAGGGTGCCTTCAACCACTATCAGCAGACAATCACCGTCGATGCTGACCAGACCTTCAGCATCGAGCTGACCGACCATGTGCTCACTCCCTATAACATTACGGCCAAGGCCGACGAGCAGGGCATCTATACCCTGCGCTGGAACCAGGAACTGCTTTTCAGCGATAGCTTCGAGCAGTACGACGACTTTGCCACAGGCTCTTTTGGCGACTGGAAGACCGTCGACCAGGATCAGCAGCCCGTCTATCCCATAGCGCTGGGCGGTGTCAGCAATATCGTGTCGTTCCCTGGTTCGGGTACGGCTTATAATCCCACGGCCATCGCCCCCATGGTGTTCAATCCCTGGTCTACTACTCCGGCCATGATGCCTACCGATCCTGCCATCGCGGCTCCAACGGGCGACAAGACCGTGATCTTCTTCTCGCCCCAGCGCGTGCAGGCCGATAAGTGGCTCATCTCGCCCCTGTTCGACATTCGCGAGGGCTATCAGCTCAGCGTCACGGCCAAGGGCTACGAGGCTTCCTATCCCGAATCGCTGGAGTTCTGCCTGTCTGAGGGCGGCGATCAGCCTTCCGACTTCACGGCTATCAGTCAGGTGCCTACTTTGAGCAGTGGCGAGTGGACGATCTACGCCACCGACCTGTCTGACTATGCCGGGCAGACCGTGCGCCTGGCCGTTCACTACACTTCCTACGATGCCTTCCTGACTCAGGTCGACGACTTCACCGTTGGCCCGGAGAGTGGCGAGGGCGAGGTGGTGGACTATGGCAATGTGGTGCGCTTCGACATCAGCGTCGATGGCCAGAAAGTGGGCGAGAGCACCGAGCCAGTGTTCGTGCTGCCTGCTCTCAGCGATGGTCAGCACACCATTGGTATCAAGGCCGTCTATCAGAATGCCGAATCGGAGGTGGCCGAATATGTCATCGATGTGACTACTGGCGTAGCCACTGTGCGGCTTCAGTCGGCAGCGGCAACCGATGCCGTCTATAACCTCTCTGGCCAGTATGTGGGCCGGCAGACGGTGGGCTTGCCTGCAGGCATCTATTTCGTAAGACAAAACGGGAGAATCCTGAAAATCAGAAAGTAATGATGACGAAGAGCAAAAAGATACTGTCACTGCTACTACTGCTGCTGGGCACCGTTGCGGCCCAGGCCCAACTTGCGTCGAACCAGCGGTTGCTGGGCTATAGCGTTACCGACGATATCGACGTGAAGGGTGGGGCGTTTGGCCAGGCGGGCACCTATACGCTGGGTGCCATTCTTACGCCGGCCATGCTCTCACCTTACGAGGGCTGTCGCGTGGTGGGAATGCGTCTGGCTGCTGCATTGCCCTTAGGACGCGCGCGTACCTTTATATATAATATAGAGAGTGGCGGCCTGCAGGCTGTCATAGAACAGCGGCAGCGCATCTATGAAGGGTGGAACACCATTCTCTTCAATGGCGATGGCTATGAAATAAAGGGCAGCGAGAGCTTGTTCTTCGGCTTCGACTATGTGGAGACCGAAGAGATGGTGGCTGCCGACGAAGGTGGCCTCTGCGGTGTGGGTAATGATGTCGATGGCGGCTTCTATGCCTACGGAAACTTCGGCAGTGGACTGGGATTCTATCCGCTCAGCAACCTGGGCTGTCTGTGCGTGCAGCTCATTGTCGACGTGACCAATCTGCCTCGTTACGACCTTGATATGACCTACATCGATACGGGCTTCAAGCACAAGCAGCCTGGCGAGAATGTCGAGGTCTATGCCAACTATCGCAATACGGGGCGCGATACCGTATTCACCTGCCGTCTGGGGTATCAGCTCGACGACAGGGCACCCGTCTTCACAACGCTTACCGATACCGTGGCCTCTGGCAGTCAGGAAGCCTGGCAGTTCAGCTTTGATATTCCGGCCGACATAGCCATCGGGCTGCACCAGCTGAATGTGTTTGTAAAGGAGGCTGAAGGCCAGCCGCTGCACGAAAAGTCGCGCAACGACACCATCGGTGCCACCTTTGCCGTCTATCGTGAGAGTATGGAGCGCCAGCAGGCTTATCTCGAAGTCTACTCCGACCAGGCATCGCCCTATGTACCTTTCTTAGACGATGCCGTCGAGTCGCTGGCCAGTCAGTTCGACAAGATGACGGTCGTCAATGTGCACCGCCCTGGTACGCCGCTTGCCGTCAGCGAGTCGGCCTATCTCCATGAGCTTTATGCCTATACCTGGCCCACGTTTACCGTCAATCGCTCTTATTTCCCCGGCGAGGCCTACGTGGCCTATGATATGAACGACTTCCTGCCTGTGCTGCCCGTCGATATGTCGGCAGGCATCCTGGGCAGTGTGGTAATGCAGGATGCGGCTACGCCTGCCTTTGCCTCCATACAGCTGCAGGCCAGCTACGATGCCGCCTCCCGCCAGCTCACCATTCAGTCGCAGGGCGATGTGTTGCCCGAGGCTACGGCTATTTATGGCGATCTGGCGCTTACGCTGATCATTACCGAGGACGATGTCGTTAGCCGGCAGGCGCAGTATAATGCTGCAACGCAGCGCACTACCACGAACCAGAACTATCGTCATAACCATGTGTTGCGCGGCTATATGACCAGTGCACTGGGCGATGCGCTTACCATTACCGACGGGCAGTTCCATGCCACCCACACTACGACGCTCGATGTGGCCTGGCAGCCTGAAAAGCTAAGTGTAGTTGCCTTGCTGACCAAAAAGGCCGACCAGGTGACCGACGACAACGTGCTCGATATGGACGTGCTCAATGCCAACAGCCTGTCGCTTGACCAGGCCGTACTGGCCGTTCCCGCTGTTTCGGCAGCCCATCGAATGCCTGTGGGCTATTACTCGCTCGATGGCAAGTCGCTGGGCACCTCGGTGTCGCGTCCGGGCATCTACTTGAAGCGTTTGGAAGATGGAAGTATGCATAAAATCATTAAACGATAACTAACAATCATGTAGAACGAAACAACTAAATCACAAAAACAGAGAACCAGAGAAAGAACGTGCCACGGCTGGTCTCACCACTAAGACTGGGAGACAAATAAAAGGTTCGCAGCCCAGACACAGACGAATCACTAACTTTTTTTTCAATGCGCTCACGAACCAGAAGGCGCAGTCAAAACATTAAAAGCAAAATGAACAAGACATTACGTTTTTCATTGCTCAGCCTGTTGATGCTGCTGTGTGGAACGCTGTTTGCTCAGAAGCAGGAGACGCTTACACCCAGTACTGCTTCGGGATATTCCGAACTCACAGTCACCGAGGCAGGAACCTCTGGCACAGGTAGTGCCACGAAGGTCTCGAAGGGTGATATCGTTGTGACTTCGGACATAGGCTACATCAAGGATCATGAGATGACCGTCTATAAGAACGGCACGATGACCGTGGCCTTCAAGGAAGGGGTAAACGCCCATATCACCAAGGTTGAGCTCGTTGTCAAGAACTATCACTTCGCAAAGCCGGAGGGATGGACTGCCGAGTACAGCAATGACGTGACGGCGAAAATCAACACTGACGAGACTGAGACCTTCACTACCGATGCCACTGATGTTACTTCGTTTGTCATCAGCAATGCATCGCCTGGCAAGACTACGGTGAAGGCCATCACGGTCTATTACGAAGAGAATGGCGGTGGTGCAGGTGCTGCTTACCTTGCCGATTTCAACACCGCTATCTCGACTTCCAACCACGACTTTGCCGTGGCCAGCAACTGGGGACACATCGTTCCCAATAGCGACTACGATGGCTATGGCCCGTATTATATGAGCTACAGCTATTCGTCGACAAGTGGTATCGATGGTAGTGGCACCCTGCTGGCCTATCGCCAGTATGCTGGTGACTACGGTGGCGGCGAGGTGGTCTACGACCTGCTGGTCACGCCAAACGTTCAGGGTACCATCCAGCTGTTTGTGCAGGCCAGCGGATTGGCCAGCAGCAGCAATCCCTCTTTCGTTGAGTTCTACACGCTGAATGCCGCAGGCAACGGGCGTGGCGAGCTGATTCAGCGTTTCACTGCCGATGACTATGTCGCATCGGAGATTGAAGGCTGGAGTACCGTTTCCATCAATGTGGCCACGATGCAGCGCATCGCCATTCGTGCCCAGTATGTGTATCTCGACAATTTCAGTGCTACGGCTGCTGAAATCGTGAAGGAGAAGAAGCTGACCATCAAGGGGGTAAGCTCACCCACGGGTCAGACTCCTTACTACGTTAACCAGAATGCCGATGGCTCTGCCGATGTGCAGCTCGTTGTGAAGCTGCAGAACAGCGGTGAAGTCGATTTCGTGGCCGGTCAGACTGAGAACTACACGCTGTCGCCTGTGAAGAAGGCCTACTATGGCAGCACCGAGACCGTCTACGATGCCATCACGTTCGATATTCCCGAGAACCTGGCTGTTGGCGAGGAGAAGGATGTCACGATGACGTTCAATGTGCCCGCTATCGAGACAGGCTGGCTCTACTGGAAGGTCAAGGAGAACATTTCTTCCACCGTGTCTTCTGCCCAGGTGCAGTCGCAGGTGCAGGAATATGCCTCTAAGTTCATCTTCGACGTGGCAGGCTCTACCTACTACAGCAGCTCTTCTGCCACAAGCAAGCCCATCAACCTGGGCAAGATCACCGAGACCACAACCGTGAACTACGAGATCTACAACTCTGGCTCGGCTCCTCTCACCATCAATAGCTTTGCCGTTCCCGCAGGCTATACCACCGATGCCCCCGAGGGTGAGTTCGTGGTTGCCGCAGGCGAGAAGAAGCAGATTGCCATCACCCTCTCAGCCGAGAATTATGGCATCTTCGCTGGCAACATCGAGATTGTCTACACCAACTTTGGTAAGGCACAGGCCACCTACATCCTGGCTATCAGCGGTACCGTGGTCGATCCCTCGAAGAACCTCATCACCTTCGACAATGGCGAGACGGGCGAGGCCCTGAACGGACAGTTCCCCAAGGGCTCCATCCACTCCGACCAGGTCTACATCACCTCGGCCACCGAGGGCGACGTGACCAACTACTTCCTGCAGAGCACCTCGACAACCACCAAGTTCGTCACCCCGCTGCTCACTGCACAGGCTGGTGAGTCGTTCACCTACGATGCTTGGTACAGTGGATGGTCGGGCAGCTCGTCGGCCGTTACCGTCTACACCTCTACCGACCGCGTGAACTGGACGCAGGCCGACAGGCAGACCTACAGCTCGGGTATCGGCAGCACGCCCACTACCTTCAATGTGACCATTGCCGAGGCTGGCAACTACTACCTGGCCTTCGAGCTCGCAGGCAATGCCCTGCTCGACAATATCTATGGTCTGACGCTGGCCGAGTCGCCCCTGCACGACTGGTACCTGATGGGTAGCAATGTTCCCGCCGCCGGAAAGCAGAACAAGGCCTATACCGCCAGCATTTCGCTGAAGAACATCGACTCGATGGCCGATGAGGTCATCTCTGCCACGCTCTTCGTCGATGGCGAGGCCGTTCAGGTGCTCAACAACGTAGAGCTGCCTGCCAACGACAAGACCGCTGCCGTGGGCACGGGCCGCAATGGCTACAGCAATATTGAGGAACCCACCGTCATCAGCTTCACTTTCATTCCTCACAAGATTGGCACGCTGCCCGTCTATATCGAGCTGAAGAGCGGCCAGACCGCCGTCACCAGCGAGACCGTCGACGTGACTTTCGCCGAGGAGAAGCTCGAGAGCGACATTGCCGTGGGCAATAGCAAGAGCACTTCGCAGTACGCTCCCTTCTATTCCAGCTGGATGGACGATTCGTCGGGCAACTCGATGTCCGATATGCTCTATACGCCCGAGCAGCTTGCCGCCTTTGGCATTAAGTCTGGCGACAAGATCGTCGGCATCACCTTCCGTGGCACGCCTACCGGCAGCAAGACCATCAACTCGCTTTCTGCCGATGCCTGGGTCGCCATGCAAGAGGTTGGCAGCTTCGTTGCCGGAACCCCCGACAAGGACAATATGACCCATGCATCCATTCTGAACGAGCAGGAGACCGTCTTTGAGAGTGGCACCGCCTTTGACTTTGCCATCGATCTGTCGGCTTCGCCCATCGTCTACGATGGAGCTTCTGCCATCCGCGTCTTCACCAACATTAACGGACACGGTCAGTACCAGAACATTGCCTTCCCGACCGATACGGAGTACAACAATGCCTACTATGCCCATGGCGCTACGCCCTCTTGGAGCTCGGCCTATGGCATTCCCGTAGCTTACTTCTCTTTGGATGTTGAGCCTACGTTCTACACCGGCACCGTGACCGATGGCACCGACCCCGTGGCCGGAGCCGTTGTTACGCTGACCTCGGCCGACGAGGACGATGTGCAGTACACGGGCACCACCACTACCGATGGTACCTTCCAGATTGCCATTATCCAGGACACGAAGACCTACAACGTAAGCGTTGAGGCCGAGGGCTATCCCGAGGCAGCCGCTGCCGAGGGCGTGACCTTCCCCGCCGAGCCTGCCACCTTTGTCCTGCTGAAGCCTGCTGGCTATGTGGTCGACTTCAACACCGAGATCACCACGGCCAACCACGACTTCCGCGTGGCTTCGGGCTGGAAGCACATTGCCGACAAGTACAATGACGGCTACAGCGACTACTACATGACCTATTCTTACCAGCCCGAGGGCGGTATCGATGGCACTGGTGCACTGCAGGCCAACCGTCAGTTTGCCGGTGACAACTGGGACAACAAGACCACCTACGACCTGCTCGTCACTCCGCTCGTGCAGGGTCAGGTGAAGCTCAACGTGAAGCCCACCACTACGGCTTCCAGCAGCAATCCCGCTTTCGTAGAGTTCTATACGCTCAATGCCGATGGCACTGCCCGCGAGACCCTCATCCAGCGCTTTGCCGACCTGGCTTCTGGCGAGTGGACTCCCGTTGCCATCAACGTTGCCAACGAGCAGCGCATTGGCATCCGTGCCCAGTATGTGGTCATGGACGACTTCTCGGCCACTGTGGCCAACATCGTTCCTGAGCCCGCCCTCACCATTATCTCGGTGAAGGACGTCAACGATGCCAACACTACCTATTTCGATGCCAAGGAAGACGGCAGCTACACCATCGAGTACAAGGTGGTGGTGAAGAACACCGGCGACCTGGATCTCGTGGCCGGAACCACCGAGAACTACTCGCTCTCTGTGTTCGATCGCTACGCTACGGCTACGAAGTACGGCGAGTTTGCCATCCCCTTCAACCTGGCCGTTGGTCAGACTTCCGAGGAGTTTGTGATGAGCATTGACATTCCCGCAGGTCAGCTGCAGGGCTGGAAGTATCGCGATGTTATCGAGAACGTTTCCAACTCTACCGCTGCAGGCCGCTGGTCTAATGTGAATGCCTACGAGCCCAAGTTCGTCTTCGCCGCTGTCGATGGCACCAGCAGCCTTTATGGCGACATCGCCTTCGGTAAGATTTCAGAGGATTCTACCCAGACCTTCGACATCTACAACGATGGTACCGCACCCTTGCAGGTGAAGAGCATCACCGCTCCCGCCGGCTTCACGCTGAGCGAGACCGCAGCCTTCACCCTGGCCAAGAAGGAGCGCAAGACCATCAGCATCACCCTGCCTGCCACCACGCCCGGCATCTATAGCGGCAATCTCGAGATTGTCTATGTCGATGCCGCCGGTGCCGACCAGACCTTCACCAAGGCCGTTACGGGTACGGTGCTCGATGTCGAGAAGAACATAATCATCTTCAGCGATGCTGAGGGCAACGCAGCCTATCCCGCAGGCTCCGTGCGCTACGGCGTCTACATTTCTGGCGACAGCGACAACCGCTATCTGCAGGGCACCAACACCAACCCGCTCTACATCACTCCGCTCATGACGGCCAAGGCCGGCGAGCAGATTGCCTTCGATGCTGAGTACACCAGTTGGAGCAGCAGCAGTGTGGTGGTGAAGACCTCGACCGACCGTCAGAACTGGACCACCATTGCCACCATCAGCGACATTGCCTCCAGCTACAACTGGACCACCTACACGGCAACCATCGCCGAGGCTGGCAACTACTACATTGGCTTCGAGCTGAACAATGCCCGCCTCGACAACATCTACGGTCTTGTCTATGCTCCCGTGGCCGACCACGACTGGCTGCTCATCAAGAGCGAGGTGCCCGCCGCTGGTACGCAGAATGCCCTCTACACCGCTACGGCTGCACTGGGCAACGTTGGTCCTAACGCCGAGGCTGCCGATGCCTACACCGCTACGCTCTTCGTGGGTGGCGAGGCTGTGGCCACTGTTCCGGCTGTGGAACTGCCCGTGGCCGAGATCTCTGGCAACTACAACAATGCCGACGAGAGCAACTACACTGCCTTCAGCTTCTCGTTCCGTCCGCACACCATCGGCACGCTGCCTGCCTACATTGAGTTCAAGGCTGGCGACTATGCCCTGACCACTCCGGTTGTCGACGTGACCTTTGCCGAGGAGGTGCTCATGAGCGAGCTCCAGATTGGCAGCCGCAACGGCTCTTCGCAGAGCGTGCCCTTCTACTCTACCTGGATGGACGAGTCGACAGGCAACTCTATGGCCGACTTCGCTTACTCGCCCGAGCAGCTTGCTGCCTTCGGCCTGAAGCAGGGCGACAAGATCACCGGCATCAAGTTCGTGGGTACTCCCACTGGTTCTAAGGACATTGCCTCTCTTACCGTCGATGCCTGGATTGCCCAGGAGTCTGCCGATGCAGCCATGGTTGCCGGCGAGGTCGACAAGGATCAGATGACTCACGTCACCGTCTTCGATGCTGCCCAGTCGTTCCAGAGCGGCGAGCCCGTCGACTTCAGCATCGACCTCTCGGCTGCTCCGCTGGTCTACGACGGCACGTCGCGCATCCGCGTCTACACCAACATCAACGGTCATGGCCAGTATCAGAACATCACCTTCGATGTCGATAACAACTATTCCACGGCCTTCTATGCTCGCGGCACCACTCCTTCCTGGAGCTCTGCCTATACGCCCGTGGCCTACTTCTCGCTGGCAGTCGAGCCCACCTACCTCACGGGTACGGTGACTGATGGTCAGGACAAGGTGGCCGGTGCACAGCTGCTGCTCGTGAGCACCGATGGCGACGACATTCAGTATGCCGCAACCACCGATGCCGAGGGCCTGTATAGCATCAACGTCATCCAGGCTCAGCGCGACTACCAGCTCACCGTCACTGCCGAGGGTTTCCAGACTGCCAAGGCAAAGGTCGAGATGGCTGGCCAGAGCCAGACGCTGGACGTCGTGCTCTATCCTGAGAGCGTGAGCGAGGAGCTTGCCAAGTCGCTGCTCTCCATCGATCCCGCCGACGGCAGCAAGGTGAAGAGCCTGCAGACCTTCCGTCTGAAGATGAACGACGGCACTGGCGTGCAGGATGTCGTTGAGACCAACGATGGTACCATACTTCCCGGCAACGTGGGCAACGGCGCTGTCATCAAGGTGGCCGCCAAGGCTGCTGCCAAGGGCGCTACGCTGACCAACACCACCACGGGTACCGTCTACGAGATGGGCATCACCACCTCCGGCATCGACGGTCTGGTCTTC
>JAFVEE010000169.1 GCA_017478085.1 Prevotella sp. | reverse complement strand
GTTCACCTCGTCGATGATGCCCTTGTCATGCGGAGCAAGCACCTGTGCACCATCGTCCCAGTAGGCCTTGTAGCCGTTGTACTCCTTGGGGTTGTGGCTGGCAGTGACGTTGACACCGGCCTGGCAACCCAACTGACGGATAGCAAACGAGATCTCAGGCGTGGGGCGAAGGCTCTCGAAGAGGTAGACCTTGATGCCGTTGGCCGAGAAGATGTCGGCCACGGTCTCAGCAAACATACGACCGTTGTTGCGGCAGTCGTGGCCTACCACCACCGAGCACTGCTTGCCGGGGAAGGCTTTCAGGATGTAGTTGGCAAAGCCCTGCGTAGCCATGCCCACGATGTATTTGTTCATGCGGTTGGTGCCGGCACCCATAATGCCGCGCAGGCCACCCGTGCCGAACTCCAGGTTCTGGTAGAAGGCATCGATGAGGGCGGTCTTGTCCTCACTGTCGAGCATTGCCTGTACTTCCTTGCGTGTCTCCTCGTCGAAGGCCGGAGTGAGCCATTGCTGGGCACGTGCCTCGCACTGTGCAATCAGCTGAGCGTTATTTTCCATAATCGTTGTTGGTTTAAAGTTTTAGATTTGTCAATCAGTTATTGATGACAAAGATACGAATAATTATGGAAAATAACGCTCAGTCTACGCGTTTTTTTATTTTTTTAGCAATCGGTCTATCTCATCGAACTGCTTCCCCATGTTCAGGTTCAGGTAGATGCGATAGAGGGCAGGTCCCCACTTCTGTTTTTCATCGGGCATGAGCTGGCGGTAGCGCTCCATCTCGGTTCGTGCTTTCTGGTACAGCTGGCGCAGTTGCTTCTTGTCTTTTCGCGGATCGAGCTTCAGCGCAATGTTCAGATAGGCAGTACCGGCATTGAAGTGGGGTTCGGGCAACGAGTCGTTCAGCGCAATGAGGCGGTTGCTCACCTTCACGCTCTCGCCATATTTCTCCATGCGCAGCAGCGTGGTGCTCTTGGCAAAAAGGAATATCTCGCACGAGTCGCACACGGTGAGGGCGGTATCGGCAACGGCCAGTGCCTTGTCGAGACGTCCCTGCCGGGTGTAGCTGTCGAGCAGACGCGGGAAGTAATAGGTAGACATGGGGAACTTTCTGAAGCCTTCCTCAAGCGTCTTCACATAAAGCTCTTCGTCGTTCAGCCAGTGGCGGGCCTCAGCCATATATTGCAAGGTGTACTGAGCCTTGGCCGAATCGCGCAGTGCCAGTTTGCGATGACGCAGCGTGAGCACAGGATCATGCTGTTTGTAGGCCGCAAAGGTAGCCCAGTAGGCTGCTTCGGGCATGCGCACGTCGGTACTGTCAAAGTGATAGTCCGCAAAGAGGGGCTGACGGTCGCAGTCAATATAGCTTTCGAAATAGTTGAATGCCTGCTGATAGGCTGCCTTTCGCAGATGATAGCTGCCTGCCGCAAACAGGTTGGGACGGTAGCCATTGAGCAGTTCGGCGTGCTTCTGGCGATACTCCGGGGCTACCCTACCCTTCTTGTCGGGCCGCATATCGACCGAGTCGAGCGCCTCGAGAATGGTAAACATACGCTGATTCAAATCGAAGAAAGCCGCCGTGTCTTGCTTCTGCTTCAGGTATAGTTTCATATTGGCCTGGTCGTACTGGCCGCGCACGGCCTCATACCACAGCAGATAGATGCGCTTGTTGTCCCTGTTGGCCGAATCCTTCAGCAAATCGGTCATCAGTTTCTCGGCCTTGTCGTAGTCCTTACCGCTCTTCAGGTAAGTGCGTGCCTGGCTCATTTCCTTCTTCTGAGCCTGCACGGGAAGTATGAATAAAAAGGAAAAGAGGAAAAATGCGAATGAAAAAATGAGAAATTGGCTGCGCCTCAACAACTTTTGGCGCAGCCCATTTCCCATGATTCTTGCTTCACTGATGATCATTGATTAGTTACCGTTCACCAGTTTCTCCATCTCGTCAGACTTGGCCTTGTCACCGAGCGAGTAGTAGATCTGATAGAGAGGATATGCCCAGTTCACCTTCTCGCGGTTGGGATCCAGCTCTCTGGCACGCTCCATAAAAGAAAGCGACTCGTTCAGTATGGCCTTCACTTTGTCAGCATTTGCAGCGGTCAGGCCACCAGTCTTCTTGTCGGCCAGTTCGTCCTTCAGGTCGATGGCCTTCGAGTTCAGGCAGACACCGGCATTGAAGAGGCACTGCACGAAGTTGGGGTCGATCTCGATGGCCTTCTTGTACGACTCTACGGCAGCATCCCACTCACGGTCGTTCATCTGCACCTCGCCTTTCAGGGCCCATGCCATGCTGTTCTCGGCATCCAGTGCAATTTCCTCTTCGGCCCAAGCCTTCAGCGCTTGCATATTATGAGCGTGAGTGTAGTAGTCCATAAGCAGGTTGAAGTAGCGCTTCTCGTCGGGCTTCTGCTTGTGCAGATCCTTCACCATAGCCACATAGGCAGCCGAGTCGGCAGGAGTCTTCAGGTTCTCTTTCTTCGAGAAGAGCAGAATCTCGTTGGCATCCTCGGCCTTGTTGGGATCCTGTGCAGCCATATTGGCATACTTCTCAGCCAGCACATAGTCTTTCTTCTGATAGGCGGCCAGACCGGCATAGTAGGCAATCTCCGAACGGTACTGGTCTTGCGACAGGTCTACACCCTCGAAGAAAGGATCGCTGGCGCTGTCAAGATACATAGCCCAAGTCTTTACGGCCTTGTCCAGATCCTTCTCATTATAGTAGTACAATCCGGCATTGATCAGTGCCAGGCGGGTGTTCGTCAGCTGGGTCTGGGCCTCTTTGCGGAAGCGAATCTTCACCTTGCCCTTCTCATTGGGCTGGCGGTCGAACTCATCGCATTTCAGGGCAGCCTCAATGGCGCCAATGGCTGCATCGTGCATTCCCTTCGTGTCGATAGTGGCACCCGTAGGCTTCACTTTCTCCTCCACTTCCTTCGTCTGAATGGCAGAGAACTTGCCCTGCTGAATCTGACTCATCAGATTCCAGGCTGCGGCCTTGTCGGTCGTTTCTGCCGAGGTCAGTGCGGGGGTCAGTACCTGGATGGCCTGGTCGAAATCTTTGCTCGAAAACAATTTCTTTGCCTCCTTCACCACGGCGTCCTGGGCAAAGGCCGATGTGGCAGCTGCTGCCATAAGGGCCATCATCATTACTTTTTTCATGTTCGTATAATTTTTGGTTAAACAACTATTCATTATTATTCTCAGCATTCTCGGCCTCTTCGCTGAAGTCTACCAGCGGAGCCTCGCCTTCAGCGACGACGGTCTCTTCCTGCCCGTCGGTCTCTTCCTCGTCGGTAGCCGAGAGCACCTTGCACACCGAGGCGATGGTATCGTTCTTCTTCGTCAGGTTGATGAGGCGCACGCCCTGCGTGGCACGGCCCTGGGTGCGCACGTCGGCCACCTTCAGGCGAATCAGGATGCCACTCTTGTTGATAATCATCAGGTCGTTCTCGTCGGTCACCACCTTGATGGCCACCAGCCGTCCGGTCTTATCGGTGATGTTCAGCGTCTTCACGCCCTTGGCACCACGCGAGGTCTTGCGGTAGACGTCCTCGCCGTCCTCGTCGACCACGGCGGTACGCTTGCCGTAGCCGTTCTCCGAGACGACCATCACGGTCTCGGCCTTCGGGTCGTTCACGCATACCATTCCTACCACCTCGTCGTCGCCCTCGTCCAGTCGCATACCGATGACACCCGTCGACACGCGGCCCATCGGGCGGATCTGGTCTTCGTTGAAGCGCACGGCGCGACCATTGCGGTTGGCCAGGATGAGCTCGTTCTTGCCGTTGGTCAGGCGCACACTCACCACCTCATCACCTTCGTTAATATTGATGGCCCTCACGCCAATGGCGCGCTGGTGGCGGTAGGCTTCCAGGCAGGTCTTCTTCACGATGCCCTGCTTGGTGGCGAAGACCACGAAGTGCGAGTTCAGGAACTCCTCGTCGTCGAACTTCTTGATGCGCAGCACGGCGTTGATGGCATCGTCAGGCTCTATGTTCAGCATATTCTGGATGGCGCGACCCTTCGAGTTCTTGTCGCCCTCGGGTATCTCGTAGCACTTCTGCCAGTAGCAGCGGCCCTTCTGGGTGAAGAAGAGCAGCGTGTTGTGCATCGTGGCGGGATAGATATATTCGGTGAAGTCGTTGTCGCGGTGGCGGGCACCCTTCGAGCCCATGCCGCCACGGCCCTGAGCGTGGAACTCAGAGAGCGGTGTGCGCTTGATGTAGCCCATGTGGCTGATGGTGATGACCACGGGGTCGTCGGGATAGAAGTCCTCGGCGTTGAACTCGTGGTCGAAGGGGATGATCTCCGTCTTGCGCTCGTCGCCATACTTCTCCTTCACCTCCAGCAGGTCCTGCTTCATCACCTCCTTGCAACGCTCGGGGTTGTTCAGGATCTCCTCCAGGTCGGCAATCAGTTTCATCAGGTCGTCGTACTCCTGGTGGAGTTGGTCGACGCGCAGGCCGGTCAGTTGGCTCAGGCGCATATCGACGATGGCCTTCGACTGCAGTTCGTCCAGGTCGAAGCGCTTCTCCAGGTTGCGCTGGGCATCGGTGGGCGTCTGGCTCTGGCGGATGATGTGCACCACCTCGTCGATGTTGTTCACGGCGATGATCAAGCCCTCCAGGATGTGGGCACGCTCGCGGGCCTTGCGCAGGTCGTACTGCGTGCGGCGGATGGTCACGTCGTGACGGTGCTCGATGAAGTAGCGGATGCACTCACGGAGCGACAGCAGACGGGGACGCAGGCGCACGCCGTCGGCGGTCTTGATGGGCACCAGGGCGATGTTGTTGACAGAGAACGAACTCTGCAGGGCGGTCATCTTGAAAAGTTTGTTCAGAATCACGTTGGCGTTGGCGTCGCGCTTGCAGTCGACCACGATACGCATGCCCTGACGGCCCGACTCGTCGTTCACGTTGGCAATGCCCTCAATCTTGTGCTGGGTGGCCAGGTCGGCGATGTAGGCCACCAGGTCGGCCTTGTTCACGCCGTAGGGAATCTCGTTGACCACAATCTTGTCGTGCGTGTCGCCGGCCTCAATCTCGGCCTTGGCTCTCATCACGATGCGGCCGCGGCCCGTCTCATAGGCATCGCGCACGCCCTGCAGGCCATAGATGTAGGCTCCTGTGGGGAAGTCGGGGCCGGGGATGTACTGCATCAGGCCTTCGGTGTCGATGTCAGGGTTGTCGATGAAGGCACAGCAGCCGTCGATGACCTCGCCCAGGTTGTGGGTCGGCATGTTGGTGGCCATACCCACGGCGATGCCGTTGCCGCCATTGACCAGCAGGTTGGGCACCTTGGTAGGCATCACGCTGGGCTCCACCAGCGTGTTGTCGAAGTTGGGGTCCATGTCGACGGTCTCCTTGTCCAGGTCGTCCATGATGTGCTCACCCATCTTCGAGAGGCGGCACTCGGTGTAACGCATGGCTGCGGGCGAGTCGCCGTCCACGGAGCCGAAGTTACCCTGTCCGTCTACGAGCGTGTAGCGCATGTTCCACTCCTGTCCCATGCGCACCAGGGCGCCATAGACGGAGGAGTCGCCGTGGGGGTGGTACTTACCGAGCACCTCACCCACCACGCGGGCGCACTTCTTGTGCGGCTTGTCGCTTGTATTTCCAATGCCCATCATACCATATAATATACGGCGATGCACGGGCTTAAATCCATCACGAACATCAGGGAGGGCACGGGCCACGATCACCGACATACTGTAGTCGATGTACGAGGACTTCATCTCCTCCTCAATGTTAATCTTCAAAATTCTGTCGTTGTCAAACGTCTGATCCACTTTACTTTATCTTTTTACTTTTTTACCTTTTTTACTTTTCACTTTCGAGCCGAAATCGCCGTGAAGGCCGTTTTTAAGCCCGCTGACGCATTTCGCCCTGTACGTTTCAGCCTACAAAGGTACTACTTTTTCGTGGAATAAAAAAAGATTTAAGCAATTTTTAACCCTCTGTTTGCACATATCAGAGACGAGGGGTGCTGTCTGCGGGTCGTCGCAGTATCATCTTGCCCCCGAAGGTAGGCCAAGTCAGGGGGCTTCCGATAGGACTTTACCATAGTAAAGTATGCTTCCTTACTCCCTAAAGTGCCATACTTTACTCCCGAAGATGATATCGGAACGACCCTTAGATGACGCTTCTTTGATACACAGGAACAGGTAACAGATGTAACAGATATAATAAGAAAAAGTTACCGCGCGTACCGCGTACCTAATTATTTACGCGTAAGCGTACGCGGTACGCGTGAAGAAAGTCTTTAAAAACATCTGTTACATCTGTTACCTGTTACCATGATGTTCTTATCAGTTCAAAGAACGCAGGTGCAAAGATACAACATTTTCAGGCAAAATCCAAATTTTTCAGAAGAAAAGTTTGCGGGTTCGGGAAAAAGTTAGTACCTTTGCAGCCAAATTGGCGCATAATGGCCGAATAGTATTTATCAAACATTTATAAAAAACAACAATGAAACAAGGAATTCATCCCGAAAACTATCGCCCCGTCGTGTTCAAGGACATGTCCAACGGCGATATGTTCCTTACGAAGTCTACCGCAAAGACCAATGACACCGTAGAATTCGAAGGCGAAACCTACCC
>JAFVEE010000024.1 GCA_017478085.1 Prevotella sp. | reverse complement strand
TTTTAGCAGAATTTAGGAAAATAAGGGTGTTTTATGCAAATAAAAGAAAATCAGCCGATATGGATAACCGACTGATTTTCAATTAAATGTCTTCTGCTTTTGCAGATGTTTGTTTTTGTTTTCCGCCTCTTGGTACCCCAACCCAGAATCGAACTGGGATCTACTCTTTAGGAGAGAGTTGTTCTATCCATTGAACTATTAGAGCCCACAAATTTGGCTGCAAAGGTACAAAAGAGTTAGCACTTAGGGGGTAGGAGTTAGAAGTTTTTCTTTCTCGTTAATCATTTTTAACTACGAAAAGATCAGAACATCTGGCTAACGCGGCGGATGCCTGCCACCAGGGCATCGACCTCTTCTTTTGTATTGTAGAGGGCAAACGAGGCGCGCACGGTGCCGGTGACGCCCAGCCGCTGCATGAGCGGATGGGCGCAGTGGTGGCCGGTGCGCACGGCAATGCCCAGGCGGTCGAGCAGGGTGCCCATATCCAAATGGTGAATATCGCCCACGAGGAACGACACCACGGCATCCTTATGCCCGGCCTCGCCAAAAATTCTCATTCCATCGATGGTCTTCAGCTGTTCGGTGCAGTAGCGGGTGAGCTCTTGCTCATGAGCCTCGATGGAATCGAGACCCACCGCCTGCAGGTAGTCGATGGCCGTGGCCAGCCCGTGGGTGGCCACATAGTCGGGCGTGCCGGCCTCGAACTTCAGCGGCGGGCGCTCGAAGGTGGTGCGCTCCCACGACACCTGGTCTATCATCTCGCCGCCTCCCTGATAGGGCGGCAGCTTCTCTAACCACTCCTCCTTGCCATAGAGCACGCCGATGCCCGTAGGGCCGTACATCTTGTGACCGCTGAAGGCCAGGAAGTCGCAGTCCAACTGCTGCACGTCGAGCTTCATGTGCGGGGCGCTCTGGGCGGCATCGACCAGCACGGGGATGCCCCGCTCGTGGCAGGCCTTCACGATGTCGGCCACGGGGTTCACCGTGCCCAGCACGTTGCTCACGTGGGCCAGACTCACCAGGCGGGTGCGGTCGGTGAGGAAAGCCGAGAGATTAGCCGCGATGGAATCGCGGCCCACAGGGACGGCCTGGGTGGGGAGGTCGCCACCCACAGTGGCGGCCAGATCGCCACGGTCGTTGATGGGCAGGTGGCGCACCACGATGCCGCGCTTCTGGGCCTGCAGCTGCCAGGGCACGATGTTGGAGTGGTGCTCCATATCGGTGACGAGCACCTCGTCGCCCGCTTTCATAAAGGCTTCGCAGAAGGTCTGGGCCACCAGGTTGATGGCCTCGGTGGTGCCACGGGTGAAGACCACCTCGGCCGTGCTGCGGGCGTTGATGAACTGCCGCACCTTCTCGCGGGCGGCCTCGTGCAGGTCGGTGGCCTGCTGACTGAGGTAGTGCACGCCCCGGTGCACGTTGGCATTCACGTTCAGGTACTCCTGCCGCATGGCATCGAGCACGCAGAGCGGCTTCTGCGTGGTGGCAGCATTGTCGAGGTAGACCAGCGGCCGGCCATACACTTCCCTCGACAGGATGGGGAAGTCCTCGCGTATCTTCTTTACGTCGTACATAATCAACTATTACAATTTCGGGCGCAAAGGTACGCAAAATATCCGAGAGAACGCACGTGTCAGAGGCATTTTTCTTGCCCCCTGTTGTTTTTTAGGCTCCGTTAGGGTTCAACGGAGGCTTCGTTGCAAAACAACGGAGGCCCCGTTACGATGCAATGAAGGCCCCGTTGAGAACTAACGGAGCCTTCGTTGAAAACCAGCTAAGACAGGGGGTTAGAACATGCCTGCGAAGTTGTGCAGCACGTAAGTGAGCAGATAGGCCACGAGCGTGCTGGTGATGACGCAGATGAGTCCCGGCATCATGAATGAGTGGTTCAGCAGGTACTTGCCAATGACGGTGGTGCCGCTTCGGTCGAAGTTCACCGTGGCAATATCGCTGGGATAGTTCGGAATGAAGAAGTAGCCATAGACGCTGGGCAGCACGCCGAGCAGCACCCAGCCCTCGATGCCCAGGGTGTAGGCCAGTGGCAGCATGGCCACCACCACGGCGCCCTGCGAGTTGATGAGCACCGACACGAGGAAGAAGGCAATGGCGATGGTCCACGGATAGGCCGACACGAGGTCAGTGAGCATGAGCTGCATCTCCTTCATATACGAGCCAAAGTAGGTATCGGCCAGCCAGGCAATGCCGTAGATGGCCACCACGGCCACCATACCGCTCTGCCACACGGCTCCGGCCACGGCGTTCTTGGGCTTGGCCTTGCAGAAGATGATCATCAGCGCGGCGGCACTGATCATCACGATCTGGATGACCAGGTTCATGGCCAGCGGCTTCTTCACCACCTCGGTCACGCCCTCTACCACCACGCCGGCCGTGGCCAGCTGCTTGGCCGTCTGCGTCACGTTGCCACCGGCGGCAATGGTAATCTCGGCAGGACCGCCCTTCACGGCCTGAATGGCATCGTAGGAGGGCAGCAGGTTGCCGCCGAACATCTGCACGATAGAGAAGAGCACAATGATGCCCAGGGCAGCGAGGAAGATGTAGACGGCACGCTTCGACTCGGGAGCGATCTCCTTGTCGAGCGTCGTGGCGTTGCTACCATAGATGTACTGGTACTGCACGGGGTCCTTCAGGCGGGCCTGGAACACGGGGTCCTTGTCCAGGTCCTTGCCGCGATGATAGCTGGCGGTGGCAGCGGCCATTAGTCCGCAGATGCAGGCCGGTATGGTGATCATGATAATCTGCAGGTTGTTCACGTGGAAGCCATTCGAGGCCGAGATAGCCGAGAAGGCCACCACGGCGGCAGCGATGGGCGAACAGGTGATGCCCACCTGCGAGGCGATCGAGGCCACGCCACAGGGGCGCTCCGGGCGGATGCCCTTCTTCAGCGCGATGTCGCAGATGATGGGCATGAGCGTATAGACCACGTGGCCGGTGCCCACGAGCACCGTGAGGAAGAACGTGGTGAGCGGGGCCAGGAAGGTGATGCGGTCGGGGTGCTTGCGCAGCATCTTCTCGGCTATCTGAATCATCCAGTCCATACCGCCCGAGGCCTGCAGCACGCCCGCACAGGTCACGGCAGCGATGATAATGTAGATCACATCGGTAGGAGGCGAACCTGGCTTCAGGCCGAATCCGAACACGAGAATAGCCAGTCCAATACCGGAGATGGCGCCCAGGGCCAGGCTGCCGTAGCGCGAGCCTACCCACAAAGCCAGCAGCACAATGAGCAGCTGAACGAACATCATGATAGTCATAAGGCGTTTGTTTTAAGTTTTTAGGTATAGTTGTTGTTTGCTGCTTGCAAAGATAGTACATTTTTTCTTTTCAACGAACGAAAATGACTGCTTTTTCATCAATTGTATCAAAAAAATGTGTAACTTTGCAACCAAGAACCCCAAAAAGAATACAATTATGCTGAACAGAGAAGAGACCATTGAGAAGTTGAGAACCACCCGCCAGTATCTCGACGAGCATTATGGCGTCAGCTCTATGATGCTTTTCGGCTCCCTTGCCAAAAACGAACAGAAAGAGGGAAGCGATGTCGACGTGTGCGTAGAAATGATTCCCGACCTATTTAATCAAGCCGGTGTCAAAATCTATCTGCAAGAACTTTTAGGCTGCGATGTCGATGTAGTTCGTATGCGGGAACGTATGAATCCACTATTTAAACAACAAATAATGAAATATGGAATTCGAGTCTACTGAAAAACTGGCGATGGTCTACGAGACCATCAAGAACATTGAGACGGCCATCAACCGCTTGCAGGAGCGCACGACGCAGGTACATTCTGTCGATGATTTTCTGCTTTCCCCGTGGGGAATGGAGAAACTAGATGCTGCATGTATGGTGATTATAGCACTTGGCGAGTCAGTGAAAACGCTTGACAAACTTACAGACAAACAGCTGTTACCAACTTATCCGTCAATAGAGTGGAAGAAAGTAATGGGAGCACGTGATATTATAGCCCATCATTATTTTGAAGTTGACCCTGATGCTGTATTTTCGATCATCAAAAACTATCTTGATCCCCTGAAAGATGCCGTAGAGTTTTTCAAGAAAGAATTGTTTCATGACTAAAACTACCATACTAACTATACAGAACATGAAGAAACAATCTCACTCACAGGTAGTCGCCAACACAAACGACTATCGACAATTTGCCCGCACTACAAGTGGCATGCTCAAAGGCTGTGCGCTTGCACTGATGTCTCTGCTACTCTTTGCTACCCCTGCCCTGGCGCAGGACGAAGAGGTGGCCACCTTCCGCACCTGGGCCATGACACCGCCTATGGGATGGAACTCGTGGGACTGCTACTACTCGAGCGTCACCGAGAAGGAGGTGATGCAGAATGCCAAGTACCTGGTTGACAACGACCTGGTGAAGTACGGCTGGGAGTATGTGGTCGTCGACATCCGTTGGTACTGCAACCACCCCTCATTGGGCGGCGGCAACTACAACCAGCGGGGCACGCAGGACTACGTGCTCGACGAGTATGGCCGCTACCTGCCCTCTCCCACTCGCTTCCCCTCGTGCATGAAGGACGGCAAGAACATCGGCTTCAAGGCTATGGCCGATAGCATTCACAAGATGGGACTGAAGTTCGGCATCCACATTATGCGCGGCGTGCCGCAGAAGGTAGTGGGCAGCTCCTATAAGCGGAAGGGCAGCGAGGCCACGCCCTGGACCCAGGTGTACAACGGCACCACCTCGCCCTGCACGTGGCT
Organism: Prevotella sp.; assembly: GCA_017478085.1. Lineage (GTDB taxonomy): Bacteria > Bacteroidota > Bacteroidia > Bacteroidales > Bacteroidaceae > Prevotella. The sequence goes on along the minus strand of JAFVEE010000024.1, from coordinate 41,306 downwards.
GAAGGACAACCTGCTGGTGCGCAACAACGAGGCCGGTCAGCTGTACTACAACTCGATTATGGACCTCTATGCCGAGTGGGGCGTCGACTTCCTGAAGATCGACGACCTGTCGCGCCCGTTCTACACCGACGAGATCCACATGATCCGCAAGGCCATCGACCAGACGGGCCGCCCCATCGTGCTCTCGCTCTCGCCCGGCAAGACGCAGTACACCTACGCCCAGGAGTGTCTGGAGAATGCCAATATGTGGCGTATGATGGACGACCTGTGGGACAACTGGAGTGCCGTCGATGCCGTGTTCAACGAGGCCCACGCCTGGGAGAACGTCACCCGCCCCGGCAACTATGCCGACTGCGATATGCTGCCCCTGGGACAGATCGCAATGACCATTGCCGACCAAGGCTACACCAATGCCGATGCCGGCCGATGGACCAACCTGTCGCACAACGAGCAGTACACCATGATGACGCTCTGGGGCATCTGCCACTCGCCCCTGTTCTTCGGTGGCGAGATGACCAGGAACGATGCCTTCACCCTCTCGCTGCTCAACAACGAGGAGTATCACCAGATGCACAAATATGGCGAAGATGCCCACCAGGTGCTCAACGACGAGGATCTGGGCCACGTGGTGTGGACGTCGACCGACCCCGCCACGGGCAATCGCTACCTGGCCCTGTTCCAGCGCGACAACACCCGCTGGATTGTTGGGTCGAAGGCCCTCTACCAGAGCGAGACGGTGGCCTACACCACCGACGGGCACGCCGTTGACGTGGACATTGAGTGGCCCAGCGGCTCGAAGACGCTGGTGCTCGTGGTCGACGATGGCGGCGACAACTACAACTACGACCACGGCGACTGGATCAACCCCACGCTCATCCTGCGCGACGGAACCGAGGTGGAGCTGACGGGACAGTACAAGACGCGCGACTACACGAAGAGCTACTTCAACCGGGTCTATGAGAACAAGAACGTAGACAATGGCGGCAAGATGAAGGTGATGGGCGTGAGCTACGACCGTGGCTTCTCGACCGATGCCAACGCCGCGCTGTTCTTCCAGATTCCTGAGAGCATGGACGTGGTGCGCTTCAAGGCGATGGCCGCTGCCGACGACTCGGGCATCAACCAGACGGGTGCCACTACCTCCATACGCTTTATGGTGTTCAACGAGAACCCGCTCACGGCCGAGCAGCAGGACTATGCCGCCCGCTCGGGACTCATCTCGCGCACCGGCACCAAGAGCAAGACGATGGAGTGCGACGTCACGGGGGCCCAGCAGCTGCGCATCTTCGTGAGCAACTACGGCGACGGCTTTGCCTACGACCGTGCCGACCTGATCAACCCCGTGCTCATCGATGCTGATGGCAAGGAGACCTCGCTCACCACGCTCAACCACACCTCGTACACCAGCGACTGGGGCTCGCTCCACAAGAACAAGAACGTGGAGAACGGCACGCTGCGCGTCGACGGGAAGAGCTACGACACGGGCCTGGGCCTGAACGCCGAGTGCACGCTGGTCTACGACCTGCCCGAGGGCCATTCTTACAAGACCTTCCGCGCCCTGTGCGGCTACGACAGCAGCTGCGATACCGACAACCCCAACAGCACTGGCACCACGATGGAGTTCTTCTTCTACGTCACGAAGACGCAGGACTTCGTGTTCGACCTCACCCAGCTGGGCTATGGCGAGCAGGAGGCTGTGCCCGTCTACGACATCTGGGCCAAGGAGAGCCAGGGCACTGCCACCGGCACGCTGCGTACCGTCGTGCCCAGCCACGGCGCTAAGCTGTTCCGCCTGGGCGACAACCTGCCCAATGACACACAAGGCCCCAACAACACGGGCAGCTACTACCAGAAGGCCGACGGCAAGACGGGCGCTGCACTGAAGTCGGCACTGAGCGAGTGCATCTACAACCGCACGGAGCGGTCGTATGGCGACCTGTGGAACGACTTCCTCAGCACCGATATGCGGGCCGACGGCAAGGTGTGGGATATGTATTCGGCCACCAGCAACTTCACCTTCGGCACCGATCAGGACCGGGGCAGCGGCGGCACGAAGGAGGGCGAGTTCTACAATCGCGAGCACTCTATGCCCAACAGCTGGTTCGGCGGCAAGGTTCAGCCCATGTACACTGACCTGCACCACATGTACCCCACCGACAAGCTGGTGAACAACAAGCGCTCCAACTACCCCTTCGGCGAAGTGGGCACGGCGAGCTGGCAGTCGGAAGGCGGCTTCTCGAAACTGGGATCGGCACGCAGCGGCCTGGGCTACTCGGGCACGGTGTTCGAACCGGGCGATGAGTATAAGGGCGATTTCGCGCGTACCTATTTTTATATGGTGACGTGCTACGACGAGAAAATAGCCGACTGGTACAACAACTTTGCCGACAGCCGTACAATGCTCGACGGCAAGCAGTATCCCGGACTGGCCGACTGGGCCTTGCAGATGCTGATGCGCTGGTCTGAGCAAGACCCTGTGAGCGAGAAGGAGCTGAAGCGCAACGAGGCCGTCTACAAGATTCAGAAGAACCGCAACCCCTTCATCGACTATCCTGGACTGGAGCAGTACGTGTGGGGCTCGAAGGTGGGACAGGCTTTCAGCTACGATGGCAGCGGCGTCGATGGCATCAGCACCGTGAGCGTCAAGGCCGGCAACGGTGAACAGCCCATCTACAACCTGCGCGGACAGCGCATGGGCAACCGCCACCAACTGCGCCGTGGCATCTACGTGCAGGGTAAGAAGAAAATCGTGGTGAAGTGATGCTCAGCGAGGCCACCCTGCGCTTCATAGCCACACACCGCGAGGACGACGTGCGGCAACTGGCCTTGCGCGGTTGTCGCGAGGAGGGGGTCGACCTGCCAGCTGCGCTTCAGCAGATAGCCGGCTGGCAGGTGGCCCGCCATAAGCTGCCTACGTGGGCGGCCACCGAGGGGGTGCTCTACCCTCCCCATCTCTCATTAGAGCAGTGCAGCAGCGAGCCCGCCGCCCGCTATAAGGCGGCTGTTGCCGCCCCCCTTGTCAAAGATGTTGCGATATTATCGCAACACCCCCAACACCCCCAACAGCCGCCTACTACCCTCATTGACCTTACGGGCGGGCTGGGGGTCGATTTCTGCTTTCTGGCCCCATTGTTCCAACAGGCCATCTACGTTGAGCGGCAGGAGGCGTTGTGCCAGCTGGCCCGCCATAACTTCCCGCTACTGGGCGTTACGAATGCTCAGAGTATCTGCGCCACTTGCGAGGAGTATCTACGGCAGATACACCACGCAACCATGCTGTTTGCCGACCCTGCCCGCCGCGACGATCACGGCGGCCGCACCTACGGCATTGCCGACTGCACCCCCGACATACTGACCCTGCGCGACGAGCTGCTGCTGAAGGCCGACTACGTGATGCTGAAGCTGTCGCCCATGCTCGACTGGCGCAAGGCCGTGCAAGACCTGGGCGAGCAGTGGGTGCGGCAGGTGCACGTGGTGTCGGTGGGTGGCGAGTGCAAGGAGCTGCTCATAGTGCTTTCGCGGCAAGGCGCCGGCCTGCGTCTGGTGTGCTGGAACGATGGCCAGCTCTTTTCACCAGAAGCAATAGGGCCTATAGGGCCAATAAGTCCTATAAGACCTATTGGTCCTATAAGACCCATAGGCCCTATAGGCCCCATAAGCCCCACCCACTACCTCTTTGAGCCCAACGCCAGCATCATGAAGGCGGGTTGCTTTGAGGCTGTCGAAGCCCAGTTCGGCGTGAGCCAGCTGGCCCAGAACAGCCACCTCTTCCTCTCCGAGAAGCCCATCGAAGACTTCCCCGGCCGGGGCTTCCGCATCGTGGCCGTCACCTCAATGAACAAAAAGGAACTGAAAGAGGCCTTGCGCGACATTCGCCAGGCCAATATCACCGTGCGCAACTTCCCCCTCAGCGTGGCCGAACTGCGCAAACGACTGAAACTAAAAGAGGGTGGCAGCAACTACTTGTTTGCTACCACCCTTGCATCGGGCGATCATGTGCTGATCGTTTGTCAGCGCTGATGCTTCTCGCTTTTATCTTACGCGCTCCTGCACTTCCTTCTGACGGGTCACGGTCTTCTTCACCTTCTTGGTGGTCTGCTTCTCGACCTCAACCTCCTCGTAAGTGGTCACCTTGAACGTACCCTCGCCGGTCACAATGACGCAACGGTTCTTGTCGTTCTCGGCAAAAGGCTGAACGGTGTCGCCCTTCGAGTCGCTCTTCAGACGCGAGGCAGCAATGCCATGCTCATTCACCAGCTTGGCGGTAACGCTCTCGGCACGCTTCTGGGCATACATCTTGTTCAGCTTGGCGGTACCCGTGCCCTTATCGGCATAGCCCGTCACGGTGAACGTAGCATCCTCAGAGGTCTTCATCAGGTCGGCCACCTTCTTGATGGCAGCGTCAATGCCAGCAGCCTTGTCGGCCTCGCTCTCGCGGATATTGAAGAAAATAGCTTCCTCAATCTTCTTCTGCTCCATCTTCTCGACGGGGCGCTTCTCCTTCACCATAATGGTGGTGGGCTCATCGACCTCGATCTCCTCTTCATAGTCAATGATCTTGGTGATGTACTTCGGGCCCTCGTACTTATGGCCGAAGCGGTACGACAGACCCAGCATAGCGGTGAACTGCCAGTCGTCGGTATCATTGGTCTTCGAGTTGAAGCGGTCGTCCTTCGAGTTGGCGTTAACCTCGAGCGACAGGCCCAGAGGCTTCGTGACGTTGGTCTCTAAGCGCAGACCGGCACGCAGGTTGTGGCTCAGGCGGTTGTCGTCCCATGCCAGCGGCGTAACGTTCGAGGGCAGGTTCAGGCCCTTCAGCTCGTCGTTGTCCCAGGCGTAGGTCAGGCCCACACCGCCCAGCAGGATGACGTTCAGCGCATGGCTGCCGCTCTTGTTGCTACTGAACAGATTGGTCAGGTTGATGAGCAGGTCCAGGTCGGGCGTCACATACTTCCACTTGTAGTACTTGTCAATGTCGTCGAATCCACTCTTCGACTCCCATGCATTCACATGCAGACGGGCACCCACTACAGACGAGAAATAATGTCCCAGAGAGAGTGCGGCAGTGGGAGTCATCAGCTTGTCCATCGGGGCATCGGTCGAGGTAAGCTGCAAGCCACCCTGAGCCTCAACAAACGAGTAAGACTTCAGACGCAAGTCGTCCTGTGCCTGTGCGGCACCAGCCAGCAGCATTGAGATGGCTGCGGTCATGAAAAGTTTCTTGTTTTTCATTACTCTAGAGTTTTGTTTTTTATTTGATCAAATATTGCTTAGCTCGTAGTATTAACGCTGCAAAGATACGAAAAAAATTGTGACTGATTGCAAAAAAGACTATTTTTTTGCGCCAAATGACCTCAAAATGCCCAATTATTTGGTCATATTGTTTTTTATCGCTAACTTTGCAGCAACAAAACAGTAGAATTATGCGACGTGTAATAGGTATTGGCGAGACTGTTCTCGACATTATTTTCAGGGGCAAGGAGCCCATTCAGGCCGTACCGGGCGGCTCGGCTTTCAATGCCATCATCTCTTTAGGGCGTGCCGGTGTGCCCGCCACTTTCATCAGCGAAACGGGCAACGACCGCGTGGGCGAATGGGTCATCAGCTTTTTGAAGGAGAACGGTGTCGATTCCTCGAATGTATGTGTGTTTCCCGACTCCAAGTCACCCATCTCCCTGGCTTTTCTCGACGAGCAGAACAATGCTCAGTATCTCTTCTACAAAGATCATCCGCACGACCAGCTGGACTTCGTCTACCCCGAGGTGAATCCCGACGACGTGGTGGTCTTCGGTTCGTTCTTCGCCATCAACCCCGTCATACGTCCACAGGTGATGGGCTTTCTGGAGTATGCCCGCAACCACGGGGCCATACTCTACTACGACGTGAACTACCGGGCCTCTCATAAGAACGAGCTGCTGCGCGTAACGCCCAACATCATAGAGAACCTGGAGATGGCCGACATCGTGCGCGGCAGCAACGAGGACTTCGAGATTATGTATCGCAAGACCGATGCCGATTCCGTCTACCGCTCGGAGATTTCGTTCTACACCAAGAAGTTCATCTACACCCAGGGCCCCAACCCGGTAGAGCTGCGGGCCGAGGGCGGGCTGAAGAAGCAGTACCCCGTGGTGCCCATCGAGGGCAGCGTGGTGAGCACCATAGGCGCGGGCGACAACTTCAACGCCGGCTTCGTCTATGGCATGATGAAGCACAACATCACCCGCCAGGTCATAGACCAGGGCCTCACCGAGCAGCAGTGGGACCAGGTCATTGCCTGTGCCCAGCAGTTCTCGGCCCAGGTGTGCCGCAGCCTGAACAACAGCATCGACCACGACTTCGGCCAGCAAATGAAGCAGGCCCTGCCTTAGGCCTATAGGCCCTATAAGTCCCATAAGACCTATAAGACCTATAGGGCCCATAAGACCTATAAGCCCCATTAGCCCTATCCTAAAACCCCAAAAATAAAATGAAAGAAATCACCCAGAAAATCTTCTACGTGGGCGTCAACGACCGCAACAAGACGCTCTTCGAGGGCCTCTGGCCCCTGCCCAATGGCGTAAGCTATAATAGCTATCTCATCGACGACGAGAAGGTGTGCCTCATCGACACCGTCGAAGTAGACTTCTTCATGCCCTTCCTCGAGAACATCCGCGAAGTCATTGGCGAGCGCCCCATCGACTATGTGGTGGTGAACCACATGGAGCCCGACCACAGCGGCTCGCTGGCCCTGCTGCGCCAGTTCTACCCCAACATCGAGATCATTGGCAACAAGAAGACGTTCGACATGATGAGCGGCTTCTACCACCTGACCACAGGGCTGAAAGAGGTGAAAAACGGCGATTCCATCGAGCTGGGAGCCCACACCCTGCAGTTCGTGCTCACCCCTATGGTGCACTGGCCCGAGACGATGATGACCCTTGCCACCACTCCCGACGGAGAAGCGCCGGGCACTGGTGCCACCGTCCTCTTCAGTGGCGATGCCTTCGGCTGCTTCGGTGCGCTGAACGGAGCCTACGTCGACGAGCAGATGAACTGCGACGAATTCTGGCTCGAGATGACGCGCTACTACTCGAACATCGTGGGCAAGTATGGTACGCCCGTGCAGATGGCCCTGAAGAAGCTGGCTGGCGTGAAGGTCGACTACATCTGCGCCACCCACGGCCCCGTGTGGCATCAGTATGTCGGGAAGGTCATCGGCATCTACGACCGCCTGTCGAAGTACGAGGCCGAGCCGGGCCTGGTCATCTGCTACGGCACAATGTACGGCAACACCGAGCGTGCCGCCGAGGTCATTGCCCGCGCTGCCGCTCAGGCCGGCCTGAAGAACATCGTGATGTACAACGTGTCGAAGACCCACCACAGCTACATCATTCGCGACCTGTTCCGCTACCGTGGCCTCATCGTGGGTGCACCGACCTACAATACGGGTCTGTACCACGAGATGAACGTGCTGCTCGACGAGCTGTCGCAGAAGGACATCAAGGGCCGCCTCTTCGGCTGGTTCGGCTCGTTCAGCTGGGCTTCGAAGGCCGTGAGCGAGATAACGCGCTGGAATGAAGAGAAGCTGAAGTACGAACAGGTGGGCACGCCTGTGGAAATCAAGCAGGCCCTGACCCCCGAGACCATCGCCCAGTGCGAGGCCCTGGGCCGCCAGATGGCCGAAGCACTGATGCAGCCCTCAGCCAATTAGTACTGAATTACCTCTTAACGGAGCATCGATTGCAAATCAATTCAGCCTCCGTTGCGTGCCAATTCAGGCTCCGTTGCGTGCTAATTAAGCACTGGTTTGAAAAGCCCGCACTATTCCTCACCTATCAGGAGAGCCACTTCGCCCAGCGAGGTGGCTATTTTTATGTAGCTGTGCCAGTCCTTGCGGGTGACGCCCTTTGTGTGCAAATCGTCGAGACAGGCAATGAGCGAATCCCAGAACCCCTTCATATTATAAAGAATGATGGGCTTGTGGTGGTAGCCCAGCGTGGCGGCCGAGGCCACGGTGAACAGCTCGTCGAGCGTGCCGATGCCGCCGGGCAGCACGATGAAGGCATCGCTCTGCGCCATCATCAGCGACTTGCGGTCGGTCAGGTCTTCGGTGGGAATGTGCACGTCGAGCCACGGGCTCAGCCTTCCCATCTCCTCAATCACGCGGGGCACCACCCCGATCACCCTGCCACCCGCCTGCTTGGCGGCCTTGCTCACCGAGTGCATCAGTCCGGCGTCGTGGCCGCCGAACACAATGGTATGACCATTCCCGGCCGCCCACACGCCCAGTTGCTTCGTCAAATCGAAGAAATCGGGGTCTATCTGCTGGTTAGCCGAACAAAAAACACATAGTTTCATACTGCTGAAATATTAATTTGGTGCAAAATTACGAATAAACATTCATAAAATAGCAGTTTTTTCCGTAAAAAAGTAATAGTTTGACACAAAAATCGAGATTTTGGGGGTGTCCAATTTGCATAGATTTACGATATATTAATAAAATATATTCAAACAATGCACCAGCCATCCTCACAAATTGCCCGGTTTGTAACCGTTTTGGCCTGGATCTTGCTACTGGCTTCTCCCGCCAGTGCGCAAGAGTCCTCACCCGAGATTGTGGTTAAAGCAAGTCAAGAGCCATTGGCCAGTGTTTTCCGCCAACTGGAGCACCAGACCAGCTACAAGGTGATGTATGTGGCCGAAGACGTGAGCGGAATGACCGCCACCCTCAATCTGCGCACCACCGATATTGGCGAAGCCATGTCGCAAATCATCGGCCCACATCCCCTGGAGTTCACCATCGACAAGCAGTTTATCACCGTGACCCGTGCCGGCAAAGTCCCTAAGGAAGGGCGCACCGTCCAGGGCACCGTGGTCGATCAGAATGGCGAGCCGCTGTTAGGCGCCACCGTCATCGTTCAAGGCACCAAGACCGGTACCACAACCAATCTGAACGGGCAGTTCAAGATTCACGTACCACAAGGCAAGAAGCTGGTGGTGAGCTATCTGGGCATGGAGACGCAGACGCTCACGCCAAAGCCCACGATGCGCATCACCCTGCACGAGAACACCGTGCTCAACGAGGTGGTGGTGACAGGTATGCAGAAGGTAGACAAGCGCCTGTTCACCGGCTCGTCGGCCAAGATCGATGCCGAGGGCACCAAGATCGACGGTATGGCCGACATTTCGCGCTCTTTGGAAGGCCGCGCTGCCGGCGTGTCGGTACAGAACGTGAGCGGCACCTTTGGCACGGCACCCAAGATCCGCGTGCGTGGTGCCACTTCTATCTACGGCAGCAGCAAGCCCCTTTGGGTGGTCGACGGCGTGATTATGGAAGACGTGGTCGACGTATCGGCCGACGAGCTGTCGAGCGGCGATGCCAACACCCTGATCTCCTCGGCCATTGCGGGGCTGAACTCTGACGACATCGAATCGTTCGAGATTCTGAAGGACGGCTCGGCCACCTCTATATATGGTGCGCGCGCAATGGCGGGCGTCATCGTGGTGACCACCAAGAAAGGCAAGGCCGGACAGGCCCACATCAGCTACACCGGCGAGTACACCATGCGCCTGAAGCCCTCCTACAGAGAGTTCAACATTATGAACTCATGGGACCAGATGGGTGTCTATCAGGAACTGGAGCAGAAGGGCTACCTGAACTATGCCTCGACGGCCAATGCCAGCGAGAGCGGCGTCTACGGCAAAATGTACCAGCTGCTGTCTGAGTACGACGAGCAGACCAACCAGTTTGCCCTTGAGAACACCTGGGAGGCCAAGAACCAGTACCTGCGGCAGGCACAGAGCCGCAATACCGACTGGTTCGACCTGCTCTTCTCCAACGCCATACAGCACACCCACAGCATCAGCGTGTCGAGTGGCACCGAGAAGGTGCAGAACTACGTGTCGGCCTCGATTATGAGCGACCCTGGCTGGACCCGCCAGAGCGAGGTGCAGCGCTACACGGCCAACCTGAACACCACCTACCGCATTCTGAGCAACCTCACGGCCAACGTCATCTCGAACGCCAGCTACCGCAAGCAGACGGCTCCCGGCACGCTCTCGCGCCAGACCGACCCCGTGAGTGGCGAGGTGAACCGCTCGTTCGACATCAACCCCTACTCCTACGCGCTGAACACCAGCCGGACGCTCGACCCCAACGAGTTCTATACCCGCAACTACGCCCCGTTCAACATCTTCCAGGAGCTCGACAACAACTATATCGAGCTGAACGTCACCGACTTCCGTCTGCATGGCTCGCTCTCCTACAAGCCTGTGAAGAAAGTAGAGCTGACCGTCCTGGGTGCCATCAAGTATTCGTCGACCTCGCAGGAGCACAACATCCTCGACGACAGCAATCAGGCGCAGGCCTACCGCGCCATGGGCACCTCGACCATACGCAATGCCAACCGCTACCTCTACACCGATCCCGACAACATCTACGCCCTGCCCATCTCGGTGCTGCCCTACGGCGGCATCTACGAGCGCACAGACAACCGTATGTTCGGCTACGACTTCCGCGCGTCGGCACAATACAACGATGTGTACAATGACCAGCATATCCTGAACCTCTACGGTGGTATGGAGACCAATGCCGTAGACCGCCAGCGCACGTGGTTCCGGGGCTGGGGCATGCAGTACTCGGTGGGCGAGATTCCCGCCTACGCCTATGAGGTGTTCAAGCGTGGGGCCGAGGAAAACACCGACTACTACAACCTCTACAAGACGCAGGAGCGCTCGGCAGCCTTCTTCGGCAACGCCACCTATTCCTGGCGCAGCCGCTACACGCTCAATGCCACCCTGCGCTATGAGGGCACCAACAAGCTGGGCAAGAGCCGCTCGGCCCGATGGCTGCCCACGTGGAACGTGTCGGCAGCCTGGAATGTGCACGAAGAGCCTTGGTTCTCCAAGCTGCAGCCCGCACTGAGCCACCTCACGCTGAAGGCCAGCTACTCGCTCACCGCCGACCGCGGCCCGTCGAACGTCACCAACTCGCTGGTCGTCATCAAGAGCGGCAAGCCCTGGCGCCCTCTGGCCGACATCAAGGAGACGGGCCTCTACATCAGTGAACTGCAGAACGAAGACCTGACCTACGAGAAGAAGCACGAACTGAACATCGGGCTGGAGGCGGGCTTCCTGAACAACCGCATCTCGCTGGCCGCCGACTGGTACGTGCGCAACAACTACGACCTCATAGGCCTGGCACGCACCCAGGGAGCCGGTGGCGACATGGACCGCTTTGGCAACATCGCGTCGATGCGCTCCAACGGCATAGAGCTGAGCCTTACCACGCAGAACATCAAGCAGAAGGACTTCAGCTGGACTACCAACCTCATCTACTCGCACACTCACAACGAGGTGACCGACCTGAAGACCTCCGAGCGCGTCATCGACCTCGTTTCGGGCAGTGGCTTCGCCCAGGAGGGCTACCCCGTGCGCTCGCTCTTCAGCATTCCTTTTATGGGGCTGAACAACGAGGGCCTGCCCACCTTCCTCGACCAGGACGGCAATGTGACCACGACGGGCATCTATTTCCAGACCAGCGACCCCGAGAAGCTCTCGTTTCTGAAGTACAGCGGCTCGGTAGACCCTACCGATGTCGGCTCCCTGGGCAATGTGCTCACCTGGCGCGGCCTCACGTTCAACGTGTTTATTACCTATAGCTTTGGCAATGTGGTGCGCCTGGACCCCGTGTTCCGCGCCCGCTACACCGACCTCACGGCCATGCCCAAGGAGTTCAAGAACCGCTGGGTGGTGGCTGGCGACGAGCTGCTCACCGACATTCCCGTCATAGCCTCGACCCGCCAGAACCGCAACGACCAGCACCTGTCCTGGGCCTACAACGCCTACAACTATAGCGATGCCCGCATAGCGCGGGGCGATTTCGTGAGGCTGAAGGAGGTGTCGCTGGGCTACGACTTCCCCAAGCAGCTCATCGGCCATCTGCACCTGAGCAACCTGTCGCTCAAGCTGCAGGCCACCAACCTGCTGCTCATCTACGCCGACAAGAAGCTGAACGGGCAGGACCCCGAGTTTACCAACAGCGGCGGCGTGGCCGTGCCCATGCCCAAGCAGTTCACGCTCACGCTGAGGCTGGGGCTGTAAGACCCACCACCTCACCCCATTCCCGAGCTTCGCTCGCCTACCCGTAGCCTTTCCCTCAGAGGGAGGGGAGCTGATAGTAAGATTAAATGGATTTATAAGATATAAATAATGTACACAGAGATGAAGAGAAAGTCTTTTCAGCATAAATGGAGCATATTGGTCTATCTTCTCCTCCCCATCATAGGGGGAGGCTGGGTGGGGGTCTTCACCAGCTGCGACAACTACCTTGACACCCTGCCCGACAACCGGGCCGAGCTGAACACCGAGGACAATATAGAGAAGATGCTGACCTACGCCTACACCACGGCATCGTTCCAGCTCATCACCGAGTTTATGAGCGACAACGTCGACGACTACGGCGCCAACAACCCCAACAGCGACCGCTTCATTGAGCAGGTGTTTGGCTGGCAAGACGTGACCGAGGCCGACAACGAGTCGCCCGAACGCGTCTGGGAGGGCTGCTATTCGGCCATCGCCCACGCCAACCACGCCCTTGAGGCCATCGACGCGCTGCAAGAGCAGCAGGGCACCCTTTCTACTGCCTTGCGCCAGGCCCGCGCCGAGGCACTGATGTGCCGTGCCTACCACCACTTCATTCTGGTGAACATCTTCTGCCAGCACTATCATCCGGCCACCGCTGCCACCGATCTGGGCATACCCTACGTAACCCGGCCCGAGACCGTGGTGGGCCAGACCTACGAGCGGGGCACCGTGGCACAGGTCTACCAGCTCATAGACCAGGACCTGCAGGCCGCCCTGCCCTTCGTGGGCGACACCTATATGACTGTGCCCAAGTACCACTTCAACCCCCAGGCCGCCTACGCCTTCGCCTGCCGCTTCTACCTGTTCTACGAGCAGTGGGAGAAAGCCCGCCAGTATGCCGACCTGTGCCTGGGCAGCCAGCCCCAGTCGCTGCTGCGCGACTGGCAGTATGTGGCCTCGCTCACCCAGCAGGTCACGGCCATCACCCAGCACTACATCGATGCCTCGCTCAACTGCAACCTGCTGCTTATGACGGGCTACTCAAAGATGGGTCTTGCCTTCGGCCCCTATAGCGTCTACTCGCGCTATGCCCACGGCAACTACCTGGCCACGCAGGAAGACGGCAATGCCGTCAACATCTGGGGCGGGCCGCAGAACAAGAGCGGCATCAACGTGTACTACTCTAATATGAAGGTCTACTCGGCCACCAATATGGACAAGACCATCTTCTGGAAACTGCCCTACCTCTTCGAGTTCACCGATGCCGTGGCAGGCACGGGCTACTACCACACCGTGTTCCCCGTGCTCACCGCCGACGAGTGCCTGCTGAACCGTGCCGAGGCGCTCACCATGCTGGGGCGCTACGACGATGCCGCAGCCGACCTGAACCTGTGGATGAACAACATACTGAAAGCCAGCGAGGTGAACCTCACGCTGACGCCCGACACCATTCAGCGCTTCTATGCTCAGACTCCCTACAGCTATGAAGTGACCGAGGCCGACCCGCAGGGCCTGCGCGGCACGGTGAAGAAGCACCTGCACCCCGCCTTCGACATTGGCCCCGAGGGTGGCCTGCGCGAGTGCATGCTGCAGTGCGTGCTGGGCTTCCGGCGCATCGAAACGCTGCAGATGGGGCTGCGCTGGTTCGACGTGAAGCGCTACGGCATAGAGGTGAAACGCCGCGTGATGGATGCCGCAGGCAACCCCACCCGGCAGACCGATCTGCTCACCGCCACCGACCTGCGCCGTGCCACCCAGCTGCCCCTGAAGACCCGCCAGGCGGGTATGGTGCCGAACCCGAGATAGGGACCCACCCCCTTGCCCCATTCCCGAGCTTCGCTCGCCTACCCGTAGCCTTTCCCTGTGAGGGAGGGAAGTATAGAGTAAGATTCAATGATTTATAGAATATAATAATGTGCAAAGAAATGAAGAGAAAGTCTTTTCAGCATAAATGGAGCGTATTGTTCTATCTGCTCCTCCCCATTATAGGGGGAGGCTGGATGGGGGTCTCCTGTTCTGAAGAGAGCGGGCAGGACATCATTCTGGACCGCTCGCGGGCAAAGACACCCTTCGACTACTGGCTCGACTCGAACTACGTGGCCCCCTACAATATTGCCTACCTGTATCGCTACGAGGACAAGGAGAGCGACATGAACTACTACACCGTGCCCGCCGACTACAACAAGGCCATCATGCTGGCCCATCTGGTGAAGTACCTCTGCCTGGAGGCCTACGACGAGTGCGCGGGCATCGGCTTCACCCGCCGCAACTTCCCCAAGATGATCTTCACCATCGGCGAGTGGGAGTACCGCAACAACGGCACCTTCATCCTGGGCACAGCCGAGGGAGGCAAGAAAATACTGCTCACGGGCGTGAACGAACTGGACCAGCACATCGACAACCCCGACGAGCTGAACAGCTACTACCTGAAGACCATCCACCACGAGTTCACCCACATTCTCAACCAGACCAAGGAGTACACTGCCTCGTTCCAGCTCATCACCGGCACGGGCTACGTGGCCGACAGCTGGAGCAACAAGCCCTTCGACAGTGGCTACCTTACGCGTGGCTTTATCTCGGCCTACTCGCAGCACAGCGACACCGAGGACTTTGCCGAGATGCTGTCGATGTACATCGTGAACTCGCCCCAGCAGTGGGCCCAGTGGATGCAGGAGGCCGGCGACGAAGGGCAGCGGCTCATCAATGCCAAGCTCGACGTGGTGCGTGCCTATATGCTCACCCAGTGGAAGATTGACATCGACCAGATGCGCTCCTGCCTGCAGCGGCGCCAGGCCGACGTGGCCGCCGGGCGCGTGGCCCTGGGCGAAGAACTCTTTGAGTAGGAAACCTGACGAACGACGAAAAAGAATATGAAGAATATGATGAGCTTTTCACCCCATACGGCGCTTGTGGCCGTGATGGCCGCAGCCCTGCTGCTGCCCTCGTGCACCCACGAGCAGGACGACTACTTCGACCAGACGGCCACCCACCGACTGCAGAGCAAGCTCGACCACACCTGGCAGCTGCTGCGCGAGGCACCCTACGGCTGGGCTATGGACTACTATCCCGACCGCGACCTGGACTACGGCGGCTATGCCTACGCCGTGCGTTTCGACTCGCTGCGAGCCGAGGTGTTCACCGAGCTGTCGCCCGGCCAGAGCGTCACCAGCTTCTACTCGCTGCAAGGCGACGATGGCGCGGTGCTCACCTTCGACACTTACAACACGCTGATGCACTTCTTCGCCACGCCCTCATCGTCGGAGTATGAGGCCAAGGACGGCGACTTCGAGTTCGTCATCGACAGCGTAGCCAGCGACTATATCTCTATGCACGGCAAGCGCAACCTGAACACCGTGACGCTGCACCCCCTGAGCGAGCCGCCCGCACAATACCTGCAGAAGGTCATCGCCCTGGGCGAGGACTTCGCCAGCAGTTGCCAGGGCACCATAGGCGGGCAGCAGGTCAGCGCCACCATCGACCTGAACCGTCGCCGACTGCTCTACACCGATGCCGAGGGCCGCGCACAGGAGCACTTCTTCGTGTTCACCGACCAGGGGCTGCGCTTCTACCATCCCCTCTACGTTGGCCAGCAGCGCATCGACCAGCTCACGCTCAGCCAGCAACAGCAGACGCTGACCAGCACCGACGGCCAGCTGGTCAGCTTGAGCCCACTGCCCCACGACTCGCTCTTCGTGCCCTATAGCCAGTACGAGGGGCAGTACTACTTCAGCTACTTCGACGGGCGGCTGAATCCCTCCGTCAGGCTGGTGGCCAACCGCTTCAAGGGCGGCTTCGATATGGTGGGGCTCAGCTCCAAGTACAACATCTTCCTCTCCTACGACAAGAACGCGGGCTGTTTGCACCTGAACCCGCAAATGCTGGGCGTCTACGAGAATCCTGCCGACGGGCTGCGCTACGCCGTCTACCTGATGGCCTGGAACTCTACGGCAGGCAACCTGACCTGGACTACCGAGGCAGGCATGAAGACGGTGTGGAACGGCTCGCACGAGGCACCCGTCTACCAGTTCGTGACCAACGACTACGTGCGCTTCCAGACCGACTCCTACTACGTGTCCTATCCCTACGTGGGCGACGACGGGCTGACCAAGCTGGCCCGCCTGCCCAGCGACTGGGGCGTGGCCGGTCAGGTGCAGGTGCAGAAGCCCGTGGCGCTCATTCGTCGTGTGGAATAGCTGACCCACCCCCTTACCCCTCCCTTTGAGGGCGGGGAGTGGATAGTAAGATTAAATGGATTTATAAAATATAAATAATGTACACAAAGATGAAGAGAAAGTCTTTTCAGCATAAATGGAGCGTATTGTTCTATCTGCTCCTCCCCATCATAGGGGGAGGCTGGGTGGGGGTCCTCACCAGCTGCAGCGACGACGATGATGCCAGCGGCTCATCGTCGCTCGCCATCGTGAGCAGTAGCGTGTTCTTCCCCTCGCAGGGCGGCGATGGCCAGGTGGTAGTGGCAGGCAACGAGACCGTCGAGGCCCACCTGCCCGTGAGCTGGTGCCAGGCCACGGTGAGCGGCCAGACCGTGATGCTCACGGCGCAGCCCAACACCACCATCGAGGGGCGGTCGGCCATCCTCACCCTGCGCACGGCCAGTGGCTCTGCCCGCCTCACCGTGCAGCAGCGAGGCATTGTCTACAACTTCCCTCACCAGAGGTACTACATTTACGGCGATACTGCCATCAGCGCATCGCTGCCCATCAGCTACGACAACGCCACCACCGTGAGCACCTCGGCCAGCTGGCTCAGCGCCTCGCTGCAAGCCGGCCATGTGGCCTACGAGGCACAGCCCAACACCACGCAGCGGGTACGGTCGGCCTGGGTGCGCATAGCCTCGGGGCAGTACCGCGACTCGCTGAAAGTGCTGCAGTATGATGCCCAGACCGATATTCTGGGCCACTACACCCTGGCCGGTACCGAGGCCGACGGCTCTACCGTAGAGCTGCCCGGCACGCTGGGCTACACGGGCAAGACACTCTATTTCCGGGTGCCCTCGCGCTCCTGGAACATCGCCATGCAGCTCGACAGCCTTTCGCCCACCCTGCACCTGAGCAGCATGGAGTATGCCGGAAGGCTGAAGACCGATACGGCCAGCTACTACGTGACGCTCATCACCGCACCGCTCGTCGACCGCAACTTCCAGATCTACCTGTCATCGAGCTATGGCATGCGCGCCCTGCTGGACTACGACGAGCAGATGGGCACTACCGTGGGCCGCTTCGAGGACGATGGCTCGTGGGCCTCTACGGGCTTCACGCCCAATGGCATCGTGTTCTGGCTGAGCACCGCCCGCCCTGCCACCGTAGCCACCTCGGTAGGGTCTATGGGTGGACTGGTAGACCCTTATCTCTATCGTACTGACTAAACTATAAAAATAACAGCTTATGAAACGACTTTTACTTTTCATCACCGCCGCCCTTGCGGCATTCACAGGGGCACGGGCCCAGACACCGCAAGCCCAGTTTATGGCCACTGAGGCCGTAAACAGCTATTACCATTGCGGCTTCGACGACGAAGACGAGTTCGACACCTGGCTCTGGGACTTCACCAATCCCAACAAGACCTATCAGTGGCACGTCTACAAGTATGCCTACGTGCAGCACAACAACATTCCCTACGACGACTACCAGGCCAACCACAACCCCGACTCGAAGATGTCGCTCCTCATCCAGACCAGCTCCAGCAGCTACCAGGACGAGCTGGGCTACTCGCCCGACATCACCATCCTGCCCAACTCGCAGATGAGCTTCTGGATTTGCAACGGCCCGTTCGTATGGGAACCCTACGGCCACGACGACCGCGACAAGTACGACTACACCATCTGCCTTCTCGATGAGAACAACGACTCCACCCTCATTGTGCGTGGCAGCGAACTGTTCTACACCATCCCCTCGCTCGACGAGCTGTACCACTGGAAGCACGTCAGCTACGACCTCTCGGCCCTGGCTGGCAAGACGGTGAAGGTGCAGCTGCACTACTGGGGCAAGGACGGCGACCACGTGTTCATCGACGACATAGAGTTCCTGCAGACCGGCGGCGATGGCGGCCACGTAGACCTGTACCAAGGCCAGCAGGTGCACTTTACCGACTACTCAAAAGGCGATGACTTGCAGTACGAATGGTCGTTCCCCGGCGGCGTGCCCGCTACGTCGACCGAGAAAGACCCCGTGGTGACCTATTATGAAGAAGGTACCTTCGACGTAACCCTTACCGTGCGCAATGCCCAGGGCCAGGATGCGACCACCCATCAGAACTACGTCAACGTGAAGGTGCAGACCCCCGAGGCCCTTTACGCCTATCCCGCCAACAGCTACCGCCGCGTGGGCGGCGGCATCTTCGTGCCCAACAACACGCCCGTTGTCTTCGGCGATGCTTCGAAGTACTACCCCACCGAGTGGCAGTGGCAGTTCAATGGCGGCGCCAGCATCGATGCCAGCACCGAGCAGCATCCCGAGGTGTGGTTCCCCAAGGCAGGCTACTACACCTTCAGTCTGACCGCCAGGAACAAGGCCGGACAGACCACCGTGAACAGTCCGTCGCGCGCCATCAAGGTGGGCGGTGCGCCAGCCTACGTGTGGAATGTTGAGGAGCAGGAGCAACAGCACATCACCGCCGTGAAGATAGGCAATGGCGAGGGCTACTTCGGCGGCTCGAACACGCGCCGTATGTACAAGGTGGCCGAGCGGTTCGACGCACCCCTCGCTGAGGCTACCATTCAGAAGGTGGGCGTGATGTTCCTGAGCACCACCACCTTCAAGCCCGACACCACCATCGTGGTCGAGATTATGGATCGCAACGGCGAGACGGGCTTCCCCGACAAGGTGCTGGCCCGTGCCGAGCTGGCCCTGAAGGACTGCAAGGAGGCAGGCGATGACCGTTCCGAGAATGCCTTCACCGAGTTCACCTTTGCCCAGCCCGTGAAGGTCAGCGGCGACTTCTTCGTGGTGGTGGGCGGCATACCCGCCTACGAGATGGATCACATGACGAAGAAGCTCATCAACGAGACCTACATTGGCTGCACCCCGCTGCGCGACGAGACAGGGCGCAACACCACCTACGCCTACATCGACTCGCTGGCTTTCGTCAACGGTTTGGCCTACTTCACCAACAATATGATTTGGCAGGAGACCACCAGCGGGCGCATCTCGCTGGCCGTGGCTCCCTATATGAGCCTGGCTTCGGTCAGCGAAGACCCCAGCGGCCTCGATGCCGCCCCCGCAGCCCCCAGGGCACAGGGCGTGCCGTCGCGCTTCGACCTGAACGGCCGCAGGCTGCAAGACGTTCCGCGCAAGGGTCTCTACATCATTCGCCGTGAAGACGGCAGCACAGAGAAGCGCATCGTGAAATAACCAACATATATAACAATTAAAAACAAACTAAGTATGCGAAAAAGAAAACTTTTCATTCTCACCCTGAGCCTGCTCCTCTCGGCAATAGGAGTGCAGGCACAGACGGTGAAAGCCAGCTTTACGGCCCAGGAAGCCATCGACGTCTACTACAGGAATGACTTCAAGTCGGCCGAGGAGTTCGACACCTGGTCGCAGGATACCACCAAGACCAGCCGTGCCTGGTATGGTTCTTACGCAGCCTCCTTCGGCTACACCACGACCAACCCCGGCTCGGCCATGACCCGTGCGGGCGACAAGGAGAGCGTAAGCAACGAGTGGATCATCTCGCCCGAGATCAGCGTCAAGGAGGGTTCGAAGGCTTCGTTCTATGTCTACGTGCCCACCGCCAAGATTGCCAACTGGAACCTCTTCCTCAAGGTGATTGCCGATGGCGACAGCACAGCCGTCTTCGAGCTGCGGCCCTACGTTGAAGACGGCACCGTGGCCAACAACACCTGGACGCAGCTGACCGTCGACGTAGCTTCCTACGCCGGCAAGACGGTGAAGTTCGGCTTCCAATACATCACAGAGACCACCGACGACACGGGCGGTAATATGCGTGTCGACGCCTTCACCGTGGGCCAGTACCAGCAGGCCGATACCAAGGCCAGCATCGGTGCAGGCGATGCCGTTCACTTCATCAACACCTCTACGGGCAGCGACCTCAGCTACGAGTGGACCTTCGCTGGCGGCCAGCCAGCCACTTCTACCGAGCAGGAGCCCGTGGTGAGCTATGCCGCCCGTGGCGACTACGACGTGACGCTCGTGGTGAAGAGCGGCGACGCCACCGACACCAAGACCTTCGAGGGCTTCGTAAAGGTGGGCTACAAGATTCCCACGGCAGCCGTCGAAATGCCGAAGGAAGCCTACCTCGTCAGCAACACCCTCAACCCCTTTATCGCCTCCGGAAGCCACGAAGTGACCTTCAAGGATGCTTCTACCGACGAGCCTACCTACTGGAAATGGGACTTGGGCACCGACGAGATCTTCGAGACCCAGAACGTAACGGTGAACTACAATGTAGACAAGTCGACCACCTCGTCGAAGCAATACACCTACGAGCTCACGGCTGGCAACCCTGCAGGCGAGACATCGGTGAAGGGCTCTAATGCCATCAAGGTGGGCGGTGCCCAGTACATCTGGAACAGCAAGGTGTGTCCCAGCATCACCAACGTCTACCGCCAGTACACCGACTCCACCCAGACCAGCTTTGTGGGCGGCTACAACACGCTGGGCATCAGCCAGTGGGCCACGCGCTTCGAGGCTCCCATGGACTCGGCCTCCATCACCAGCCTGCGTCTGGTCATACCCGGTGCGGCTACCACCGTCAACCTGCCTGTGATGATTCAGCTGGAAGACGAGGACGGCCTGCCTGGCACCGTGGTCTACGAGACCACACTGGCCAAGACCACGGCCAACACCAACGGCACGGGCGGCGTGCGTACCAAGTACAGCACCATTACCGTAGGCTCGGTGAGCAACAAGACCACCAAGCTCGACCTGCCGCTCATCACCAAGCCTTTCTTCGTCACCGTGGGCCAGCTGCCCGAAGGCTTCAGCCTCGCTGCCTACGAGCAGGAGCGGGCCGAGGACAACACCACTTATTATAAGGATAGCACCGGCGTGTGGAAGGAATGGGAGGGCACACCCTACAGCCTGCTCGCCTATCCGCAGGTGACCTACGCCTCCAACGCCGTAGAGCAGGCCGTGAGCAACTTCCAGCCTACGGCCAAGATTGAGTTTGCCGGCATTGAGGGCGAAGTAGCCGTCATAGAGGAAGGCCAGCAGGTGCGCTTCGACGGCACCAAGTCGCTGGCCAGCACGAATGGCTATGGCGCAGTGAAGTATCTCTGGGAGTTCCCCGGCGGCCAGCCTGCCACCTCTACGCAGCCCACACCATTGGTAACCTATGCAGCCGAAGGTGCCTACGACGTCCGGCTGATCGTGACCAACGAGTTCGGCTTTGCCGACACCCTGGCCATCAAGGCCGCTGTCGAGGTCACCGAACCCACGCTGGCGGCTGGCTTTACGGCCAGACAGGCCCAGGACGTGTACTTCAGCGATGACTTCGACGACAACCTCGACCAGTGGACCACCACAGGCAATCCTAAGACCAACGGCTGGAAGACGCTGTTCATCACTGGCACGGGCTACGATGCCATCAACAACACATCGAAGAACCGCCTGTATTGCCAGGGCAACAAGACCGAAATGGCCAACCAGACCATCCTGAGCGAGGAGATGCTCATCAAGGAGAACTCTTACGCCGATTTCTATACCTACGCCGATCTGGACACGAGCTACGTTTCGACCTTCTTCGTGAAGGTGGGCGATGAGGTGATCACCCTGCTCGACTTTGCCACCGTGGCCAACGAGGCATGGCAGAAGCAGACCGTCGACCTTTATCCCGTATGGGGTAAGACGGCGCAGATAGGCTTCACCTTCAAGGGCACGGGCTCTACCGGGTCTATAAGCATTGAAGACCTGGTGGTCTACCAGACTGCCGACACGATCAAGGCACAGACCGTGCTGGATGGCTCCGTTCAGTTTGTCAACACCTCTACAGGCCGCAACCTGAAGTACGAGTGGACCTTCGCCGGAGGCCAGCCCGCCAGCTCTGCCGAGCAGCATCCTGCGGTCACCTATGCCGAACTGGGCGACTTCGACGTGACGCTCACGGTCACCGATACCGTGGCCCAGAAGAGCGCCACGAAGACGATGGAAGGCTATGTGCACGTGGGCTACAAGGCTCCGCTGGCCGCCATCGGCATGCCTGAGGAAGGCCACACCGTGGTGAGCTCTGTGCAGCCGCTGCTGGCTACGGGTCGCCACCAAGTGACCTTCGCCGACCTGTCGGCCAATCATCCCACGGCCTGGCAGTGGACGTTCCTCAATGGCAATGACACCATCGCCACCTCGACCGAGCAGAACCCCACCATCGAGTACGACATAGAGAAGTTCGACAGCAACACGGCCCAGACGCTCACCGCCATCCTCATTGCCAGCAACGAGGCCGGGCGCGACTCTGTGGGCGTGAAGACCATCAACGTGGGCGGTGCCAAGTACATCTGGAATTCGAAGTACGTGCCCAGTGCCACTAACGTCTACGCCTACTATACCGACACCACCAAGACCAGCTATATTGGCGGCAGCAACGAGCTGGGCATCAGCCGCTGGGCCGAGCGCTTCGACGCACCGCAAGACACGGCCACCATCGACTACATACGCCTGTACTTCCCCACGGCTGCCAATAGCGGCAAGGGGTTGGTGGTATCGATTTGCGAAGAAGACGAGAACGGCCTGCCCGGACTGGAGCTCTACAACTACGTGCTCACCAGCACCAAGAAGGCCACGACCCGCACCAAGAACTACGACACCGTGACGCTCACGACAAACGAGTATGCACCCATCACCAAGCCATTCTTCATCGTGGTGAGCGGATTCCCCACCTACAGCGAGAAGCAGGTGGCCCTGGCATCCATTCCGCAGGAGAACCCCGAGGACAACACGGCCTACGCTTACGTAGACAGCCTGCAGCAGTGGAAGGAGTGGGACGGTGCGCCCGTATGTCTGATGGCAACGCCCGAGCTGACCTACCGCTCGAGCCGCGTGGAGCAGGCTGTGAAGAACTTCACACCCAGCGTGACGCTTGCCGCTAAGGACGCTGACGGCGAGGTGGCCGTCATCGACGAGGGCGACGCGCTCACCTTCACCGCCACACCTAAGAACGGCGAAACGTTCACCTACGCCTGGGAGTTCCCCGGCGGCGTGCCCGCTACCTCGGCACAGACCAGCCCGCAGGTGGTCTATAGCGAGGCAGGCCAGTATGACGTGCGCCTGACCGTGACCAATGAGTTTGGCCTGTCGGCCACCATCGAGGCAAAGAGCTTTGTCGAGGTGGCCCCCGTCAACTTCAAGGCTGCCTTCACGGCTGCCGAGGCCCAGACGGTCTACTTCAGCGATGACTTCGAGGCAAAACTCGACAAATGGGAAATAGACACGCTCTACACCGGTCGCAAGTGGCAGACGCTGTTCAACACCAACACCGGCTATGAGGAAATCAACCCCACGTCGAAGAACCGTCTGTACGTCTACAACAGCAAGGACTCGCTGAGCAATGCCATCATCCTGACGGCCGATGCCATCTACATTCAGCCGAAGAGCAAGATGTCGTTCTACGCACTGGGCGAACTGGTGAACTACAAGAGCGATGTGATTGCCGTGGAGAATGGCGACACCACCCGGATCTTCAGCCTGAGCGACTGGCAGAAAGCACTGGCCGACTACCAGAATACATGGGAGCCCGTCACCGTCGACCTCGCGGCCCTGGCCGGAAAGAGCGTGCGCATAGGCTTCACCTTCCAGGGCCTGAACGAGGTCTACGAGCGCATCAGCATCGACGATGTGAAGGTCTACCAGACGGGGCTCAGCGACAACCTTGCCAGCGTGTTCATTGATGACCAGGTGCACTTCCAGAACCTGTCGAAGGGCGAGAACCTGAGTTACCAGTGGACGTTCGAGGGCGGCCAGCCCGCCACTTCGACCGAGGAGAACCCCGTGGTAACCTACACCGAGGCCGGTACCTACGCTGTGAGCCTTGCCATCAGCGGTGGCAACTCTGAGAGCAATAGCGTGGAGAAGCAAGGCTTCGTCACCGTGGGCTACAAGCAGCCTCTGGCTACCGTGACCTTCTCTGACAACGTCTTCTACCGTCGCACCAGCGGAGCACCGTTCGTGCCCGGCACGAAGAAGCCCATCACCATCAGTGCCACGGCCACCAACCATCCCACCTACTTCTACTGGGAGATTCTCGATGCCAACGACCAGGTGATTGCCTCGTCCAACGAGCCTGAGATCACCGTGGCCTTCGATACCATTCCCGCCCGCTACAAGACGGCGTTCTACCACTACCGCCTCACCGTGGGCAACCCGGGTGGCGAGCAGGTAATCACTGCCAGCGAGCAGGCCATCAAGGTGGGCAGCTCTAACTCCATCTGGAACTTCGAGCCAGGCAGCAGCCCCAGCTCCATGCAGATACACTATATGATGGACGGCGACACGAAGCTGGGCAACTATGGCGGCTCGAACAATGCCGGCGTGACCAAGTGGGCCGAACGTTTCGTGGCTCCGCTCGACACGGCCTACGTGCTGCAGACGGCCATAGACTTCGGCAAGTGCAAGAACTACGCGCGTGGCAGCAAGGTTACGCTCTATCTGGCCTACGAGACTGAAGACGGCGTGCCCGGCGAGCCTATCGAGGGCAGCGAACTGACGCTCAACCCCAGCCAGCTGAATGAGTCGTCGCGCGTGACGCTGAGCACCGCCTGGACGCAGTTCAAGTACGACGAGGCCTTCCCCATCCTGCTCCTGCCCAAGCCCTGGTATGTTGTGATTGAAGGCATGGGTACCTACGAGGACGGCGTGAACGACCTGGCCATAGGAAGTGGCCTGCGTGAAGGCAGCGACCGCGAAACTACCTGGATGCTGCAGAACGGCGAGTGGAAGCAGCCCGGCCTGTCGATGACGCTGCTCATCTCGCCCTGGGTGGGCTTCGACCAGGAAGTGCTGCGCCCGCTCATTGAGGAGTGGCAGAAGCAGCAGGAATACATTGCTGTGGGCATTAGCAGTATGGCTGGCGCAGCCAACGGCCAGACCGAGTACTACGATCTGGACGGCCGCCGCCTGCAGCAGGTTCCGCAGCAGGGTATCTTCCTCATTCGCATGCCCAATGGTAAGACCGTGAAGCAGGTGGCCCGACAGAAGTAAGGCCCCTGACCGGGCAACCGCCCTACGACCGAGGCTCCACTGCAATCGAGGCAATGGAGCCTCTGTTGTTGGGTTAAATATTGTTTATTCTGTAGTGGAGTTGTCAACATTTCGTATCTTTGCACGCAAATGACGACTGACAAGCACAAGGCACTGGAGCTACTGTTCAGGCAACACTACACCAGCCTGTATCACTTCGCCATGCGAATGGTGGACGACGACGAGGCGTGCCGCGACCTGGTGGGCGAGGCCTTCAGACAGGCCTACGACCAGCTGGACAGCATTCCCCCAGAGCGGCAGAAGGCCTACATCTTCAGCCTTGTGCGCAACAAGTGCATAGACTACGTGCGCCATCTGCAGGCACGCCAGCGCTATGCAGAATACTATGAACACACACTTGCCAGGACTAACGACAACGAGGCGGCAACGCTCGAGGAGCTGGAGGCGCAGCTGCAACAGATGCGCGCCATCATCGACAGCGACCTTACGCCACGCACCCGACTGGTGCTGGAACGATGCTACCTGCACCGCAAGAAGTATGCCGAGGTGGCACAGGAGCTGGGCATCAGCGTGAGCGCCGTGCGCAAGCACATTGTGGCCGCACTGAAGACGCTACGGGCCAAAATGCCTAAAAAAAGTGAATAACCAGCCCGCGAGGGTGTCGATTTTATTTTCCTAAACGATATACTTATAAACAAATACTTAACCCATGAGAACAGAAGACGGTCACAGCATCGACCATCTGCTCGATGCTTTGGCACAGATGGCCGAAGAAGGGCATGAGCTGACCGATGACGAGCTGCAGCTGCTGCTTAGCGACAACGAGGCGGCAGGCACGATGCAGCTGCTCGACGGCCTGCGCACCGCCGTAGCACCTCAGCCCGATGTTGAGGCTGAGTGGGCACGCCTGGCCAGCCAGCTGCCCACCTCGCAGAAGCGCCAGCTATGGCGCTCCTACCTGCCTTGGCTCAGCGCTGCCGCCGCCATTGTGATAGGCGTGCTGCTGCTATGGCCCCGCCAGCAGCAGACGGGTGGGCAGAGACAGCAGGAGCACGAGCGGTTCGTGGCCTACCAGAAGCCGCAGCAGAAGCAGGACATCGTGCTCACCATCGGCGTAGACCACGGGCAGGAGCTGAACCTCTCTGACGAGAAAGACCGGCAGACCACGGGCACTACTCTCTCGGCCCCGGGACGGCTGGTGCTCGACTACAACAATCAGCAGCGGCGCGGCGTGGCCATCAGCGACGAGGTGGAGCAGAACACCGTGAGCATACCGGCAGGCAAAGACTTCCAGATTGTGTTTGCCGACGGCACGCGAGCATGGCTGCACACCGACACACGGCTCACGTATCCTTCGCGCTTCGTAGGCAAGGAGCGGCGCGTCTACCTACAAGGCGAGGCCTACTTCGACGTGGCCCACGACCCGCAGCACCCCTTCGTCATCTACACCGACCGCATGCAAGCCCGCGTGCTGGGCACCGAGCTGAACGTGAGTTGCTATCCCGACCGCGAGCCCCATGTGGCCCTGATCAAAGGGCGGGTGCAGGTGCGGGCCAACGACGAGGCTTTCAGTCCGCTCACCCTGCAGCCGGGACAGGGGGCCAGCCTCACCGCGCAAGGCTTCACGGCAAAAGAGGAGAATATGGAGCCCTACATAAACTGGCGCAACGGCTACATCTACTTCGACGAGGCGCCACTGGTCGACGTGGTCGTTGAGCTGGGTCGCTGGTACGGGCTGAACGTGGTGATAGAGGGCCGCGAGCTGATAGAACGCCACGTGCGCTTCTTCTGTCCGCGCAGCGAGAGTGCCGAGCGCGCCATTGAACTACTGAACAGCTTCCATGAGTTCAGCGCCCATATAGAAGACGGCACACTCGTCATCAGCAACATCTAAGTTTGTATCTTATTTCGTTATTCGTACTATTCGTTTGAAGTGCTTCCCCACTACGATGCCCTGTCGCGACAAGCTGGCGGGGCGGCCTGCCGTTGTCCATAGCGTAGAGGCGGGGCGGGTGGTGGCCTTGGAATGAGCGGCAATGCCTGTGCTTAGCAGCTGTCCGCCAACCGTGGTGAGCTGGTGTGTAGTGCCGTAAGGGGTGCTGCTGCCAAAGTCCTGGCACCATAGCTCGGCCCAGAAGCTGTCTTGGCCTACCGATGGAATGGCGAACTGCAGCATGCTTACCTGCCCGGCAGGTAGGGCCACCATCAGGCTGGCAGATGCCACCGCTATGTTGTCAGTGTTCTTCAGGTGGAAGAACAGATAGCCCACGAATGGCTCGCTGGCCTCGTTCCGTACGTATGCCGCCACTATCGTATCGGCCAGCAGCGCCATGGGCTCGCTCAGGCTAAGCTGCGCCTCGGTCTCGACAAACGGCTCGATGTGAACCGTCACAGGTTCGGCCACGATATGCTCGCGGTGGCTGCTGCCCGTCACGGTCAGCTGCTGCGTGCCGGTATCGGCAAAACTCACGCTGCCCCGCAGCAGCAGGCTGTCGCACGGCAGCACTTGAATTCTTCCCATTGCCACTCCTGGCCGCTCGCCTGGCCACAAAAACGCCTCGCCTTCATAGCCCACGGGCCCAGCGCACCTGAACAGCACGTCGACGCTGACGGGGCAGCCCGTGTAGCGTGGCCCGTCGACGGCCTTGATGCTGGCCTCTACGTCGGGGGCTATCGTCAGCGGAAACGAGGGGGTGGCCCTGCCGTCGGCCTCTATCCACAGCCGGTAGTCGCCCGCCCTGCGGAACAGGCTCTCGAAAGCAAGCTGCTGTTCGTCGCCATGCCCTAAGGCCGTCAGTGCGCTTCCTACCTGCCAGGGTTCCTCCAGGCCTGTGCTGTCGGTGCGGCAGGCCATAAGCGCGGCGTGGCCAGTAAAGTCCTCGCCCTCGTTTCTGAGCAGTAAGGTGAGCATCACGGGTTGATAGGGCAGTAGCAGACCGTCGGCCCACTGATCGGCCACGCGCAGGTCGGGGCGCGGATGCAGCACCAACAGGCCTTCGCCAGTCGTTGCCATCACGGCCTCAACGTAGTCTTCGCTGCTGAACATGGGTTGCCAGGGATCGGTGGCGTGCTCCCTGCAGACGGGCACCAGCCTGTAGGTACCTCCTTGCAAGGCAGCGGCCTGGCCTGCGTCGATGCTGATGTTGCGTCCGTTCTTGGCTGCGTAATGATGCGTCTGCTGCCCTATGATGGTGTCGGTCAGCGTGCCGTCGCTGCTGCTGGTGGCCAGCGCCACGCTGAAGGTATGGGCGCTGGTGGTCAGGTTCACCACCGTAAGCCTTACTTTCATGCCGTCGACAGCCAGGGCGCGCCCCGTCAGACAGGGTGGTTCGGCAGCAAACGGCTCATCGTCGGGCGGCCTGATACCTACCACGGCAGTGCAGTTCTGCGAATAGTCGTTGTCGTTGGGCTTCAGGAAGTGCAGGTGGAAATAGCCATTGTAGTCGCCAGTCCATCCCCAGTCTATGTGGAACAGGCCGTCGGCATCGCAACCGTCGACCACAAAGGCGTGGGCATTCGAGGCCGACTGCCCTGCATAGATAACGGGCCGTCCGACATAGAGCTCGTGGCTGATCAGACTGTCCCACTGAGCAATGGTGTAGCGCGAGCGCACCTCTTGCCGCACGCCGTCGTCGTAGCCGAAGCTCTGCTGCAGTGCCTGGGCAGCCTCGGCCAGGTAGGCTCCCGAGAAGGTTGGCCTGTAGTCCATGCCCACGGCCTGGCCGCAATAGCGCATCAGCGTGGCCACGGCCAGCCGCTGCTCTTGCGGGTCGTTTTTCGTATAGATAGGCAGCAGCAGGTTCCAATCTATCTGGGCGGGCGGCAACGCCTCTACCTCAAGGCTGTCGGTTCGGGTGGTATAGGCTGGCAGGGAAGCGGTAGGCCCTTCAGGCCAGCGGTGGAAGGCCATCACCTGGGCCATGGCTGTAGCCACGCAACCCGTCAGACAGCGATTCTTGCCTTCAGTAGGGCAGAGGTCGTTGTAAGGACTGTGCTGCCCCCAGGCGGTGCGCAGTAGTGGGGCTACCGCCTCGTGCCGCCCCGTGGCCATCGGAACAGCCTTGCTGGCCACTGAGAGCCACCAGCGCATGGCGGCGGGCATGCTGTCAGGGCTGAAGGTTCCACGGGTAGTATAGCCTATGATGCCCGTATTGCCCACTACCACGAAGCCTTGTCGCTGGCCTATGTTGAAGATCTGGTAGTCGCTGGTCGCGATGGCTGGTTGCAGCTGGCGGGCCACGCCTTTCTGGGCGAGGAAAGCCTGCGCCTGGCGCTGCCAGCCGTCATTGGCCAACAAGGTCATAGGGCAGGTCAGCAGCGCGATGAGCAGGAAGAGCACCTTTCTTTCTTTCGTCATGGTCGATAGCTTGGTTATTCTCTGCAAAAATACAAATAATTATTTGGAAAACCTTGTTTGTTTACAATTTTATGTATATCTTTGCAAAAACAACTAAAAATTTCCGCGATTTTGAAGACATTTGAGGAACTGGGCGTGAGTGAGCAGATACGCCGCGCCATCGACGAACTGGGATTTGTGCAGCCCATGCCTGTACAGGAGCAAGTAATACCCGCCCTGCTGGAAAGCCGCCGCGACACCATCGCCCTGGCACAGACGGGCACGGGCAAGACGGCCGCCTTCGGCATACCGCTCTTGCAGCGCATCGATACCGGCGACCGGGGCACGCAGGCACTGGTGCTTTCGCCAACGCGCGAGCTGTGCCTGCAGATAGCCGACGATATGCGCGACTTCTCGAAGTATATGGAGGGCGTCCACATCGAGGCCGTCTATGGCGGTGCGGCCATCGAGCCGCAGATGCGCGCCCTGCGCAAGGGCGTGCAGATCATCGTGGCCACGCCGGGCCGACTCATCGACCTGAAGAACCGTGGCTATGCCCACCTGGAGCAGGTGCAGAACATCGTGCTCGACGAGGCCGACGAGATGCTGAACATGGGCTTCTCTGACTCCATCAACGAGATATTCGAGTCGCTGCCCCAGGAGCACAACACGCTGATGTTCTCGGCCACGATGAGCCGCGAGGTAGAGAAGATTGCGAAGAAATACCTCGTAGACCCGCAGGAAATCGTGGTGGGCTCGCGCAACGAGGGTGCCGAGAACGTGAACCACATCTACTATATGGTGCAGGCCAAGGACAAGTACCTGGCCCTGAAGCGCATCGTGGACTACAACCCGCGCATCTTTGCCATCATCTTCTGCCGCACGAAGCTCGAGACGCAGGAGATTGCCGACAAGCTCATCAAGGACGGCTACAACGCCGAGGCCCTGCACGGCGACCTCTCGCAGCAGCAGCGCGACCTCACGATGCAGAAGTTCCGCCAGCACCTGACGCAGCTGCTCGTGGCCACCGACGTGGCGGCGCGCGGTCTGGATGTGGATGACCTGACCCACGTCATCAACTTCGGGCTGCCTGACGACATCGAGAACTACACCCACCGCTCGGGTCGCACGGGCCGCGCGGGCAAGAAGGGCACCTCGATCAGCATCGTTCACTCGAAGGAGAAGCACAAGATTCGCTCGATCGAGAAGGAGATTGGCAAGCAGTTTGTGGAGCAGCAGATTCCCAAGGCCGAGGAGATCTGCAAGAAGCAGCTCTACAAGGTGATGGACCAGATTGTGAAAACCGACGTAAACGACGATGAAATCGCGCCTTTTATGCAGGACATCAGCCGCTACTTCGAGTATATCGACAAGGAGGAGATCATCAAGAAGATCGTCTCGCTGGAGTTCGGCAAGTTCCTGGCCTACTATGCCGATGCGCCCGAGATTGAGCCCGTGAGCCGCAAGGAGCAGAAGGCTGCCAAGCCGCAGACCGACCGCCAGAAGCGCATGAACAAGGCGCAGGAGGGCTACCACCGCCTCTTCATCAACCTGGGCAAGCGCGACGGCTTCTTCCCCGGCGTGCTGATGCAGACGCTGAACCGCTACGTGGGCGGCCGTCAGGAGGTGGGCCATATAGACCTGCTCGACACCATCTGCTTTTTCGAGGTGCCCGAGAAGGATGCCCGCAAGGTGGCTACCCAACTCACCGGCATTCGCTACAAGGGCCGCACCGTGCGCTGCAACAGCGAGGAAGAGGGGAAGGACCGCAGTCCGTCAAAAAAGCGCGGTTCCATCGATAAGGAAATGTTTGTAAACCCGCACCGCAAGACCCACAAGGACGACTGGAAACAGCTGATGAAGGGGGTGCAGCTGCGTGGTGAAGAGCCCGACTTTAGCGAAGAGGGCTGGGCCCGCCGCAAGCCAAAGAAGAAGAAATAAGCAATTTTGCCCCATTTCAACGAAGGCTCCGCCGCAGTGCGACGGAGCCTTCATTGTGTTTACCAGCGGTCTTTGGTCGTGATGTCATCGGCCCAGCGGTGGTCCTTGGGGAAGGGCTGGCCACCCCAGGCCTTCACCTGTGTCCAGGGCTCGGCCTCGCTGGTCCAGAAGGGATGGTCGGCAGGCAGACCGAGGGGCATCAGTGAGAGGCTGGTCATGTAGAGCGAGCCGTTATTGGTGTACCAGTCGGCGGTCTCGGGCTGGTGGCCACAGAAGCCGATGGTCAAGAAGCCTCCCTCGTTATAGTTCTGCTGCTGGTCGTACATGCGGTGCATCACCTGCGTCAGGGCGGCACGCACCTGACCGTTCGACAGCTCCTTGGGCAGCGTCTGCTTCCAGGCCATCAGGGCCAGCGGCTGCATGGCGGCCATGCGGTAGGGCGTAGAGCGGCCTATCACGGGGAAGGTGCCCTCGGGCGAGATGAAGCGCTCCAGGATGATGGAGAACTTCTGCGCACGCTTCAGGGCGCGGTCGTAGTACTTCTTGTACTCTAAGCGGGTGTTGGCCTTGGCATCGATCATGTTCTGCAGCGTCTCTAAGTACATGGCGTGGAACACGTAGCTGCTGTAGTAGTCGAAAGCAAACACGGGGCCGTCGGCATACCAGCCGTCGCCCACATACCACTCCTCCACCTTGCGAATGGTGGTCATCACGCGGTAGTCATCATATTCGCCCAGACCGGCGGCCTTGGCAATAAAGCTCTCGATCGTGCTGGAGAAGAGGAACCAGTTGGTGTAGGGCGGCTCTATCTTGCGCAGCTTCTTGAACTCGTCGAGGTAGCGCTTTTTCGTGATTTCATCGAGCGGCAGCCACAGCGCATCGTAGGCCCGGATGAACGACTCGGCGATGTAGGCCGCATCGACCAGGTTCTGTCCGCTGGCTCCCCACACCAGGTAGTCGGGGCTGTCGGGGTCAACGCTGTTCCTGTAGGAGGCCAGGGCCCACTCCTTCAGCTGCTTGCGCTGCTGCCCCTCGGCGGTGTCGTCCTCAGGCAGGGCCAGCCACGGGGCGATGCCTGCCATCAGCCGGCCGAAGGTCTCCATATACACCACCTTGCGGTTGCGGTTGTCGAACGAGGGGCTGAACTCGGTCAGCATGTTCTTCTGCAGCTCGCCCTTGGCCATATTCTCCAGCACGGGCTGGGCCATCTTCCAGGCCTCCTGGCACCAGTACTCGCGGTCGTTGAGCTGCTTCACTTGTTTCTTCTTGGCCGCCTCGGCAGGCCCTGCTGCCAGCAGTCCCAGCAGCAACAGTACACTAAGAATTGTCTTTTTCATATTCCGAAGATGTTGTTTAGAACGTTGGTTTGGTCTGCTCGAACTGCACCTGATAGGGCCACTGCTCGCCGTTCTGCGCCCACGACGAGGCAGCCACGTTGCGATCCCAGGGGTGCTGCCAGTGCTGCGTGGGGGCACCCATCACCACGAAGAACAGACGGGTGCAGTTCTCGGGAATGGTGAGCTGGGCCGTGCCCTCCTTGTCGCGCTGCACCTCTCCGTAAAGGCGGGTTCCGTCTTTCTGCATGGCCACGAAGGCATAGCGCCAGCCCGCCCGCTCAGGGTAGACGTAGCGATAGCCAGCGGCATCGGTAAGTCCTGTGAAGTTGGCCTTCACCACCGTGCCGGCAGCGGGGCGGGACATATTGATGATATGGTAGCCGTAGTTCTGTATGCAGTGGTCCACGTCGGCCTGATAGGTAGCCGTGGCGGCATTGATGGTGCGCAGCCATGTCTTGTGCTGCCCAATGCGGTGCTGGGCACGGGTGCGCACACCGTCGATGTCCCACGTGGCCATGCGCATGTAGCCCTCCATCTGCTCGTCGCAGAACTCGTCCTGTGTGAGGCCCAGGATGCGCTTATAGGCCTGCACGGGGTCTTCGGGTCTCTTCGACTCGCGCCACATACGGCCTATGAAGTTGCGCCCGTGCTTCATCGTCCACCAGTCCTGAATGTAGCAGCAGGCATAGCGCCAGTCCTCGTGCAGCAGGTTCAGGTAGTGGGCATTAAGGTGCTGCTCGAAGTACTCGCCATCGGTGAACTGCCGCTCGGGGAATATCTGGTAGGCCTGCCAGTCGGCACAGCTTTCCCACCAGCCGCAGTCGCCTGCGCCATAGCCGTTGAAGCCCCACCGCCAGCCGTGGTCGGTGCCCAGGTCGGCCGAGACGAGGTACTGGAAGGTGTGGCCCACCTCGTGGGCAATGGTATGGCCGCCACGGGCATTGGCTGCCCAGGGGGTGAAGTGGCCTATGCCCGTCTGTCCCCAGGTGCCGTTGGCATCCTGCCCGTCGGTGCCGGAAGCGTCGGCCCGCCATTCGCTCTGGTAGGGAATGTAGAGCTGTATCTTGTACTTATCGGTAGAAGACTTGCCTGGCACCACGAAGCCCAGCTCTCCGGCATAGACCTGCCAGCATTTCTCGGCCACGTCGAGCACATTGTAGGCATTGGCCACATCGCCGCCATTAGGGTGCTTGATGCGCGTGGGATCATTGCCAAACTGGGCATCCCAGAACACGGCGAAGTGCTCGCTCTCTACCGAATGGGCGAAGTTGTAGCCCGCCTTGGCGGCGGCATTCTCGTAGTTGGTGCCGCTATAGGTGCTGGGCTTCAGCAGGTAGCGGCCTGGACTGGTGAACATCATGTCGGCCCCGTCTAAGGGGACGATGGCCCCGTAAGGACGGGTGCGCGGCGTGCCGTTGGTGTAGATGCGCAGCTGCGAGGTGGTAACCTCGATGCTGTCGGCCCCCTTTGCCGGTATGCTGGCATTGGGCTTGAAGCGGTTGTCGTAGCGCACCCAGATGGTGTCGCCATCGGCAGCCAGCAGTGGCAGGGCCAGCAGCGCGAGGGCCGTGGCTATGATGAGTCTGAAGGATTTCGTATTCATAGTATGATGAAGGTTTATTTCACGATTTGTTTCTTTCCACCAACAATGTAGATGCCCTTGCGCAGGGTGGCCTCGCGGGGCAGGCGGCGGCCCTGTAGGTCGTAGACGGCAGCGGAAGCGGCCTGCCGCTGGGCAATCACGGGCTCGATGCCAGTGGCCAGCAGATCGTCGCTGATGCCGTCGACATAGAAATGCAGCGACCCAGCGGGAGTGCTCAGGTTCTGGAACCAGGAGCGGAAGGCGGGCAGGATCGTTGAGTCGGCATGCTGAACGGCCAGTCCGTCGTCGTTGAAGGTATAGGCCCCGGGCGACACCTTGCGGTTCTTGGTGAGCACGCCCACCTTGTAGGTACCGTCCAGGCGATAGTAGGTGCCATTGATATAGACGTGCTGACTACCAGCCCCGTACAGGTTCTGGGGCGAGGGCTTGGCCTGATTGACTTTAAGCGACACAGTGGGCAGCAGGTAGACGGGGCCTTCGACCCTATCGGCGCTCCACGACGAGGACAGCTGCTCACCAGCGGGCACGTCGGGCTGGCGCGTGGGCCACAACAGATAGTGGCTGCCGGCCTTCAGGGCCACGGCGGGGGTGTGCAGGTCGACGGTGGCAAACTCAAAGGCATCCTCGCCGCCCTCGCGCATCTTGCTGGCCTGGGCCAGACGGGCATCCTGCCCAAACGCCTGGCGAACCTGCTCGCCCGTGAGGTTGAAGGGAACGGTGACCGAGTTCCACGCCCCCAGGTTGAGGGTGCGACGGAAGGCCAGCAGGCCGTGGTCTACGGCATAGTTGGCACCGAACGAGGTACTGTCCTCATTGAGCACAAAGTGGCGCATGGGTCGGAAGCGCAGCGATTTCACCTCGCTGATCAGGAAGGTATCGCCCTGAACGGCGATCTGCTCGCCCAGCCGGTGCAGCATAGGCGAGTCTAACTGGCTTACCACATAGTGATAGGTCTGGCCGCCGGTGGTGGTGACGACCAGCTGCTTGCCCTGCATGAGGGCCTCGGGCCGCTCAATGGTCTGCGCACCAAGTGCACCGGCCATGAGCAGCAGCGATAACAATAGTGTTTTCTTCATAGCAGAAATAAGGGATGGGGGGAAAAATGGTTACTTGACGATGACTTTCCTGCCGCCGCGAATATAGAGGCCAGGACGCGGACTGCCCTCGACAGGACGGCCTTGCAGGTCGAACAACCGACCCTGCTGCGATAGCGGAGCAACCGCCGAGGACTGCACAGAGGCAGGCTCGCCGCCCGTGGCAATATCGTAGACGCGGTTGAGCATGGTGTTGAGCGCCAGCACCTCGACAAGGCTGATGGGATAGTCGTAGAACAGCAGATCGTCGTAGCAGGCATCGGCCGAGCCCCAGAACGACCCGTAGCCTAAGTAGAAATACTGGCACTTGGCAATGTGGTCGACCAGCAGGTTGTAGTCGAACGAGGTCTTGGTGACGCTCTTGTCGCCCATCGAGCCCTCGAACTTCTCGGAGGCCGACTTGAGCGAACCGTCTACATAGACGCGAACGCCCTGGGTAGAGCGGTTGAACACCACCGTGACCAGGTGCCAGCGCGTGCCACTCAGGTAGTTCGTCTGCACGCTGTTGGGGTTGTTCTGATCGAACCAGTTGCCGGCATTGTCGTTGAAGCCCGTATAGGCATTGCCCGTCATAAAGAGGCGTGCCTTGGTGGAGCCGTTGTAAAAGCCATAGAGGGCATCCCACAGGTTGGAGTCGTCGGTACGGCGCACCCAGAAGCTGATGGTGGCACCACTGGCCAGCTCCTTGCCATAGAGGGGGTTGGGCATCATGAGGTAGCTCTCGCTGCCACTGGCCCCGAAGCTCAGGTGCATCACCTTGCCATTGCGCAGCTGCAGCGCATCGTCCTCCTGCACAGGATACTTGGCCGACGATGAGCCCCGTCGCGGCGTGGCCTTCTCGTCGGTGTTGAAGGCGTTGACCAGCTGCTCGCCGTCGAAGTTATAGTAGGCCAGTATGCCCGTCTTCCACTTGTCGGTCTCAGGATAGCTTTCGGCAGCCAGCGTGGCGTTGTAGTCTTTCTGCCAGAACCAGTTGCCTGCCTCTATGCGGGCGGTGAGCTTCACGGTCAGGGGCTCGGTGAGCCCGGCGGGGTTGTAGCGCCCATGGTCGGAGAAAGCCTGCGGCTGCGAGCTGGTCCACTGCATGAGCACGTTGACATCGCCCTGGTGCATGGCGTGCAGGTCGACGTTACGGGTGATGTTCTGCCCCTCGCTGACGGGCTCCTTCTGGTTGTTCAGCTGCCAGGCCAGGGCATAGTCGTCGCGCATACGGTAGCCCCAGATGTTCAGCCCATTGTTGGCCAGGGCCGAGAAGGCAATGGTCTTGATGCTCTGCTTGTCCATCTGCTGTTCTACGAGCACGCCGTTGTAGGTCACGCCGCCCATCACCAGCTTCAGGTAGCTGGTGCCCGCGTCGCGGGTCCAGGTGCCATTGTAGGCTCCGCTCACCTTACCGTCGGCACCCAGGGTGATGCTTACGGGCCTGACCACCTCGCGGTTGGCATAGTCGGTGGCATACTTATGAACCAGCAGCTGGTAGGTGCCGGCCACCTCGTCGTTGCTGAACAGCTCGCGCTGGGCAACGTCCTCGTCGGTCAGCTGTTCGCCGTTATACTCGAAGGGCGAGGCCACGAGCCAGCCCGTCTTGGTCTGGAACAGCTGGTGCACGCGCACCTGATGGCCCTCGCTACCGTCGTTGAAACGGGTGTGGTACACCAGATAGGTGCGGCCATCGTCGGCATGGATCACGGAGTTGTGGCCCTGCGACAGCTCGCCATTGGTCATAAAGCCCCAGCCAGCGTAGGGGCCCATAATCTTCACGCCACGGGTGTCGGCATTGGCACCGTAGTTCATCTTGTAGCTGGTGAAAATGGCATTCACGCCATTGGCATCGACGTATGGGCCGTCGGGCTTCTGCGAGCGGAACACACGCATCACGTAGCCGCCCACGGAGTCGAAGAAGCCGTAGCTGATGAACAGATAGTAGTAGCCGCCCACATACTCAATATAAGAGCCCTCGCCCGACACGTAGTAGCCACCGCCCACCTTCTTTCCGAAATAGGGATCGCTGGTCACGCCGTCGGTCGAACCACCCGTCGAGGGGTAGACCACGTCGTAGTCGCGGAGGCCCGTCTCCTCGTCGAGCTCCAGCATCCAGATGCCGCCGCTCCACGAGCCGTAGACCATCCAGAGCTTGCCCTCCTGGTCGAAGAACACGGCGGGGTCGATGGTATGAGGCCAGCGGCGTCCCCACCCGGAGCCTACGTTATAGCGCGAAGGCAGCGAGCTCTGCGTGCCCAACACCAGCTCCAGGTCGGTGCCCTTGTAGCTGTGGCCAGAATCCTGAAAGCCGCATATCACCACGGGGCCTTGATAGGCGTAGGGACCGGTAATGCTGCTACTGGTGAGCAGGACGATGCTGGAGTGCCAGGCATCGCCGTTGATGCTCAGGTACATGCACCACTTCTTCATCGTGGGGTTCCAGATCACGTCGGGGGCCCACATATTGCCGTTGATGTTGTAGCTGGCATCGGTGCGGGCGCTCCACTCCATGGCGTTGAAGGCGGGCAGGTCTACCTCAACGCCGCCTTTCTTCACCTTCTTCACCTGCGGGGTGACGAAGGCCTGGTTGTTGGCCGAGGGCGTCCATGTGGGGTTGGCCTGCGTCCAGTTCTGCAAGTCGGTGGTATAGGCGCCGGCCTTGTGCGAGCCGAAGATGTAGTAGCGCTTCTGGTTAGGCTCCCACACCACCGAGGGGTCGTGCACGCTCACCCACTTATTCGACGTGGCCTTGTAGAGGGCCTTGGCCTGGGCCGATGTCATTTCCTGTTGGGCCCATACGCCCGCCAGTGGGGCCAGTGCCAGCAATAGTGCGAATAGTCTTTTCATTGTTATGATTGTTTTTTAAGTTTTAGCTTTGTGGTATAACGCCGTGTTGTTTCTGGTACTGCGCTGGTGTCATGCCCTGATGCTCCTTGAAGATGCGGTGGAAGTATTCGCGGCTGTTGAAGCCGCAGTAGTCGGCCACAGCCTCGAAGCCCCATTCGGGGTGGGCCAGCAGTTTGAACGTGAGCAGCGCCATCAGCACCACCGCCGTAAACTGCATCGCTCCTAAAGTCAACGTCTCCATATCGGTTGCAAAGATACGAATAAGTGAGCGAAAATCCAAACTAAGTGTATAAATTCTACGAATTTTCACACCTCATTCGTCGATTTTATACACCCTTGCGAGAATTTACACACCCTGCGTCGCGTCATATTCATATCTTTGCCGTGCTTCTGGTGCGGCTGTTCCACTTAAACCGTTAACATTATGCAGATCAAAGCTACTGACACCATTTCCCACACCGAGGATTGGAATGCCGTGAATGGATATACTTTCTAAAGTAGATATTCATTCTAAGGGATTAATTTATTCTAAGGAGTCAGGGAGGAAAGGAGGATTACTTGTCGTCGTAATGCCCGTAGCTTCTGAGAACAAGGACAAGTACCTCATCTTCAAAGATGCGATACACCAGACGGTGTTTCTTCGTAATCTCGCGGCTCCAGCGGCCCTCGGGCTTGCCCTTCAGCGGTTCGGGATGTCCCAGCCCAGTCTTGGGATGAACCTTCAAATCCTCAATGAAGCGCACAGCTTTTGCAAAGGCTTTTGGCTCGTTCTTCTCCAGCATTGCCAGTCCCTCGCGGGCCTCGGTGGTGAAATCGATGCTATACATTACAGTCCACTCCTCCTCAGCATTTCCGATACCGATTCTCCGGGC
The DNA here is from genome assembly GCA_017478085.1 of Prevotella sp. Classification (GTDB taxonomy): domain Bacteria; phylum Bacteroidota; class Bacteroidia; order Bacteroidales; family Bacteroidaceae; genus Prevotella. Next base: position 2,059 of record JAFVEE010000024.1, on the reverse strand, counting down.
TGTAGTCGGACACATTTGCCTTGTCTGTACTCCTCCTCGCCACGCTCTAAACTGGCCATGAACTCCTCCTTCGTCACAAGCGTCTCGTCATCCTTCTGTGCGGCCAGCTTCTTGGCATACTTCAAGAGTTTCACCATCAGTCCCTCGTCACTGGCTATCTTGCCCAGGGCAAAAAACAATTCTGAGTTTAATTGTATTGCAGTCATAATCCTAACTTGTTTAAACTTCACGCCGCAAGGACGGTGCAAGCCGAACGCAATCGAGCTCGCTCGAATTGCTGAGGCGCAGCCCGTTCTCGCACGCTTTCGCGTGCAAAGGTACGAATAATAATTGAATAAACAGAATAATAACATAAAAAATCAACAAACATCATCATAACATTAAAAAAAGCAATGACAATGAAAACAAACATCACAAAATTCTGCGCGAGGGCAGCGGCGACGCTCGCCTTCCCGCTAAAGCGACTGCCCGTGGCACTGCTCATGCTGCTCACCACGACCACGGCGAGGGCATGGCTCACGGACTTCGTGGCGGTGTCCCAGCAGGGCACGGCCACGGCCAGGTTCGCCTTCAGCGACCATTTCTACAGAGTGGACTGGACGGGCATTAACAGATCCCAGACAACGTCCGTGCAACTTATTTACAACCCCACTTATGGCTACTTGAAAGCGCAGACAAATGGAGATACAAGTGGCGACATAAGCTTAGCTACGGATGCTGATGCTTCGGCTCATTGGAAGGCATCGGACATAACCGGCCTCACTCCGGGGCTGAGTTCCGACGGCTATACAACTTACGACAAACTTTCGGCAAATGCAGGCACCAAAGGCGCAAAAGTCTGTACCGTTACCTGTGTGGCGGCACTCAAGCCGAAGTGGAACTGGTCGAGCGATCATTCTACCTGCACGGCAACATTCATGTGCGCTGAAAACACAAGCCTCACCGCGACGGTCAACGCCACTGTGACTTCATCGAGCGAACCTTATGCTGCAAACGTGACGTTTAACGGCACGACCTATTCATACGTGGCGCCCGTTACCTACAGTATCACCTACAACCTGAACGGCGGCGACAACGCGGCTTCCAACCCCAACTCCTACAGGGACGACGAGACCGTGACCTTCTCCGATCCCACGCGCCCGGGCTACGTCTTTGAGGGATGGTACGACAATCCTGAATTTTATGGTACGGCGGTTACGGGCATCCCCTATGACTCGTCGGGTGACAAGACCTTCTATGCTAAGTGGAAGGCCGAAATCGACGGTCTGACCTATGACGCGACAATCGGCGGATTCATCATTGACAGTCGTGAGGCGCTTAACACGCTGGCCACCTACAGCCAAAGCAATAATTGCAGCGGCAAGACCTTCAAGCAAACCGCCGATATTACGCTTAGCGGCAACTTCACGGGAATCGGCTGTTACAACCACCCATTCAGCGGCACCTATGATGGCGGCAACCATTATATCACCGGGCTTTACAAGAAGAACTATGTCAATTATTTGGGGCTCTTCCTTATGACCAACGGCGCAACGATCAGCAATGTGCGCCTTGTCAGCCCCTATATAGATTCCAGCGATACTGCCGGTACAAAATTCGGCGACGGCATTGGCGGACTGATCGGCTCGACAGATAATACGACTGTCAGCAATTGTTATGTCCTCGACCCGACCCTCAAAGGAAACTCAAGCTCGACAGGCGCTATTATCGGCCAGAAGTATAACGGTTCCTGTACCGGCTGCTACTATTACAGCGAAAGCGGCACGATCAATAACGGCGGCAGTTCGCTCGTCGCCGTCGGCCGAAACGGCGAAAGCGTTACCGCGCCCAGGCTGCGCAAGCTTACCCTCCCCGGCAGTGTAACCGGTGGCAGTATGACCGCTAGCAGCGGCGTGCAACTCAACTACAACGGCACGCGCTACTGTGCGGAGAACGCCTCCGTCACCTTGACCATCACCCCCGAAAGAGGCTACATATTGAGCGCCCTGACCGTGAACGGAACCGATGTGACCGGCAGCGTGTCCAACAACAGCTACACCTTCAACATGCCCACTGAGGA
>JAFVEE010000168.1 GCA_017478085.1 Prevotella sp. | reverse complement strand
GCAGTGTGGTACACCTTCGATCATCTCTAAGCAGTCAGGCTGTGCCGAGATTCTGAACAACTGTATCAAGGTAGACTACTGGGACATCCACGCCCTGGCCGACGCCATCTACTCTATCTGCGCCAACGACTCGCTCTTCCAGTACCTCAAGGAGGAGGGCAAGCGCGAGGTCGACCAGATTACCTGGGAAAAGGTAGGCCGCTGGATTCGCACGCTATACAGAAGAACCTTGGGGTGGGAGGAGTAAGGCCCACCCCCTGGCCCCTCCCCAAGGGAGGGGAGGCTATACAGTTCTGCTGTAAATATTAAAAACAAATAATTAGTAACAATTTAATAATGGAGACCACATTCAACCCCAGAAGCTAAATAAACACCCCTCCCTTGGGGAGGGGCTGGGGGTGGGCGATTTTATGAAAACAATTTGCTTATATTTTGAGATACATCAGATTATCCATCTGAAGCGCTACCGTTTTTTCGACATCGGTACCGACCATTACTACTACGACGACTACGAGAACGAGCGTAGCATCAGCGACATTGCCGAGCGCAGCTATATGCCCGCGCTGAACACCTTGCTCCAGATGATCAAGGACAACGGCCAGTACTTCAAGGTGGCCTTCTCGCTCTCGGGCACCGGCATCGAGCAGCTCGAGATGCACGCCCCGCAGGTGCTCGAAAAGCTGCAGGAGCTCAATGAGACCGGCTGCGTGGAGTTCCTCGCCGAGCCCTACAGCCACGGCCTGTCGTCGCTGGCCAACGAGGAGAGCTTCGCCCGCGATATGAAGAAGCAGGTGCAGAAGATCAAGGAGTACTTCGGCCAGGAGCCGAAGGTGGCCCGCAACTCGTCGCTCATCTACAGCGACGACATCGGCGCACAGATTGCCGCACTGGGCTTCAAGGGCATGCTCACCGAGGGTGCCAAGCACGTGCTGGGCTGGAAGAGCCCCCACTACGTCTACAACTGCAACATGGCTCCCAACCTGAAGCTGCTGCTGCGCGACGTGGAGCTTAGCGACGACATCTCGCTGCGCTTCAACAACGCCGAGTGGGAGGGCTATCCCCTCTTCGCCGATGCCTACATCGACCGCATCGCCCGTCTGCCCGAGGAAGAGCAGATCATCAACATCTTTATGGAGCTTTCGGCTCTGGGCATCGCCCAGCCGCTGTCGTCGAACATCCTCGACTTCATCAAGGCCCTGCCCGCACAGGCCAGGCAGAAGAGCATCACCTTCTCTACGCCTACCGAGATCTGTATGAAGGTGAAGAGCGTGGGCAACCTCGACGTGCCCGACACGCTGAGCTGGGTCGACGAGGAGCGCGACGTCTCTTGCTGGCTGGGCAACGCTATGCAGCGCGAGGCCTTCCAGAAACTCTATAGCGTGGCCGACCGCCTGCTCATCGCGCAGGATCCCCGCATTATGCAGGACTGGGACTACCTGCAGGCATCCAACAACTTCCGCTTCATGACCACCAAGCCCTCGAACGTGGGTCTGGACCGCGGCATCTACAGCGGTCCCTTCGATGCCTTCACCAACTACATGAACATCCTGGGTGACTTCATCAACCGTGTGAACGCTCTCTATCCCTTAGAGATCGACAACGAGGAGCTGAACTCGCTGCTCACCACCATTCGCAACCAGGGTGACGAGATCGAACTGAAGGACAAGGAGATCACCCGTCTGAAGGCCCGTCTTGAGAAATTGGAGCCGAAGAAAGAGGAGAAGCCCAAGGCCAAGAAGGCTGCTGCCCCGAAGAAGAAGGCCGCTGCCAAGAAGGAGGAGAAGTAATCCTTTCGTTCCCTACCCAAATCTAACAGCAGTGCCAGAAGCCCCATCGCTTCTGGCACTGCTATGTGTTCTCATGTTCTTTATTACAGAAGTCAATGTCCGTTTGGCTTCGTTTGTGCCTTTTTGTACACATTCTTTTTCAAGGGCACAGGTACATAGGCTCCCAGGCGGTAGTTGATGCCGCCGTGGGTGGCCTCGCCAATGAATGGGCCACTGCTGATGAAGAACATCGGCCCATTACCGTGCGTCGAGGAGTATGGCTGCAACAGCACGTCCTTCTTGATGCCCACGGGCGCGGCACTCACCGTGTAGCCCGCATAGTGGAACACGGGGCGCATGGTGTAGCCAGCCAGCTCGTCGTGCCTGATGGTATCTGGCAGCACCATCGTCGTGTCGAAGGTCTGCGCCACGGTGCCGTCCTCTGGCGAGGCCAGGATCGTGTCGACAAACACGCTGTCGACCACCTCGCCCTGCGGGTCAAGAATCTCGAAGCCCGTCTCGGTGTCGGTAAGGGGCGGCTCGGGCAGGGCCGTGGCCATATCTACTTGCAGGGAGCCGTCTCCTTCACCACCACCGCCAACTGCCGGGGGCAAAGAAGTGGCACTCGACTGAGTGTATTGCGGGAACAGATGCCAGGTCCGCTTGGCAAAGGTAAAAGGAACTTCGAACAGCTTGTGCTCGTCTACTGCACCAAAGACGAGGAAGTGGCGGTTGATGGTATAAGCCTCCAGCTTCACGCGGTTGCAAATGCTTAGATCTCCCTTGACGTATGTCTCAGGCTGATAATTGCGCATATCGCGCAAGGATTCTATGCCCAGCTCCCCTTCAATCTCGGGGCCTATCTTCAGTTTGGCGCGTGCCCCCAGTCGGCGGCCCACGACACCAAAGTCGATGCGGGCAACGGGACCCAGTGACAGCCTGCCATCGAGCGTGATGCTTGTCTTGGCCCGCTCTTCGAAAGGTTCGTCGGGGTTGGCATCCTTTATCTCAAAGTGGTCTTCGCCGTTCTTGTTCGTCCAGAACAGTTTGCGGTGGTAGGTCCGTTTCATTTCCATATTCATGGATAGCTCTGCCTTTGCATCGAAATAGCCGCCCAGAGCTGCGTGCAGGTCGATAATGCCCAGCCAGCTGTACAGTGTCACGTCGTGGTCGTAGGTGTCGAAGTCTATTTCGCCGCTGTCATCTGAATGAAGCGAGAAGTCAAAGCCGAAGCCATAGTCCAGATCCAGGTCTGCGCTATGATAGCGCTTCCTCTTCTCCACGTTTGTCACTATTCTTCCTCTGACGGCCACCTCGCCGTTCAGGTTCAGCTCGCCAATGCCAGCAATAGGTATGGGGATGGTGGCCTTCAGCACCATCTCGTCGATGTCGCGCTCTTCCTCGTCGCCGGGGGCACGCTTTCTGGCCGATGCGTTGGGATGAGTGACAATCGTACCAGCGTGAAACAGGCGGTCAAAGATTTCGTCGAGCTCCACCTCTTCTATATCAACGGCTATTTCGGCAGACATTCGCCTAACGGCCTTCACCCTTGCACAGAGTCCGTAGGGAAAGACGGTGCTCTCTTTCTCTTGTAGGGCATAGAATAGTTTCGCCCCTTCGGCGGGCAGGATGTCATTTGGAGTGTCGGGCCGGTAGAATACGGTCTCGCCGTCAAAGCGGACGATCCACGGCAGGTCGCGCTCGTTGGTTAGCTCCCGCGCCCCGGCATTCAGCTGGCGCACGTTGCGGCTTCCCACGGCCACGCTGTCCAGCTCGGCAATGGGCACCACGAGCACGGTGTCCTTGGCGAAGAAGACCTGCGCCGAGTCGTTGGTCAGGATGCTGTCTACCTCGTTGGTGTAGAGCAGGTCGACCACGCCCGTGTTGCGGAACACCAGCAGCTGTTCGCCTGCTTCCTCTTGCGCCCGAAGGCCCTGCACCAGGCTGAGCAGGGCAAATAATATAATAAGGTGTAGTTGCTTCATCGTTTCCTCAGTTTTAGGGTTTCGTTGCCAGCCTTGATTACATAGACATCCTGCGGCCAGACCGACATATCCACCTGTCCGTTCTTCAGCCGCACGGGCATCTCGATGCCCGCCGCGTTCCACGCCCGCACGTCCTTTCGGTTGCCCACGGAAAGCACGCCGTCGCGATAGCTGATGGCTTCGTCCCGGTTCGGTAGCGGCTGCAGTCCTGCCGCTATCTCCTCTTCCGTACCGATCATCCACTTGCGCACATTCTCTATCTGGTAGTCGCCGTCGCCCACGCGCATCACCGTGCCGTCGAACTGTATCTTCGGCTGGTCGCTCACTGGTAGCGTAATCGTCGTCCCCGACTTCATCAGCACCACCAGACTGCGCTCGTTGCCTTCGGCAAACGCATTGTATGCCAAGAGCAAGAAAAAATTTAGTATGAATGAAGTTTTTCTCATTATTTTCTTTGATATTTCAATTTTAATACTTAAATTTGCAAAACATTAAAGCAGTATCTATTATGAATGCAACTATTGACATCAGCTATAATCAGATTCTTATGCTCATCCAGCAAATGCCCATACGCTCTCAGCTGAGAATGGGGAAGGCTTTGACACGGCAAAATATCCGGGCTGAGCTGACCCACTTCCTGGATGTATTCCACACAGAAGAACTTTCCGAAGAAGACATTCTTGCAGAGGTGAAAGCCGTGAGGCGCGAGCGATATGGAAAGAGGCAGTAAAATTCGCGTTGTCGTAGACACCAATTGCTGGATTAGTTTTCTGATAGGACGGCGATTGGCTCGGCTCATTGACTTGTTGAGCACCGAGAAAGTTGTCCTTATCATTTGTGAAGAACTCTTGGAAGAGCTGCAAGATGTTACGTCTCGTCCTAAGTTTGCCAAATATTTCAGCAAAGAAGAGGTCTGTTCGCTCATTGAGTTTATGAAACTCATTGGTGAGCAGTTTGAGCCTTGCAGCGAGGTAAAGCTCTGTCGCGATGCTGCCGATGACTACTTGCTGGCACTCGCTATAGAGGCAAAGGCTCGTTATCTGGTTACGGGTGATGACGATTTGCTTGTGCTTCATAAAGTTGATACGTGCAAGATTGTTAATGCCAGTACTTTTGAGCGTTTGATTCTGTAGTTGCCATCCGCATTGCAAATGCTTATACTCAATGCGGTTGGATTACAAATCATGAGCGGGATTATTGTTTTACATATTTTTTATTTGAAGAATATAAAATATTCTTGAAAAGGTGAAAGGTCTGTAATGAGTTGTCATTATTATAGAATACCCAAATAGTATTTCCTTCAACATCATAAGAAAATGTGCCAGTATGATGTTCATACGTAGGATTTAAAGAATAACTTCCAGTGCCGTTTGAACTAAATGTATAATAATACTCATACGAATTTCCGCCCTCAATTATAGTCGCAGTCCATGTACCTGTTACATCCATCGGTACCACCCGCTTTGCCACTTCAGCTACCGGCACGCTGAGCATCTGGCTCTTGCCGATGAGTACGCCATTGGCAGTGACTTCTATGAAGAAGGGCATCTTGGTGAGGTCGACATCCTTGAAGGTATCGGCATTGCCGATGGAGAGGGAGAGCACGCCGAAGTCGTTGGTGGTGGCCTGCTTCGTTTCGCTGTAGAACACCTCGCCAGCGTTGTTGCTCAGCGATACGGCTACCGTCACTTTCTCGTTGGCACGAGCCTCGCCCGTTGCCGTGTTCAGCAATGCAATCTGATAACCAATCTGGGCCTGTGCCCCTGTCGCACCCAGCACCGCTACCAGCAGGCTGAGCCAAAGAAATCTTAGTTGTTTCATCGTTTTTTTTGTAAGCACTCAATTACTTCGGAAGTCCTTTAAACAAAGGGCATCCTGTCTTTGAGATTTTTCTTGTTTAACTAAGTTTTAACTATTTCGCTTTGCCGCTCGACCTTTGGTCGCTTTGCTTGCAAAGAATCACTACCTCAGG
>JAFVEE010000167.1 GCA_017478085.1 Prevotella sp. | reverse complement strand
GGCAGCAGCGTAGGCCGAGACGGTCTCGCGGCCGAGCTCCGACATCATCGAGCAGATGTTGATGATCTTGCCCTCGCGGCGCTCCATCATCTCGGGGATCACGGCTGAAGAGCAGATGAACGGACCGACGAGGTCTATGTCGATGACCTGCTGGAACTCCTCGCGCTTCATCTCGTGCATGGGGATGCGCTTGATGATGCCGGCGTTGTTCACCAGAATGTCTATCTGGCCCACCTCGGCGTGAATCTTGTCTACGAGCTCCTTCACGGCGTTCTCGTCGGTCACGTCGCAGATGTAGCCCTTCACGTTCTCGATGCCGGCCTCACGGTAGTTGTCCAGTCCGCGCTGCAGTGCCTCCTCGTTGCGGTCGTTGAAGATGATGGTCTTGATACCTGCTGCAACAAATGCCTTTGCAATGTTGAAGCCAATGCCGTAAGATGCGCCGGTGATCCAGGCGTTCTTACCCTCTAATGAAAATAAATTAGCCATACTTTTTTACGTTAATGTTTTTTTATTGGGTTATACATAAATATTTCTTTTTTTCGTCTGCGACGCTACGTGAATGACCGTGAATGAACATAAATGCTTCATAAATTATTTTTCTATTCATCGGCAGTCCATTCAACAGGTTGGTGGTAGGGTTCCATAAATCTGTCTAACAGAACACACTCGTTTGTTTCTTCAATGAAGCCGTATCGCTCTCCCTGCAATTTTGCAGATCCAAAATTAATGAGCAGGCCTATATGATGTTTCGTTAATCTCAAATAATTGAAAAGCTGGGCTCTATGGGCTGGCAGAATATCGCTAACCGACTTCAACTCTATAACGATGTCGTTCACAACCAAATCCATTTTATATGTTTTCTCCAACTTGTGCTGCTTATAGAAACAATCCAACGGCTGTTCTCTAACGCTGTCAATTCCACGATCGGCCAGTTCTAATGAGAGTGCTTCGCTGTATACAGCTTCAAGAAGTCCCCACTTCAAGGTTGAATGAACTTCCATGGCAGCACCAATGATCTGGTATACAATATCCTTGTATTGTTTAAAGTCTCTCATTAAAATTTATGAAACATTTATGTCTATTCACGGTCATTCACGTAGCGTCGCAGACGAAAAAGCCGCAGGCGAAAAAACCTATTTCAGCCCATTCACGTCGACGAAGTCCTGGTCTCCGTAGTCCAGGTTCTCGCCCCCCATGCCCCAGATGAACGTGTAGTTGTGCGTGGCGGCGGCGCTGTGGATGCTCCATTCGGGCGAGAGCACGGCCTGTCCGCCGCGCATCCAGATGTGGCGCGTCTCCTGCGGCTCACCCATAAAGTGGCAGATGGCCTGGTCCTCGGGCAGCTCGAAGTAGAAGTAAGCCTCCATGCGACGGCTGTGGGTGTGGGCCGGCATCGTGTTCCATACGCTGCCCGTGGCCAGCTCGGTCATGCCCATCTGCAGCTGGCAGGTGGGCAGCACCTGGTTCACCAGCATCTTGTTGATGTTGCGCTCGTTGCTCATCTCCAGCGAGCCCATGTGAGCCACCACGGCATCGTGCTTCGTCACCTTGCGGCAGGGATAGGCTGCGTGGGCGGTGGTACTGTTGAAGTAGAACCTGGCAGGCTGCGCGGGGTCGACCGAGGCAAACGTCACCTCGCGGTCGCCACGGCCTATGTAGAGCGCCTCCTTGAAGCCCAGCTCGAACACCTCGCTGCCTACGCGCACCGTGCCCCGTCCTCCTACATTATAGATGCCCACCTCGCGGCGAGTGGTGAAGTAAGGCGCCTTCAGCGGGTCGATGGCCTCAAGTGGCAGCTGCTCGCTGACGGGCATGGCACCACCCACCACCATGCGGTCGTACATCGAGTACACCATCTGCACCTCGTCTTTCACAAAAAGGGTCTCTATCAGGAAGTCGCGGCGCAGGCGGGCCGTATCATAATGCCGGGCATCCTCCGGGTGGGCCGCATACCGCAGTTCATAGTTTGTTTTCATTGTAGTATTCCGATTAGTCTGGTGCAAAGTTAAGAAAAAAGGTTGTAAAGAAAGACTATTTTTGGAAGATTAACGCAGAATGAGCGTAAAATAAGGGCAAATTCGAGCGTGGCCAATGTGGCGGGAGAACGAACCGTTCCCTCACAGAACGTTAAATATCGGAAGATTTTCGGACATCGGCGACGAAAGTTCGCGGAAAAGCAGTAACTTTGTGCTCGATTCTATAATTCCTATTTGCCCTCTTCTCCGCCAGCGGACGACGCGCAGCCGCTCCCCTCCCATGTAGGGGAGGGGCCGGGGGTGGGGTCAGTAACCAAAAAAAAGAAATCATTATGCACTACAACACCGCTAAAGCCAACAACCCGCAGCAGAAGGATATGCGCAAGTCGCTGCGCCACAATATGACGCCAGCCGAGGCCGCGCTATGGCGGGCTTTGCGCGGTCGCGGGGCGGGCGGCTGGAAATTTCGTCGGCCACAGGGCATCGGGCCGTATGTGCTCGACTTCTACTGCCCGGAGTTGCGGCTCTGCGTGGAGTTGGACGGCAGTTCGCACGACTACCGGTTCGAGTACGACGAGCAGCGGACGGCGTTCCTCGGCGAGCAGGGAATCAGGGTAGTCCGGTTCCGCAACGAGCAGGTCTGGGCGAGCGTCGAGGGGATTGTGGCGGAGATTGTGAGGATTGGACGGGAGATACAGGGCAATTCGGCCGAAGCTTCAGATACCGAAATTTCCGCCGCGGGAGTTACAGACCCCACCCCCAACCCCTCCCCTTGAAGGGAGGGGAGCGGCTGCGCACAGACGAGCCGCTGGGGACTCCCCGCCCTGTGTAGGGGAGGAAAAGAAAGAATGACCGCGAAATAAGTTGGCAACGGAGGCTCCGTTGAGACACAATGAGGGCTCCGTTGAGGCTCAATGAGGGCTCCGTTGAGACACAATAGAGGCTCCGTTGAGACACAATGAGGGGCAAGTTGCAAGTTCGGCAAACTTTAACGCCCGCTAAATTTGGCTTTTCACTTGCTTTTTCGTAACTTTGCAGCCGCAAACCATTAGATTGACTGATATGCAAGAGACAAGACAAAGCAAAATAGCGCGGCTGCTGCAGAAGGAGCTGAGCGTGATTTTCCAGGAGCAGACCCGCGCCATGCACGGGGTGATGGTGAGCGTGACGCGCACCAAGATCTCGCCCGACCTGAGCATCTGCACGGCCTACCTGAGCATCTTCCCTTCGGAGAAGGGCGAGGAGCTGCTCAAGAACATCGAGAAGAACACCCAGCAGATACGCTATGCACTGGGCCAGCGCGTGCGCTACCAGCTGCGCATCGTGCCCGACCTGCGCTTCTTCATCGACGACTCGCTCGACTATATCGACCGCATTGACGAACTGCTCAAAAAGTGAACGTCCCCTTCTACATAGCCCGACGCTACCTCTTCTCGAAGAAGAAGCAGAACGTCATCAACATCATCAGTGGCATCTCGGTGGTGGGGGTGGCCGTGGCCACGATGGCCATGGTGGTGACGCTGAGCGTGTTCAACGGCTTCAGCGACCTGGTGGCCTCGCTCTTCACGGCCTTCGACCCGCAGATTGAGATTACGCCCACGCAGGGCAAGACGGCCCCGGCCGACGACCCCGTGCTGACGGAGATACGCCAGCTGCCGCAGGTGGACGTGGCCACGGAGTGTGTAGAGGATATGGCGCTGGCCACCTACCGGGGCCGGCAGGCTATGGTGACCATCAAGGGCGTGGATGACAATTTCGACCAGCTGACGCATATCCGCGAGATTCTGCAGGGCGAGGGCACCTTCGAGCTGCACGCTGCCGACCTGCACTACGGCATTCCGGGCATTCGTCTGGCCGAGGTGCTGGGCACGGGCTACCGCTACGAGGAGCCGCTGCGCATCTACGCCCCACGGCGCGAGGGGCAGGTGGACGTGACCAACCCGGCCGACGGCTTCGTGGAGGACGAGCTCTATTCGCCGGGCGTCATCTTCTCGGTGCTGCAGGCCAAGTACGACCGCAACTACATCCTGACGTCCATCGGCTTTGCCCGTCGCATCTTCGACCAGCAGGGCATGCTCTCCTCACTGGAGCTGCGGCTGAAGCCGGGCAGCGACTTCGACGCGGTGAAGAGCGAGATGAAGCGCCTGGCGGGCGACCGCTACTACGTGAAAGACCGCTATGAGCAGCAGGACGACACGTTCCGCATTATGAAGATTGAGAAGCTCATAGCCTATATTTTCCTTACTTTTATTCTGATGGTGGCCTGCTTCAACATCATCGGGTCGCTGTCGATGCTCATCATCGACAAGCGCGACGATGTGGTGACGCTGCGCAACCTGGGTGCCACCGACCGCCAGATCACCCAGATCTTCCTCTTCGAGGGGCGCCTCATCTCGGCCATCGGGGCCGTGGTGGGCATCGTGGTGGGCCTGGTGCTGTGCCTGGTGCAGCAGCTGTTCGGCGTCATTCGCCTGGGCAGCAGCGCGGGGGCGTTCATCATCGATGCCTATCCCGTGAGCGTGCACCCCTGGGACGTGGTGCTCGTCTTCGTCACGGTGATGCTCGTGGGCTTCCTGGCCACGTGGTACCCCGTGCGCTACTTCTCCCGTAGGTTGCTCAGCTAAGCCGTTACCCCAGCGCGATATTCTCTACCTCCACCGGCTCGTGCAGGAACAACTGGGCCTGCTCGCGGAAGGTGTCGGGGTTCTCGGTGGTCAGGTAGTGGGCCGTGCCGCCACAGCTGATGCGCTGCTGCATATCGGGGTGGCGGCGCAGATAGTCCTGAAGCGACGAGGCCACATACTCGCCCTGCGGCACGATGCGAATGCCACGGGGCATGTACTTCAGGAGCTTGGGCATGAGCAGCGGATAGTGGGTGCAACCCAGAATCACGGTGTCGATCTCGGGGTCGAGCCGCAACAGCTGGTCAATGCGCTTCTTTACAAAATAGTCGGCACCGGGCGAGTCGGCCTCGTGATACTCCACCAGCGGCACCCAGAACGGGCAGGCCACGCCGCTCACCACGATGTCGGGCCACAGCTTCCGGATCTCCAGGTCGTAGCTCTGGCTCTTGATGGTGCCCTCGGTAGCGAAGATGCCCACGTGGCGCGTCTGGGTGAGCGTGCCGATGACCTCGGCCGTGGGCCGTATGATGCCCAGCACGCGGCGGTCGCCACCCCACTGGGGCAGGTCGTTCTGCTGAATGGTGCGCAGGGCCTTGGCCGAGGCCGTGTTGCAACCCAGCACCACCAGCTGGCAGCCCCGCTCGAAGAGATAATGGACGGCCTGGCGCGTGAACTCGTAGACCACGTCGAACGAGCGTGGTCCATACGGTGCGCGGGCGTTGTCGCCCAGATAAAGATAGTCGTATTCCGGCAGCAACTGGCGTATGCCGTGCAGGATGGTCAGGCCCCCGTAGCCACTGTCGAAGATGCCAATAGGACTAACCATAGCTGCTTATTTTGCGTTTTGAAGAAGAAGGTGGATGACTTCCTCCTGTATGTCCTGGCCCATTGTGGGGTCGATGAAAGGGCAGGCATTGCCGTCGGTATTGATGATGAGGGCCAGGCCGCGCTCGCGGGCCAGGGTGGCCAGCACGCCGTTCAGCTGCAGGCGCAGGGGCTTCATGGCCTCCTCCTCGGCCTGGCGCAGGTCGCGCAGGCTCTGGGCCTTGAAGTCTATGTTGTGCTGCATGAGCTGTTGCAGCTCGGTCTGCCGCTTCAGCAGGATGGTGCGGGGGAAGTCGCGCTGCCCCTCGAGGAAGGCCTCATACTTCTGGTTGAACTCTTCCTCTACGCGGGAAAGCTCCTGCTGATAGGCCTCGCGCAGGTCGGCCATCTGCTTCTGCACGATGGCATACTGCGGCATTGCCTTCAGCACCGAGTCGTAGCTCAGGTAGCCAAAGCGCACCACGGGCTGCGACACCGTGTCGGCTGTAGTGGCGCCCCCGGTCTTAGGAATGCTGTCGCTCTGGGCTAAGGCCGGGAGCGACAGCACAAGCGAGCATATAAGTAGCAGTTTCTTCATTGCAGTTTTACTTCAGACCGAGCTTTGCTTTCACCTGGGCGGTGACGTCGGAAGAGAGAGTGGTCGAGATGTAGGGGATGCCGGCGCCCATCTCCATAATGTAGACGTAGCCGCCCTCCTGGCCGATGGCCTTGATGGCATCGAGCACCTTGGTGGTGATGGCCTGCATCTTCTCCTGCTGAGCCTTCTGCAGGGCCTGCTGGTTGTCCTGGAAGCTCTGCTGAATCTTCTGGTACATGTCCTGCAGCTCCTGCTGACGGCGCTGCTTGATGTTGTCGGGCAGGGTGGCCTGCTCCTTCTCGAAGGCGTCGCCCTTCTTCTGCAGCTCGTCCTGCATCGACTTCAGGTCGGCCTCGTACTGCTGGGTCAGGGCCTCAATCTCGTTGCGGGCGGTGGTAAATTCGGGCATGGCCTGAATGATTTCCTGAGTGTTCACGTGGCCGAACTTGGCCTGTGCCTGTGCGGTGAGACCGCAGATTGCGCAGATGGCGCAAAGAATTAATTTTTTCATTTTTCTTTATTTGGGTTTTGGTTTTTTGGGGGAGGGGGGTAGGAGGGCTTAGGAGAGCCTAGGGTTTCCTAGGCAGTCCTAGGCAATCCTAGGCTTTCCTAGGGGTTCCTAGGATAGCCTAGGAGTTCCTAGTTTTCCTAGTTAGCGTAGCCAAGCTTCTGCAGCACCTCGTTGCTGATATCGATCTTGGGGCTGCCGAAGATGATGCCCGTGTCGCTGGCACGGTCGAGCACCAGCTGATAGCCACGCAGGTCGGCAATGTCCTTCACGGCATTGTAGACCTCTTCCTGTATGGGGGTCATGAGCGAGGTGCGCTTCTTGAACAGCTCGCCTTCGGGGCCGAAGTACTTGCGCTTCAGGTCACTGGCCTGCTTCTCCTTCTCCATAATGGCGTCTTGCTTGGCCTTCTTCTGCTCCTTCGAGAGGAACACCACCTCGTTCTGGTAGTTCTTGTACATGGTCTGGGCCTCGGTGGTCAAGGCGTCGACCTCGGCCTGCCATTTCTTCGACACCTGCGACAGCTGCTCGTTGGCCCGCTCGTAGGCCGGAATGTTCTTGAAGATATAGTCCATATCGACCAGTGCGAACTTCTGTGCGCTTGCTGTCAGACTGCAGATTGCGCAAATGGCGCAGATGATAATTCTTCTAACCATAATTACTAATTACTCATTATTCATTACACATTATTTTAGAACTCCTGTCCCAGCACGAAGTGGAAGTTGCTGCCACCGCGCTGCTCCTGGGCCGTGCCCTGATATACCTTGTCGAAGCCGTAGGCCCAGTCGATACCCATCAGACCCACCATAGGCAGGAAGATGCGCACGCCGAAGCCTGCCGACCGCTTCATCTGGAAGGGGTTCATCTTCTTGATGTCGTTCCAGGCATTGCCCGCCTCGGCGAAGCCCAGGCCATAGATGGTGGTGTTGCCCAGCATGAAGGGATAGCGCACCTCCATCGTGAAGCGGTCGTAGGCGTAGCCGTTGTTGCCGTAGGGCGTGAGCGAACCGTTCTCGTAACCGCGCAGGCCGATGGTCTCCTCGGCATAGCTGGTAGAGTAGCCGCTCATGCCGTCGCCACCCATATAGAAGGTCTCGAAGGGCGACTTCTTGTCGGCGTTGTAGTGGCCCAGTATGCCCAGCTCCACACGGGTCATCAGCACGAAGCACTTCTGGCCGTTGGTCAGTGCGGTGTAGGTGCGGCTCTTGAACTTCCACTTGTGGTACTCAATCCAGCGGTACTTCTCGCGCTGCTCCTCGTCGTACTGGTCGCGATTGCTGTTGTAGGTGGCAGCGGTGGCCATGCTGGCATAGTCCTTGCCGTCGAAGAGCGACCAAGGTGGCGTGGCGGTGAGCGAGAGCGAGAACTCCGATCCGTGACGCGGGAACAGCGGGTTGTCGGTCGACGTGCGGGTCAGTGCCAGGCCCAGGTTCAGGTTGTTGCAGTTACCATTTGAGATGAGGAAGTAGCGCCAGTCCTTCAGCATGTAGCGCTGATAGCTGAGCGTGGCCGACAGCTGGAAGTAGTCGTCGGGCCAGCGCAGACGCTTGCCCCAGCCCAGCGAGATGCCCAGCAGCTTCACGTACTTATCGTCGTCGTAGTAGCTCTCGTAGTTGTTGTAGTAGGCATTGTTGTAGCTGCCGTAGCCGCCGTAGTAGCCATAGAGCGAGTTCATCCACGCGTTGTTATAATAGGTGCTCGACACGTCGCTCTGCTTGGAGTAGTAGGCCGAGAAGCTGAACGAGTTGGGCCTCTTTCCGCCGAACCACCCCGTGCTGTAGCTGCCCGAGAGCGACGAGTAGTAGCGACCGTTGGTCTGGAAGTTCAGGCCTATCTGCTCGCCGTCGCCTGCAGGCAGGAAGCCGCGGTGCAGCTTGTTCTTGCCCAGGAGGTTGCGCATGGAGAAGTTGTTGAACTTGATGCCCACGCGGCCTATGATGCCGGTCTGGCCCCAGCCCAGCGACAGCTCCAGCTGGTCGTTCGACTTCTGCTCCAGGTTCCAGTTGATGTCAACGGAGCCGTTCTCGTAGTCGGGCTTCACGTCGGGGTTCACGCTCTCGGGGTCGAAGTAGCCCATCGAGGCGATGTCGCGTGCCGAGCGCATCAGTGCGTCCTTCGAGAAGAGGTCGCCGGGCTTGGTGCGCAGTTCGCGGCGCACCACCTCCTCGTACAGGCGGTCGTTGCCGAAGATGCGCACATTGCCCAAGTGGGCCTGCGGACCCTCGGTGATGCGCACCTCCAAGTCGATGGAGTCGCCCACGATGTTCACCTCGGCCGGTTCTACCTGCGAGAACACGTAGCCGTTGTTATAATAATAGTTGTGCACGGCATCGTCGTCTTCCAGCAGACGCTTGTTCAGCAGGTGCTGGTTGTAGACGTCGCCCGTCTTCATGCCCAGCGTGGCGTTCAGTCCGTCGGTGGTCACGATGGTGTTGCCCACCCAGTTGATGTTGCGCAGGTAGTAGCGGTCGCCCTCGTCGATCTTCAGGTACACGTTCACGTGCTTGTCGTCGACCGTCCACACCGAGTCGTCTTCGATGGCGGCATCGCGGAAGCCCAGCTCGTTGTACTTATCGATGAGCTTTTTCTTGGCCTCGTCGTAGCGTTCGGGGGTGAACTTCTTGGCCTTGTACCAGTTGCTGAACTTGCCTGCCTCGTGAATCTTGCCCAGGGCGCCGTTGCTGAAGAGGCCGCCCTTGATCTTCGAGTCGGTGAGCTGCTGGTTGCCGTCGAGCACGATCTGGCGCACCTTCATCTTCGACTTCTTGTCGATGTTCACGTCGAGCACCACCTGGTTCTTGCCCGACACGTCGTCGCGCTGGGTGATGTTGATCTCGGCATTCTTGAAGCCCTTGTCGTCGAAGTACTTCTTGGCCAGTATCTGGGCGCGGTCTATCAGGTTCTTGGTCAGGCTCATGCCCTTGGCCATGCCCAGCTTGGCCTCCAGGTCCTCGCGCTCGCTCTTCTTCACGCCGCTATACACAATGTCGGTGATCTTGGGACGCAGGGCCAGGTGGATGGTAAGGAACACCTTCGAGTCGACGATGCTGTCGGCGGTGATCTTCACCCTCGAGAAGAGGCCGTGCTTCCAGTAGCGCTTCACGGCCTCGGTGATCTCGTTGCCCGGCACGTCGACGCTCTGGCCCACGCTCAGGCCCGACAGGCCCACGATGACGAAGTCCTCGTAGCCCTCGATGCCCTCAACGTTGATGCCGCCAATCTCGCAGTGGCGCGGCGTTCCGGCATACGAAATCTCTGGGTTCCTGATGAAGCTTTGCGCCACGGCGTGGCTGGTAAGGAAAAAGGAAAAGACTAACAAGCAGACCCATCCCCAGCCAAACAGACCCTCCCCCGGCCCCTCCCTGTGAGGGAGGAGAGTGGTCAGTCTTGCTGTTATTCCTTCGTTGATATTCATATTCTTATATTGTTCTTGCTTATACATTCGCTTGAAGAATCTATCTACTCCCCTCTCTCACAGGGAGGGGATGGGGGTGGGTCTCTCGCCCTCCACCTGCTCCTCGGTCTTGCCGAAGCGGCGCTGGCGGCGCTGGTAGCTCTCGATGGCCTGGTGCAGGCACTGCTCGTCGAAGTCGGGCCAGTAGGTGTCGCAGAAGTACAGCTCTGAGTAGGCTATCTGCCAGAGCAGGTAGTTCGAGATGCGCAGCTCGCCGCCGGTGCGTATGAGCAGGTCGGGGTCGGGCATGAACGCGGTGGTCAGGTGCTGACTGATGGTCTGCTCGGTGATGTCTTCGGCCCGTATGCCTTCCTGCACGATCTGGCGCACGGCATTGGTAATCTCCCAGCGGCTCGAGTAGCTCAAGGCCACCACCATGGTCATGGCGTCGTTCCTGGCCGTATGCTCCTCTGTCTCGTGCAGTTTCTGCTGCACCTCGTCGGGCAGGCGCTTCAGGTCGCCTATGACGCGGAAGCGCACGTTGTTCTTCATGAATATCTCGTCCTCGAGCGACGAGAGCACCAGCCCCATCAGGGCCGACACCTCGTCGGCAGGGCGGTTCCAGTTCTCGGTCGAGAAGGTGTAGAGCGTAAGGTACTTCACGCCCAGTCTGACACACTCTGCGGTGATGCGGCGCACGGTGTCGACGCCGGCCTTATGGCCCACGGTGCGCTCTTGTCCGCGCTCTGTGGCCCATCGCCCGTTGCCGTCCATAATGATGGCAATGTGCTGCGGTATGTTAGTCTCTATCATTGTTACACGTTTTGCATTTCTCCCATAAGTCGTAGGTGAGCGTGACGCCCACCACGCCATAGCAGTCGGTGTTCTTGAACAGGCCGCTGCTCTTGATGCCGTAGGGGTCTTCCACCCCGTCGATCTTGTCGCAGCTGGTGATGTGCATCGTCCACTCCAGGGTCAGGTTCACGCGGTCGGCCAGCTTGTACTTCACGCCGAAGCCCAGCGGCATCTGCAGTCCGGCAGCCGACTGGCCTGCGTTGGCAAACGTCAGGCCCAGGCCGATGGCCATAAAGGGCGTGAGCGGCTGGGCGCCATAGTACTCGCGCCCCGTGCCGAAGGCCCAGAAGTTATACTCGAAGCGCACGCCCACGTCGACCACGTTGCTCTTGAACTCCACGGGGTTTTCGGTAAGCTCCGGATACCACGTCTCGGCGTTCTTCGACGAGCCCTTCAGCTGCGTGTAGCCCACGTTCAGTGCCCAGGCCATGCGGGGGTTGGGCTTGTACTTCACGATGGCCTCGCCCAGTGGCTGCATCTGTCGCAGCAGGTTGCCGTTCAGGTCGCCCAGGTAGTTGGCCAGTCCGGCTCCGGCACCAATCTCCAGCCTGTACTCAGGAAGCTCCTGCGCACCGGCGGTGGCTGCTGCCAGCACCCAAGCCACGATGACCACCCATAGCTGCTTCATTCTGCTACACCTATTTTATATTATACGCGCGCGCAAATCGTCTGCGCTGCTAATTCTTCAGCCGCCACACCTGCCCGGCGGTGGTCACAACCCACAGGCAGCCAGTGCCGTCAGCAGTCATGGCCATCCGGTCGCCAGCTGCCTCGGCGGGCAAGCGGTAGGCGCCCGACGGCTTCCAGGTGATGCCCTGGTCGCGCGTCTGGTAGACCGTAGGTATCGTAGAGCCTGCTGCCAGCACCAGGCCGTTGTGGCTCACCAGCGACAACTGCTGCTGCACGGGCAGCGGATAGGCGTTCTGCGTCGACACCGTGCGCACCCACTGGCCGCGGCCCGGGTACAGCCCGCCATACTGGCTGATCTTATGCCACACGCAGCTCTCGGTGCCGTTGTTGCCCACGAGGAGCACATAGTCGGTAGAGTCGCTCGGCGTGTAGGCGAAGCACGTGCTGGCTATGCCCTGCGTGGGCAGCAGCGAGGCGTCGTCGTCCAGCAGTTCGTCGGTCCAGGTCAGGCCATCGTCGGTCGAGGCCTTCAGCCGCCCGTCGGTGCCCAGTGCGAAGAGCTCCTTGGTGCCAGCGGCCACTAAGTGGCGCAGCTCGCTGTTGGGCGCGGCCACCTGCTCCCACTGCTCGCCGTCCGTAGTGCGAAAGAGCATTGTGTTGTTCAGCATATAGGCGAAACTGTCCTTCAGCACCACGTCCTGCCAGGCATCGGCCTCGAAGACCGTGTTGATATTTGAGCCCAGCAGCTGCCACTGCTGGCCGTCGGCCGAGGCCACGGCGTGGGTGTAGCCGTCTATCTGTCCGAACGCCACCAGTCGGTCGTTCAGGCTCAGCACCCTCATGCCCTGCATCTGGGCCAGCAGCGTGGTGTCGGCAGCCAGCTCCCATCCAGTGATGGTGGTCTGGTCGTCGGCGCAGATCAGCTCTACGCTGTAGTCGTGTGCATAGGTGCCGTCGGTAGCAAACACGCGCATAGTGCGGGGCGTGCTGAAGTCTACCGAGTCGGTGCTCTGGTGCCAGTAGAAGAGCGAGTCGGCCGGGTTCAGCAGGGCCACGCCCGAACTGCTGGTGGTGGTCACGGTGCATAGCACGTGGGCCAGGTCGGTGCCGTAGGGCAGCGTGTCGTGGTTGAAGATGCGGTTGCCTATCTGGTCGATGGTCATCTTGTAGACCGATCCGGTGAACGTGCTCTTGACCAGCGAGTCCTTCAGGCCCGTGGTCTTCGAGGCTACGTACTGGTATCTGTTGAGGGTGCCCAGTGTGAAGCCCGTGATGGCTGCCTCGTCGCTCAGCACGACTTCGGTTTCTTTGCTTTCAAGGCACGAGGTGAGCACCCCGTTGGCCATCAAGAGCAGGCAGAGCACCTGAAAGATTCTCTTCATCCTTTACAAGAATTTTGTTTTTTGGCTGCAAATTTACGCACAATTCCGCAAAAAGCGGCCATTTCTGTCGCTTTATTAAATAAAATATATCATAACTGCCCGCATTTTAAGTTTTTTTTGGGTGAACACTATACGCAGAGCGTCGCTTTATAAAACCACGAAAAACAAGGAAAAACCAGATAAAACCATCTGTTTTTCCTTGTTTTCTATGTTTTACTTTGTTTTATAAAGCGACGCTCTGCGTACTTTTGAAGCGCCGCAGCAGGTTGCGCACGCAGGCCTCCAGATACTTCACGGGGAAGGGCTTCTCGATGAAGGCATCGACACCGGCCTCCATGGCCTGCACCTTCGACTGGCTGTCGGTCTTGGCCGTGAGCAGGATGAAGGGAATATGGCGCGTGGCCTGGTTCTGGCGCATGCGGCTGCACAGCTCGGGGCCGTCCATCTGCTGCATCATCCAGTCGCTCACCACCACGTCGATGGTCGATGTGGGCGTGCCGTCGCGGGCCACGAGCGACTCCTCCAGCAGCCGCAGGGCCTCGGTGCCGTCGCGGGCCACCAGCACCTCGTAGCTGTCCATGAAGGTGGTGGCCAGGAAGGTGAGCATCTCCTCGTTGTCGTCGACCAGGAGGATGGTGGCGGCGGGGGCCTCATGGGGCTCATTGGGCTCATAGGACCTATTGGTCTTATGGGGCTCATTGGGCTCATAGGGCCTATTGCCCTCATGGGGCTGTGCCGCTACCTCCTGCGAGGTGGGCAGCACCACGCGGAAGGTGGTGCCCTGGCCGGGCTGCGACAGCACCGACACCTCGCCGTGGTGGGCCTCGGCGGTGCGCTTCACAATGTTCAGGCCAATGCCCGTGCCGGGCTTGCTGCCACGGGTCTGGAAGAAAGGCTCGAACACGTGGCGCTGATCCTCCTCGCTGATGCCCCGGCCATTGTCGGTCACCTCAATGTAGAAGTACTTGCCCTGGGGCTCGGCCTGACAGTTCAGCTCCACGCTGTCGCGGGTGTATTTCAGGGCGTTCGACAGCAGGTTGCTCACCAGCTTCACGATGGCCTCGCGGTCTATCACCGCCGTGAAGTGCTCGTCGGGCAGGGTCACGCTGAAGCGCTTGCCCTTCTGCTGCAGCACGGGGGCGAAGTTGCTGGCCACCTCCTGCAGCACGCTCCTCACGTTCTGCACGGCAAAGTCTACCTCCATCTGCCCCTGCTCCACCTTGCGGAAGTCCAGCAGCTGGTTCACCAGCTCCAGCAGCCGGTGGGCGTTGCGGTCTATGGTGTCCAGCTCGGTGCTTGCCGCTTCGCGCTTCTTCAGCTGCTCCAGCGGCCCTATGATGAGCGACACGGGGGTGCGGATCTCGTGGGCAATGGTGGTGAAGAACTCCATGCGGGCGTTGCGCACCTCCTCTTCCTTGGCCTCGCTCAGCTGGGCCATCTCCTTCTTGTGGCGGCGCTCGGCACGGCCCAGCACGAACCACAGCACCAGCCACACCAGCAGCACGGCCAGCACGCCGTAGGCTATCTTGGCCGGCAGGCTCCACCACACCGGCGGGTGCACCACCACCACCAGGCGGGCCTGGCTGTTGCTCCACACGCCGTCGTTGTTGGTGGCCCGCACCACGAAGGTGTAGGTGCCCACGGGCAGGTTGGTATAGGTGGCCCGGTGGTCGTGGCCCACGTAGTGCCACTCCTTGTCGAAGCCCTCCAGGCGGTAGGCGTATATGTTCTTCTCGGGCGAACAGTAGCTCAGCGACGCAAACGACAGGCTGAGCATCTGGTCGTTCTGCCACAGGTCGAGCTTGTCAACATACTGCAGGGCCACGGGCAGTCGCCACGAGCCCACCTCTACGGGGTAGTTGTAGACCTGGGCCTGGGTGATATAGACCGGGGGCAGCAGCTTGTTCACCTGGATCTTATAGGGCAGGAACGAGTTGTAGCCCCTGATAGTGCCCAGGTACACGCGACCGTCGCTGGCCTTCAGGCAGGCGTTGGGCAGGAACTGCTCGCTCACCAGACCGTCGTGGCGGGTGAAGCGCTGCACCACGTCCTTGCCAGCCTCGTAGCGCAGCACGCCGCAGTCGCCCGACAGCCACAGCACGCCCTGGTCCTCGGCTATCGAGGCCACGGCCTGCTTGGGCACGTTCAGGTGAACGCGGCGGAAGCAGTCGGCCCCGGCATCGTAGCGGCACAGGCCTCCCTGGGTGCCCACCCACAGCGTGCCGGCGGCATCGACCAGCGAGCAGTTCACCACATCGTCGCTCAGCGTCGTGGCGTCGTCGGCAGAAAAGCGATAGCAGGTGGTGCGGCCGTCGGGGTCGTAGCGATACAGGCCTGCGCCCTGGGTGGCCACCCACAGGCGCCCGTTGCCGTCCTCGTCGATGTCGATGGGGGCGGCATCGGTCTTCATAAGGCGGTCGAAGCGGTTGGCGGCGCGGTCGAAGCAGCACAGGCCGCTCTGCGTGGCCACCCACAGGCGCCCCTTGCGGTCGCGCAGCAAGGCCCCCACGTTGGGGTCGGGCAGGCTGTGGTCGTCGGTGGCATCGGCCTCGTAGCGGCGCAGCCGTCCTGTGGTGGTCTGCAGCACTACCACGCCTTCGGCGTAGGTGCCCATCCACAGGTCGTCGCCATCGGCGCAAAGGGCGTGCACGCTCAGGCGGGCCAGGTCGGGGGAATAGGGCTTATTGGGCCCATAGGCCCCATAGGGCTCATAGGGCCTATTGGTCTTATTGGACCCATAGGCCAGGCACTTCACCCCTTCTACCTCGCTGGCCACCCACACGCGGCCGGCGGCATCCTCGCAGAAACAGGGGGTCACACCACCCGCCACGGCATCGAACCGCCGCGCAATGGGCGACACATACACTATGCCACCATAGTGGGTGCCAGCCCACACGCCGCCCTCGCGGTCGGTCATGGCAGCATAGACAAAGTGCTGGGGCAGGAAAAGACTGAACGAACGCTCGCGGGTGTCGAAGAGCCAGAGGCCGTCGTCGGCCCCTGCGAGCAGCTGATGGTCGGAGTAGGCCACGAGCGAGTGTATGTGCAGGCACTGCCCGTTCTGCGTCTCGGGCATGGGCAGCAAGCGCCCGTCGCCGGTCAGCAGCCACAGGCCGCGTTCCCAGGTGCCTATCCAGCGCTGCCCGTCGCCCGTCTGCAGCATGCTGGCAGCGCCCAGGTCGGCATCGCCCAGGTCGGCACCGGCCTGCAGCTTCACGGGCTCGAACACGTTGCGGCCCTTGTTCAGCCGCCACACGCTGGGCGACGCCTCGTGCGAGAGCACCCACACCTGGTTGTCGGCATCTACGCTCACGCAGCCCGCCTTGCCGCCCAGGGCCTGCAGGTCGTAGCGGTGCTGCGGCTCGCCATCGGCCTGGCACGCCACCACGCCGCCGCCATCGGTGGCCACCCACACGCGGCCGTCGCGGTCGCGGGCCATGCTGGTCACGGCCCCCTTCAGCTCAAGCGACAGCAGCTGGAAGCGCTCGGTAATGTAGCTGAACACGTAGACACCGCGCTGCGTGCCCACCAGCAGACTGTCGGCCCCCACGGGCAGCAGGGCCTCTACATACTGGTTGCTGCCGCTGCCGGGCAGGGGATAGGCCTGCAGCACGATGCCGTTGTAGCGGCACAGGCCCTCGTCGGTACCCATCCACACAAAGCCCCGCTGGTCTTGCACGATGGCACGCACCGAGTTCGAGGGCAGCCCGTCGTCCACGTTCAGCTGTCGCTGCCGGTAGTCCACCTGTGCCCGCAGGCCACCGGCCAGTGCAAGGCACATCCATATCGCCACGAGAAATCGTTTCATAAGCATTAGTTTTTATGCGTGCAAAGGTACGAAAAAATCTGTAACCGCCACACATTCCGCCCACATTTTCGCACCCGCCCGGCGACAACCGGCCCTCCGTTGTGCTTCAACGGGGCCTCCGTTGCGCTTCAACCGACCCTCCGTTGTGCTTCAGCCGAGCCTCCGTAGCGCAACAACGGAGCGCTCCCCTGGTTGTGTGCGTTCACGCACTTTTTCCGCGCCCAAAAATTGGCCAATCCAATTTTTCTGCGTAACTTTGCACCAAATATATACTGTTACGAACCAAAACTATTCATCATGACGAAAAAGCTACTAACCTTCCTGGTCATCCTCATGGCCAGCACACACTGGGCTATGGCCCAACGATTCACCGACCAGCTGGACCGAGGACTGGTGGCGGTG
>JAFVEE010000166.1 GCA_017478085.1 Prevotella sp. | reverse complement strand
GCCCCCAGCGAGGAGACCAGCGTTGTGGCGGAGAACGCCGTGACCGCCACCAACTGGAACGGCAAGCAGGAGAAGGTGGCCGGAATGACCAGCAATAACACCTTCACCAAGACCCTCAACCTGCAGCCAGGCACCTACACCGTGCAGGCCATTGTGCGCGGTACGACTGGCGCCACGGCCACACTGAGTTCCGAAAGCCAGACCGACAATGCCGCACTGACCGGCATGACAGACGGAGCCGAATCGACCGTGGCCACCAACGGCACCGTAGAGCGGTTCAAGAAGGGCACCAACAACGGCTGGCAGAAGGCCGAAGTGAGCTTCACACTCGGCGAGGCCAAGAAAGTAGAAGTAACCGTCAGCGCCACCGCTGCAGAGTGGCAGCTGGGCGCCCTGAGCGTGACAACGAACAAAGCCACCAAGGCCACTGCCGCCACGACCCATACCTACTACGATGCCACCCAGCAGACGGGTTTCAGCTTCTTTGAGCGTGGTGCCAACCCCAACGCCCTGATTCTGGCCAACAGCGATCAGGATGCCGCCAAGTTGAGCTACAACGTGATTGCCAACGGGGTATGCCGCAGTCTGGTGCTGACCGATGGCGCCTACGACTTTGGCAACACGGGCGAGGCTTTCACAGCCAGCAACGCCTCTTACAGCCGCACCTTCACCCCAGGCCAGAAGAGCACCATCTGCCTGCCCTTCTCGCTCACCGAGGGCGAGGCTGCCACAACAGGCACCTACTACCGCATTGGCAGCTACAACGCCGAGACGGGCAACATACACTTCGCCATAGAGAAAGCCCCGCAGGCCTACACGCCCTACGTGTTCGTTGCCGCGAAGGCACAGCCCTTCGAAGGACTGACCAATAAGACCGTGCACCCCACTAAGCTGATTAGCGTAACCACCGATGACCTCACCTTCACGGGCACGATGACGCGCCAGGAACTGAAATCTGTAGCTGACGGTACCACCTACTACGGCTACAGCACCACAGGCGCCTTCTCAAAGGTGAGTACCGAGGGAGCCTTCATAAGCCCCTTCCGCGCCTACATCGTCAGCGACAAGCCGCTGACCAGCGCCCGCCTCGTGGCCTCGTTCGACGAGGAAAGCACCTTGGGCATTACCGAGCTGAGCACCCAGGCCGCTGCCCGTGGCAAGGCCACTGGCATGTACAACCTCAGCGGTCAGCGGGTCAGCGCCCCCACCCGCAAGGGTCTCTACATTATCGATGGTAGGAAATATTTCGTGAAATAAGCAACCCACACATTATTATATTATATAAGGAGAAAAAGATATGAAAAGACAATATGCAACCCCCGTATGCCAGACCATCAAGCTCCATACGGAAAACATTCTGGCAGGTTCGTTCGACGAGAACACCAATAATGCTCAGACATTTAGCAAAGGCGCCGAGATGGAATCGCGTGGCCGCCGTGGCGGTTGGGACGACGACGAATAGTCCGAAACACCCATAGAAACAGCTCTCTCACAATGGAGGCTCCGTTAGCTGACAACGGGGCCTCCATTCGTTTGCAACGGAGGCTCCGTTACACAGCAACCGAGGCTCCGTTATGCCACAACGGAGGCCCCGTTGTAACACTTTTTTAGCTATAAAACCTTGACGATTGCAAAAAAAGAGGGGCGAAATGTAACTTTTTCTTAATTTTATTTGCTTTTTACAAAACTATTGTCTATCTTTGCAATTTGAAACGAAAAAGGCCGATTGGCTTACAACCCATAGCCAAAAAGCGACAAAAAGTTTGCAAAATGGCAGCAAAACGCCCCCGGCACGCGCGCCGGGCAGCAGCGGCAGACAATATACACATTATATAATAATAACAAAACGAGAGAGAATTTTTATGAAAAAAAGACTAACAATGCTTTTGGTGAGCCTCTTCCTACTGGTGGGGGGGGTGTTTTCCCAGACTAAGGTCAGCGGCACCGTGGTGTCGCAAGACGATGGGCAGCCCGTCATTGGCGCTTCGGTGCTGGTGGTGGGCACTCAGGTTGGCACGGTGACCAATGCGCAGGGCCAGTTCTCGCTGACCTGCCCGCAGGGCAAGAACACGCTGCGCATCAGCTACGTGGGCATGGAGCCGCTCGAGGTGAGCGCAAGGCCCAATATGCGCATCGTGCTGACCAGTGACCAGGCCGCCCTCGACGAGGTGATCGTCGTGGCCTACGGTACGCAGAAGAAGAGCGCCTTCACCGGCTCGGCTGCCGTGCTGGGTGCCGAGGAAATTGGCAAGGTGCAGGTGACTAACGCCGTGGACGCCCTGAAGGGTAAGGCCGCCGGCGTGCAGATCAACACGGCCACGGGCCAGCCCGGTGCCGCTCCTACCATCCGCATCCGTGGCGTGAACTCGATCAATGCCGACAGCGACCCGCTGATCGTGCTCGACGGCTCGCCCTACGACGGCTCGCTGAACGACATCAACCCCAACGACGTGGAGTCGATGACCGTGCTGAAGGACGCCGCCTCGACGGCCCTGTATGGTGCCCGTGGTGGTAACGGCGTGATCCTGATTACGACCAAGAGCGGCAAGCAGGGCCAGAACGCCGTGGTGTCGCTCGACGCCAAGTGGGGCGTGAACTCGAAGGCCACGCCCGAGTATAAGAAGATAGACGATCCCGCTGCCTACTACGAGACCTACTATCGCGGTCTGAACAACTACGCCCTGAACGCTCTGGGCTACACAGCTGAGCAGGCCTGGCAGTGGGCCAACACCGCCATGTTTGACACCGGCACTACGACCGACCTGGGCTACAACGTCTACACCCTGCCCGAGGGCCAGGCCCTCATTGGCCTGAACGGCAAGCTGAACCCCAACGCCACGCTGGGCCGCACCTTTACCTATAAAGGCGAGGACTTCCTGATTACGCCCGATGACTGGGTGGATGCTACCTACAAGACGGCCATGCGCCAGGAGTACACGCTCTCGGCCACGGCATCGACCGACAAGTCGACGTTCTACGGCTCGGTGAACTACCTGAGCAACGACGGTATCACTGAGGCTTCTGACTACAAGCGCCTGACCTCGCGACTGAAGGCCAGCTACCAGATTAAGCCCTGGCTGAAGCTGACGGGTAATATGAGCTACGGCCACTACGAGCGCAACTACCTGGGCGACGACGGCTCGGCAGGCTCCAGCGGCAACGCCTTCGCACTGACCTCGCTGGCTCCTATCTACCCCGTCTACATACGCAATGCCGACGGCAGCATCCGCTACGACGAGAATGCCCGCATCAACAACTACGACTACGGTGACGGCTCGATCAACGGTTTGGTGCGCGGCTACCTGAACCAGGCCAACCCCCTGTCGTCGAACCAGCTGGATACCCGCCAGCGCGAGGGCAACACCTTCAACGGCACGGGCGAGGCTGAGATCAGGCTGCCCTGGGGCTTCACCTTCACCACGATCAACAACGTGTACCTGCACGAGTACCGCTATACCAACACCACCAACCCGTTCTTCGGCCAGTATGCCTCGTCGAAGGGACAGGTGGTGAAGGAGAACCTGCGCGACTGGTCGTACAACTACCAGCAGCGACTGAACTGGCGCCACTCGTTCGGCCAGCACAACATTGAGGCCATGGCCGCCCACGAGTACTACCGCACCCGCGAATACGAGCTCGATTACTATATGACCAATCAGTTCTCGGTATTCAACAAGGAGCTGGCAGGTGCCGTGATTCCCGGTAGCGGTTCGTCGTACATGACCGACTACAACACCGAGTCGTGGCTGGGCCGTGCCCACTACAACTACGACGAGCGCTACTTCCTGCAGGGCAGCATCATGCGCGAGGCTTCTTCGCGCTTTGCCAAGGACAACCGCTGGGGCACGTTCTGGAGCGTGGGCGGCGGCTGGCTCATCAACAAGGAGAAGTTCCTGAGCGACGTGAAGTGGATCAACGAGCTGAAGCTGAAGGCCTCCTACGGCGAGAACGGCAACGACCTGATTGGTAACTACCAGTACATCACGTACTACAGCATCAACAACTCCAACAACTCGGTGTCGCTCGTGCCCTCGGCACTGGGCAACCACGACATTTCGTGGGAGAAGAACGCCAAGTTCAACGTGGGTATCGACTTCTCGCTGTTCAACAACCGCATCTGGGGTGGTATCGAGTACTACAACCACATCACCAAGGATATGCTGTCGTGGGCTCCGCTGCCTGAGTCGTTCGGCTTCTCTGGCTACTACGACAACGTGGGTAATATGAAGAACAACGGTGTCGAGATCGACTTGCACGCCGATGTGATTCGCCAGAAGGACTTCACCTGGAACATCTACGCCAACCTGACTACGAACCACAACGAGATAACCGAGCTGGCCGAAGCCCGCAAGAAGACCTGGTACGACAACATCGAGAGCTATGGCTACTCCAGCGGTTCGTTCTTCTACCGCGAAGGCTCGTCGCGCTATACCTATTATACGAAGAGCTACGCCGGCGTTGACCCCGAGACGGGTAAGGCCACTTATTGGAAGAACACCTACGAAACGGCTCCCACGCTCGATGCCAACGGCAACCCCGTGAAGGATGACGACGGCAACGTGGTGACCCACACCGTCTACTATGACAAGAACTGGAACGTCATCGACGATCCCGACAACTACTCGGGCGAGAAGCGCCGCAAGATCACTGGCAAGGAAGCTACCGACCAGTATGGCGATGCCGACTACTACCTGTGCGGCGACGTACTGCCCGACGTCTATGGTGGCTTCGGCACCAGCGTGGCGTGGAAGGGCTTCGACCTCTCGCTCGACTTCCAGTACCAGCTGGGCGGCCAGGTCTACGACGGTTCGTATGCCTCGCTGATGGGCTTCGCATCGGGCCGCGCTATGCACGCCGACCTGGAGAATGCCTGGACGGCCGAGAACCCCAACACCGACGTGCCCCGTCTGCAGTACAACGACACCTATATGGCTTCGGGCTCCGACCGCTGGCTCACCAGCGCCTCGTACCTCACGCTGCAGAACGTCACCATCGGCTACACGCTGCCCCGCTCGCTTACCCGCAAGGTGGGCATCGAGAAGCTGCGCATCTACTGCGTGGGCGACAACCTGTGGACCTGGAGCAAGCGCCAGGGCATGGATCCCCGACAGAGCATCACCGGCAGCACCACCAATGCCTACTATTCGTCCATCCGCACCATTTCGGGTGGCGTAACACTCACGTTCTAAATCGTTAATGCAACTTAGAAGAGACAGTAATTAGATAACAGATGATTATGAAAAAGATTTATAAGTCAATATTTGGCGCAGGCCTCGTGGCCCTGAGCGTGGCATCGCTGACAAGCTGCATCGACGAGACTGAGCCTACCACTGTTGCAACCACCGACCAGATAGCCGAGTCATCGTCGGCTGCCGAGGCACTGATGATGGCCATGCCGGCCTACTTCAACGAGGCCGCAAGCTATGAAGACTGGATCGATGACGGCAGCCACTTCCCCTTCGGCTATGGTGCCATCATGTTCATTCGCGACCTGATGACGGGCGACCTGGGCTTCAACCAGTCGCGCTATGCCGGCCACTTCAGCGCATGGGCACAGAACAAGGATATGGGCGACAGCTACCTGAAGACCCAGTACCTGTGGCGCTACTACTACGGCTTCGTGCTGGCTGCCAACAACACCGTGGGCGGCGTCAATGCCGAGACGGCCACCGACCAGCAGCTGGGCTATCTGGGAGCCGGTCTGGCCTTCCGCTCGCTGCTCTACCTGGACCTGGCCCGTATGTACGAGTTCCTGCCCAACGACAAGACCTCGAGCATCAACAAGGACGGTAACGACGTGCTGAACCTCACCGTGCCCATCGTGAAGGCCGAGATGAACCAGGCCGACGCTGCCAACAACCCCCGCGCCACCCGCGAGGATATGAAGACCTTCATCGAGGACGACCTGAACAAGGCCGAGGAGTACATCGTGAACCTGAAGGACACGCGCGGCAACGTGCTGCCCGACCTGGCCTGCGTCTACGGTCTGAAGGCCCGCCTCTACATGTGGGTCGAGGACTACGCCAAGGCTCAGGAGTATGCCCGCAAGGCCATCGATGCCTCGAAGGTGAAGCCGCTCACCCGTGAGCGCGCCCTGAGCACCATCAACGGCTACAACACCGCCAGCGACTTTATGTGGGCCTCGCAGCAGACCACCGAGGACTACACCGTCAATACGGGTATCATCAACTGGACCTCGTGGCTCAGCAACCAGACCACCTTCGGCTACACGGGCCTCTCGACCACGCTCTACAGCGTGATGGACGCCAACATGTACAAGCGCATAGGCGACAACGACTGGCGCAAGCTGGAGTTCGTGGCTCCTGCCGGTTCGGCTCTCGAGGGCCAGAACATCTTCATCGACGAAGAGCTGGGCGAGGCCATGCCTGCATACGCCTCGATCAAGTTCCGTCCTAACAACGGCAACATCGAGGACTATGCCGAGGGTGCCGCCAGTGCCTATCCCATTATGCGCGTTGAGGAAATGTACTTCATCGAGGCCGAGGCAGCCGCCCACCAGAACGCTGGCCAGGGCAAGGCGCTCGTAGAGGACTTTATGAAGAACTACCGCGATGCCAACTACACCTGCAAGGTGACCGACACGAACGACGTGGTCGAGGAAATCGTATTCCAGAAGCGCGTCGAGCTGTGGGGCGAGGGCCAGACGTTCTTCGACATCAAGCGCCTGAACTACTCGGTGACCCGTGGCTATCCCGGCACTCCCTTCTTCGACCTGACCCGCCTGAACACCAATGGCCGTCCTGCCTGGATGAACCTGGTCATCGTGCGCACAGAGTCTAACAACAACACGGCTGTCGATCGCTGGAACAACCCCGATCCCACCGATGCTTACGATCCCTGGACAGAAGAATAATGCAAATCCCTAAAAAAGAAGTAACAGATTATGAAGAAGATTTTTAGATATGCATTCTTGGCGCTGCTCGGCATAACGGCCCTCACACTGGGCTCTTGCACAGAAAGCTACGAGTACGACGCCACACCGGCAGCTTCGGGTAGTCAGGTGTATTTTAGTAACGAGTTGCCTTCGCAGGTCGAGATCTCGCCCGATGCCACCAGCTTTGCCGTGGCCATCTCGCGCGTCGACTCTACCGATGCCATCACCGTGCCCCTGCAGTCAACGATTACCGCAGGCAGCATCTTCTCGGTGCCCTCGCAGGTGAGCTTCGCTGCTGGCCAGCGCACGGTCGACATTCCCGTGAGCTACGACCCCGCCAGCATTGAGTATGGCCGCTACGACACCATCTCCATCGCCATCAACGATGCCAGCTACACCACGGTCTACGGCAACACCGCCACCACCGTGATAGCAGGCGTCACCGACTGGGGGCCCTGGGAGAAGTGGAACAGCGCCGGCACGGCTACCTATACGTACGTCAACCTCTGGAGCGGCGACAATCCTGGCCTGCCCTTCGTCTATCGCCACAACACGATTCACACCAACCTCTATCAGTTCAAGCTGAGCAACTGGGGTTCGGGTGTCGACCTCGTGCTCGACTACGACACGGAAACAGGACATGTCACCTGCGCTCCTCAGTTTGCCTACGCTCACGCCACCTATGGCGATGTGCTGGTGGCCGACAGCTACTACTACTGGTTCAATGTGCGTGGCACCGACATTTCAAAGATGTCGGAGGAGGACTACGGTCACTTCGACGAGGAGAACGGCATCATCACCATTCCTCTGGCCTACTACGTCTCGGCAGGTACCTTTGGCTACGACAATGAGACCGTCACCATCGACGGCTATCTGCGTGCCGACGTGTCTTGCGACGTTGCCTATGTAGGCAAGCTCAATGCTGTCGACGGTACGACTTATGTGCTGGCCGACGTCACCCTGGGCGCCGATGTGACGAAGGCCAACGTGGCCCTGATCGAGGGCGACCTGAGCCAGGAGTCGCTGAACGCCGTGATCGACGGCTCGGCTGAAACGCTGCAGGAGGTGACCACAAGCGGACAGGTGAAGTTCGCTGCCGACTCGCTGGCCGATGGCAGCTACACCTTTGTCGTGGTGTCGTTCCTCGACGAAGAGGCTCAGAACTATGCCGAAGCCAGCTTCAAGTACTTCGCATCGCCCGATGCCAAGGAGACCTGGACGCCGGTCTACGTGGGCACCTACGTCTATGGTGCCCAGAGCCTGACACAGGACGGTGGCCTGTTCTACGATGAGGTCATCACCGACGAGGGCGTCACGCTCTACGTCAGCGACCTCGACGACTCGCGCTATAAGATTGCTCCCTGGGCCAACCTGGAAGGCGAAGAGGGTCTTGAGTTTACGCTCAATGAGGACAACAGCATCGTGGTCGACCATGTGTTCACGGGTCACACCCATCCCACGTATGGCGACATCGTGGCTACCGACGTGCTCACTTACGGTGCTGGCAACATCACCAGCTACTACGAGAACGGCGTGTTCAACTTCTTCCTGGCCTACCACGTAGATGCAGGTGCATTCGCCTACGTGCTCGACACCTTTACGCTAACGGGGCAGGCCGCACGTGCACTGAAGGCACACCAGGCTGCCAAGAAGACGTTCAAGGGCAAGGTGAACAATAGCCAGCTGAAGCCCGAACTGCGCCAGCTGCAGCAGACGGGCAAGAAGTCGCTCATCAGCATCAGGTAAGAAACGCTTCACCACCATATCGGTGATCGTGAAATAGAATATCGGTGAGGGCATGCTCAAAAATGGGCATGCCCTCATTTTTTTCTGCAAACACTTGCGTATTCTGAGGAATCTTCGTATCTTTGCCAACGAAAAAAGCTACGTGGTATGAATGCAGATAATAAATATGTAAGGTTCGACTGGGCCGTGAAGCGCATGTTGCGCGACAAGGCCAACTTCGGCGTGCTGGAAGGCCTGATTACCGTTCTCCTGGGGCAAACCGTTGAGATTGTGGAAATTCTGGAAAGCGAGGGTAATCAGGAGGCCGAAGACGACAAGTTCAACCGTGTGGACGTGAAGGCCAAGACGGCCAACGATGAGATTATCATCGTCGAGGTGCAGCTCACCCGCCACATCTACTATCTGCAGCGCATCCTCTACGGGGTTGCCAAGGCCGTTACGGAACATATCAAGCTGGGCAAGAAGTATGATGAGGTGAAGAAAGTCTACTCCATCAGCATTGTCTACTTCGACCTGGGCCAGGGGGCCGACTACCTCTACCACGGAACAAACACCTTCGTAGGAGTACATACCAAGGACACGCTCAAGGTGAATGTGAAGGAAGACAACATCATCAGGATGAAGACCCCAGAGGAGATCTTCCCGGAGTATTATATCATTCGTGTCAACGAGTTCAACGACCTGGCCACCACACCACTGGAGGAATGGCTGGACTACCTGAAGAACGGCCATATCAAGGAGAACACCACGGCTCCTGGTCTGGAGATGGCCCGCGAGAGATTGCAATATCTGGCCATGAGCGAGGCCGAGCGCCGTGCCTATGATGCACACCTCGACAATATGATGTTGCAAAACGAT
Source organism: Prevotella sp. (assembly GCA_017478085.1). GTDB lineage: Bacteria > Bacteroidota > Bacteroidia > Bacteroidales > Bacteroidaceae > Prevotella. The sequence continues at coordinate 34,900 of JAFVEE010000166.1, read as the reverse complement.
GTGCTCGACACTGCAAAGGCAGAAGGTCTTGTAGAAGGCCGTGCCGAGGGGCTTGCCAAAGGCCTTGCCGAAGGACTTGAAGTGGGCCGCGCTGAAGGCCGTGCTGAAGGCCGCGCTGAAGGCCGTGAGGAGGGCCGTGAGGAGGGCCGTGAAGAAGGCCGTAAGGAGGGCATCCTCAGTGTAGCGCGAAATTTGAAACAGCTCAACATACCCATTGCCGAGATTGCCAAGGTAACGGGACTGACAGAAGATGAGATAGAAAAAGTATGACTATCGCTTCTGGCGAAAGAACTCTTGCATCAGTTGGCGGCATTCTTCTTCAAGGATGCCGCCAATTATTTGTGCCTTGGGGTGCATGGCACGGGGGGCATACTCGCGGTAGCCACGCTTCTCGTCGGGCGCACCATAGACAATGCGGGGCACCTGGGCCCATCCCAGGGCTCCGGCACACATGGGGCATGGCTCCACGGTGACGTAGAGCGTGCAGTCGGTCAGGTACTTGCCACCCAGCTCATTGGCCGCCATGGTGATGGCCTGCATCTCGGCGTGGGCCGTCACGTCGCAGAGCGTTTCGGTCAGGTTGTGGGCACGGGCAATGATGCGCCCACGACACACCACCACGGCTCCTATGGGTATCTCTCCTTTGTCGAAGGCTTTCCGGGCCTCGTCGAGTGCACGACGCATAAACTGCTCGTCGCTTTTCTGTTGTTCTTCTGTTGGCATGGTAAATGGGGGTTATATAATCTGGGCCAGTTCGCGGAACACAGACAGTTCGTGGTCTGTGAACTCGCCCTTGATCATCTTCTCGTGCTGGGGTATCAGCTTCAGAAACAGGCGGCACAGATGGGCCAGGAAGCTGCTCGAAAGGTACAGTGGAATGCTGTCGTCGCCCTGGTCGCAGGCCGACTGGTTCTGATACTGGTCGAGACCGTCGAACACCGGGTGGCAGTGCATGCTGAGGTGCTGATACAGCTCGGCAGTCTCTTCGTTCTTGAACAGGAACTTCCACGCCTGGCTATAGGATATGCGCTTCACTTCATACTTATCGCCGTTCATCACGGCCTCTATGCTGCCATTGCGCTTGCCGTTCGCCTGCCAGTAGCGCCACACCACGTCACGCTCTTCCTCGCTCTTGGGGTGCTCATACAGGAAGTAGAACATGGCCAGATGCTCATACACCGACCGTGTCAGAGCCATCGTCTTGTAGCCCTCGTGCAGCTGGAATTGCTGCCCCTGAAACTCGTAGACCAGTCCCTCGGCCGTCAGCTTGTGGTTGCACATATGTGTCGTGGTCACCCGCTGCAGGAAGGCCAGTGCTACCGACAGGCGCTCGTCCTCCTCTAACTGTTCGCGAAAATCCACGATGACGTGACAGATGACGTGGGTCACCATCTTCGTCACCAGCAGCGACAGCTCGATGGCACGCTCCATGCGTTGCTCGGGTGTCAGCTCCTCGTCGAAGGGCGACAGCACCACTTTCCTGCCCTGCCGTTGTACCCTGTTCCTATATGCTATTTTTCTTTTTACACTTTTATGCATAAGCCTCATACGTTAAGGTGCTGCAAAAGTACCTTTTTTCCCGTATGAGGCCAAGCATTTCATGCAAAAACAGCATCAACCCGGTCTTTTTCGTGACTTGTCTCAGTTGTTATTCATCCTGCTTTCAAGTCTAATTTGGCTTTTATTGTACAATGATTCTCGATTTTTTTCCTTACCTTTGCACCCGCAAGATGCTCTATTTGAACGATCATATATGGGACTTTGACCTCGACGAGGCCTTGCAGCAACTGTCGCAGCAACGGCGGGAGCAGGCATTGCGCTTCCGCCACGAGCTGGGGCGGCGCACCTGTGCGGCGGCCTATCTGCTGCTGTGCGAAGGGCTTCAACGGGAGTATGGCATCGAAGAGAAGCCGCTGTTTGAGTATGGCGAGCACGGCAAGCCCAGCATCGTGGGGCACCCGGCGATTCACTTCAACCTGAGCCACTGCCGCGAGGCCGCCGTATGCGTGCTGAGCGACAGGCCCATAGGGGTCGATGTGGAGTCGGTGCGCGAGTATAAGGACACGCTGGTCCGGTATACGATGAACGACGAGGAGATGGAGCGCATACAGAATGCCGCCCGCCCCGACGTGGCCTTTACGCGTTTCTGGACGATGAAGGAAGCCGTGCTGAAGCTCACGGGCGAGGGCATTCGCAACAACTTGAAGGACGTACTAAAAGACAGCTCGTCGGAGTTTACCACGGTGGTAAGCCCCGACGAGCGGTATGTCTATACGGTTTGTCATTTTTTGTAGCCGGCAGCCTTGGCATCTTTCTTCAGCGCGTCGGCAAAGGTCTGCGGGGCTATCTCAACGGGGCCGCGCAGGAACTCGGGCACGTTGTAGCTCTTCATCAGCTCGCGGTGGTAGTTGGGATCCTCGGCAGGCAGTTCGAAGGGCTTGGTGGCGTGGCCGTCCTTGTCGACGTGGGCAAAGAAGGGGCGGGTGAAGTTGCCATCGTAGCGGCGGCTGCTGAACACGATCCACCGTCCGTCGTGGCTCCAGGTGTGATACGACTCCACGCTCTCGCTGTTCACCTCGCTGAAAGGGCGAGCCTCGTTCTGCTGCTGCAGGTCGATGAGCCACAGGTCGGCATCGCGGTGCCAGATGTGGAACGTGCCCCACTCGCCCACGGCAGCCAGTAGCCAGCGACCGTCGGGCGAGATGCGCGGCAGCGTGGCACTCAGCCCCATCGAGTCGGCACGGAACACCACCTCACGCGGGCCAAACTGGCGCGTCGTGGGGTCGAACGCCTTGCGGTAGATGTTATAGCGAATGTCCTTATAGCGAATAATGCTCTCGCCCTCATGATTATGAACGGTGTCGCCATACTCGAAGTGGGCCGACGAGTAGTAGAGCCAGCGGCCATCGGGTGTCCAGCAGGGGAAGGTCTCAAACTCCGTTGAGTCGTTCTCGACGGTGGTCACCTCGTTCTTCTCGATGTCGTAGAGAATGAGGTCGCTCTGCGAGTCGAGCACCTCAATCTTGTCGATGTCGCGTGTATGGAAGCTCTGCATCGTCAGGTTGGTCGAGAAGGCAATGAGGCTTTGCTGCGTGGGGTGCCAGGCGGGGTAGACGCCTGCCGAGAGGGTCGAGTCGGTCTTCAGGTTCACCTTGAGCAGCTGACCGTCGTAGTTGATCATCGTGCCGCCCAGGTTCTGGCGGGCATGGAACAGCGTGCGCTGCGGGTTGCCCAGCTGACTATGGTGGCAGTTGATGCACTGGCCGTTCTGCTCGGTGCTGCACAGTATGTTGTCGTAGATGACGCGCTCCTCGTAGCTCTCCAGACAGCGCTGGTTGAGCGTGAGCTCTTCGTAGGTGACGTAGCTGGGCGAGATGAGGCGGTACGAGATCCAGGGGTCGATGCTGTCGGGAGACACATAGATGCCGAAGGGCTTGTAGTGCTGCCAGGTCTCCTGCTGCTTCACATACAGGTCCACGCGAATGGAGTCGCCGCCCACGGCCTTGGCCACCAGCTGTTGCCACTCAGCGGTCGTGGGGCAGATCTTCGGCCCGCCGAGCACCAGTTCCTCATCGGCCACGCTGAGGCGGGCCACCACCTCGTCGGCCTCGCCCGCCCACTGGAAGCGCAACGGAGCCAGGTTCACGGGCACCGTAACGCCCTGATAGTCGGGATAGATGGTGGCCGGTGCCTCGGCCTCGGTATAGTTGGCGGGCACCTCGGCCTTGTTGCAGGCCAGCAGCAACATCGCGGCCATACATGCAAAATATTTCTTTACCATAGTCTTAGTACGATTTCATGTGGCGCATCAGGAAGTAGTTATAATAGAAGGTGTTGCCGTAGCGGGGGTAGAACACTTCCTTCATCTGCTCCTCGCTCATACCGCGATACCGCTGGGCCATCTGCATGAAACCTTCGTAGCTGTCGCGCACGCTCTGGTCGAAGGGCATGTGGCTAATGTCAACATGGTTCTCCAAATGGCCATACAGATAGGCAGCCTCCTGATAGTGGCGGGGAATGATCCCGTCTTTCTTCAGCAGGGCATACTGGTTGAAGGCCCGCCAGAAGGTGGGAATGTCCTTCAGCTGCAGGGCCGAGATGAGCACCAGTTCGGCACACGCCAGGTCGTCGGTCTGCCGGTAGGCCTGAATGTTCAGCAGAAACAGCTCTACCAGCGACTGGTCGCTGCCCAGGATGTCGAGGCCGTTCATCAGCCGGAGCACGGGGCCCAGCTCGGGGTCGTTCTTCACGACGCCCTCATCCTCAGCCCAGGCCATTTGCTCGTAGTGGGCAGCCCAGTCGCCGTAGTACTTCGTTTGCTTCAGCAGGTCCATGTATTTCTGGGCCACCTCATATTCCTTGTTCAAGATGGCGCAGCGCACCAGGTACTTCAGGTGCTCCACACGCCAGCCCATCTCCACGCCGTCTTCCAGACACCAGCGGTAGCAGTAGTTGGGCAAGCCGTAGTGCAGGTAGAGGTTCTTGCCACTCAGCTGGGCCATACGCAGCTCGAAGTCGGCGGCAGGCTTGCGGGCACCGTCGCGGTAGGTGTACATCTCGTTGCCGGCGCGTCCCAGCTTGAAGAGGGCCAGGTTCTTCAGCGTCACCATCATGCGGGTGGGCTCGCCCTCGTGCTGCCGGGCTATGCTGAGCACGCCCTCCCAGTCCAGCTGGTCTACGCAGGCATTCATCTGAATCTCCTCGTGGAAGGTCTTGTCCTTGAACCAGAAGTGCCACGTGCCCCACACGATGGCGGCCACGAGCAGCAGTTGCGCCCCGGCCCAGAGCCCGGTGCGGGCCAGCAGTTTGCTCTTCAGCCCATAGCAGGCGGCCAGCACGGCCAGGAAGAGCGACAGGATGATGTAGGTCCAGTAGTAGGGAGAAAGGCCTTCGCAGTCGGGGTAGATGGGTAGTGCCTGCCACCAGATGAAGTCGGAGTTGGCCTGATAGTACACCTGACGGTAGTAGAGCATGGGCACGAAGGCGATGAGCAGCACGGCCAGGATGCTGGCAGCGGCCTTCAGGGGCAGCGACAAGGGCAGCCGCCAGCTGATGATGCCCATCAGCGCAACGGCCAGCAGGCCGTAGAAGCCCAGCAGGGGGTAGCCTGCCAGGGCAGCCACCACCATCAGTGCCAGGGCGCAGGCTGCCCGGGATGCCGCGATAGAATCGCGGCCCACAGAGACTATGGCGGCGCGGTAGGCCCAGACCAGCGCCACGGCGGCCGAGGTGCCCATCACGGCAATAAAGAAGTGGCCGCGCAGCTTCAGGTAGTAGAGCCAGTAACCCAGGTTGAAGTCGGTGATGAGCACCAGTGCCACGGGCACCAGCAGCAGGACCGACCAGCGGGGCGAAATGCGGAAGGCCTTGTAGACCAGCCACATCAGCAGCCCAAGCCACAGGCAGAGCAGCAGCGTGCCCAACCAGGGGTGATAGAAGTACTGGGTGAAATAGGTACCTGCGTAGGTGAGCATGCCGCCTGCCACCACCATCTGCTGCTTGAAGAACAGCGGGGTGTAGAGAAACAGGTTCAGCTCCTGCGCCCGCAGCAGGTAGTCGCTCTCGCAGGTTGTCAGGATGATGAAGGTGGCAAGCAAGGCCAGAATTGGAAGCCCCCATCCCCAGAAAGCCCAACTGACCCACCCCCTACCCCTCCCTGCAGAGAGGGGAGTAGATAGTTCTTTCGCCTGATGACCTCCGTTTTTGGGGACGTTTGGTTGCAGGTGGCTAGCTTTCTGGGGCGGGACGTGCACCTCTCTTTTGTTTTTCTTACTCATATCGTTTTTGCAGGTCTATATCCCCCCTCTCCCTATAGGGAGGGGCTGGGGGTGGGTCTCCATTTCTTCAGTCGCTTATATTCTTTCTTGGTCAGTCGCATAAACGAACCGTGCTGCGGGCCGGTGACGCCCTTGATGTCGACGGGATTGCGGAAGTTGCGCAGGTTCTCGTCGGCCTCGCAGATGCGGTAGTGCTTGGGGTTGTCGCTATACTGAATGTAGGCCACGCGCCAGGTCTTGTCGCCCATGAGCTGGAAGGCGCTCGAGCCCTCGCACTTCTTCTTGCCCTCGAAGCTCACGTAGTCGTCCTCCACCGGCTCGCCCCAACCGCTGGTCAGGTGCTTCGACGTGGCCGTGTAGATGCCGGGCTTGCCGCCCTCTTTCTTGATGAGCATGTGGTAGAGCCCATCGTCGAGCAGGTTGATGTCGGCATCGATGGTGGCATAGCCCCAGTCGAAGAGCAGCTTGGGCTGCGTGAGGCGGGTGAACGACTTGTCGGCATAAGAGTAGTACATACGGTCATACTGCTCCTCGGGGCGGTTCAGCATCGAGTAGTAGATGCAGTAGCCGCCCTTGTCGCCATTCTCCCACACGTAGTTGGGATCCCAGAAAATCTGCGGGGCCCACACGCGGTTGATGGTCGACCAGTCCTTGTAGACGCTGGGGGCGTCGGGGTTGCTGAAGATGCTGGTGCCCTTGCGGTAGTCGAAGGTCACGCTGGTCCAGTGAATCAGGTCGTCGCTCTTCAGCAGGTCTATGCCGTAGTTGTCCCAGATATGGCTCTTGGCCACGCACATATCGGTGGTCACCATCACGAAGCCCTTGCCGTTGTAGGCACGGGTGATGAAGGCATCGCGCTGGCCGCCCTCAATGCGGGCGTGCTCCTTGGGGTCCATAATGGCATTGCCATCAAGAATGTCCTCGTAGTTGTAGCCATCGCGGCTGATGGCGTAGGCCGTGTATTCGCCACGGTCGCTCATGTGGCAGTACAGGTAGCCATAGTCGCCCTTCACGTAGTTCTGGGCCGAGGCCGACACGGCAGCGATGGCCAGTGTAGCAGAAAGTAGTAGCTTCTTCATAGTTTTGTTTGGGTTATTCATTGAAAAAGCCCCCTCCCGCCAAGGAGAGGGGGCGTGTCATGGATATTCGTAGGTTACTTCGTCTCGGGAGCCTCGCCGATGAGCTCCATAAACTCGTCGAGCTTCGGCGTGATGATGATCTGGGTGCGGCGGTTGCGCTGCTTGCCCAGCTCGGTGTCGTTGCTCTGCAGGGGGTTGTACTCGCCACGGCCACCGGCGGTCAGGCGCTTGGGGTCTACGCCATACTTGTTCTGCAGCTCCTGCACCACGCTCGAGGCACGCAGACACGAGAGGTCCCAGTTGTTGCGAATGTTCTCGCGCTTGATGGGCACATCGTCGGTGTTACCCTCGATTAGCACGTCGTAGTCCTTGTAGTCGGTGATGATCTTGGCAATCTTCGACAGCGTCTCGGCGGCACGGTCGTTGATTTCGTAGCTGCCGCTCTTGTAGAGCATATTGTCGGCCAGCGAGATGTAGACCACGCCCTTCAGCACCTGCACGTCGACCTCCTTCAGCTCTTCCTTCGAGAGCGAGCGGGTCAGGTTGTTGGTCAGCACCAGGTTCAGCGAGTCGCTCTTCGACTTCACCTCGACCAGATGGCGGATGTACTGGTTCGACTCGTTGATCTGGTCGACCAGCTTCTCTATCGACACGTTGTTCTGCGATGCGTTCGAGAGGCTCTTGTCGAGCGAAGCCTGCAGATTGGTGGTCTGCTTCTTCTGCTCCTCGAGAGCATGCCTCTGAGCAGCCAGCTGCTCCTCAAGGCTGGTAATGCGGGCGTTCTTGCCGGCCAAATCTTCGCGAGCGTTCTGCAGATTGGTGGTCAGCGATTTATTCTCATCCTGACATGCCTGCAAGGCCTTCTTGCTGGCACAGCTGCTCAGCAGCAGACCTGCCGTGAGCACCATAAACAAACTTTTCTTCATAACTTTCACTTTTTAATGATAAAATCAAATTCGGGTGCAAATTTACTGATATGACGGCCAAAACAATGGAAAGTTGCAAGGAATTATAATAGTTTAACAAAAAATAAAAAAGGGTCACCGCTGTGACCCAACCTTTGTTAACCTTAAATCTAATACTATGAAAAACACATTGCAAAGGTACGACTTTTAGCAACACCTGCAAACGAAATCGTAACTTTTTCGCATCGTTTCGGTGTTTAATTGACATAAATCAAACTCCGTTGCTTATAATTTGACACCTACCGATGGTTCCGGCGGCAGACTGGGCCACAACGGAGCCTCCATTGCATCTGTACGGAGCCCTCGTACTGATAGTTCGGAGGCTCCGTACTAACAGTACGAGGGCTCCGTACTGAGACAATAGTGAGCCAATAAGCAGGGCGTTGACTTTCTTTTCGGCCAAATGTTTGGCAATGTCTATAATTTGTTGTACCTTTGCAGGCAAATTAATAATTAATAAGGTACACATAAGGAATTATGATTCTTTTCTTCAAGACCCCACAACAGAGCGTGATTGCCACCGAGGTGGACCATCAGCTCACCCCCAACGAAGTACAGGAACTATGCTGGCTCTACGGCGATGCCACGTTATTGGAAGGCGAGCGCGTAGAGGGCAGCTTCATCGGCCCGCGCCGCGAGATGGTCACCCCGTGGTCGACCAATGCCGTCGAGATCACGCAAAACATGAGCCTCAAGGGCATTCAGCGCATCGAGGAATACTTTCCGGGCGCTGACTCTTTCGACCCTATGCTGCAGCGCAAGTACGACGGACTGGACCAGGGCATCTTCACCATCAACCTGAAGCCCGAGCCCATTAAGCATGTGGAGAACCTGGAGGAATACAACGAGCAGGAGGGTCTGGCCCTCTCGCCCGAGGAGATTGAATACCTGCACGGGCTGGAGAAGCAGAACGGCCGTCCGCTGACCGACTCAGAGATCTTCGGCTTCGCCCAGATCAACTCGGAGCACTGCCGCCACAAGATTTTCGGTGGCACATTCATCATCGACGGCAAGGAGATGGAATCGAGCCTCTTCCAGATGATCAAGCGTACCACGCAGGAGAACCCCAACAAGATTCTCTCGGCCTATAAGGACAACGTGGCCTTCGCACAAGGCCCCGTCGTGGAGCAGTTTGCCCCGAAAGACCAGAGCACAGCCGACTGGTTCCAGGTGAAGGACATCGAGAGCGTCATCTCGCTGAAGGCCGAGACGCACAACTTCCCCACTACCGTGGAGCCCTTCAACGGCGCAGCCACCGGCACCGGCGGCGAGATTCGCGACCGTATGGGCGGCGGCACCGGCTCGTGGCCCATTGCAGGCACGGCGGTCTATATGACGGCCTATCCCCGTCTGACCGACGACGAGCGGCAGGCCCGCGACTGGGAAGCCATTCTGCCCGTGCGCGAGTGGCTGTACCAGACACCCGAACAGATCCTCATCAAGGCCTCACACGGTGCCAGCGACTTCGGCAACAAGTTCGGCCAGCCTCTCATCTGCGGCTCGGTGCTTACGTTTGAACACCAGGAGCCCAGCGTGGAGAGTGGTTCTGCCGCTCCCACCAAATACGCCTACGACAAGGTCATCATGCTGGCCGGCGGCGTGGGCTACGGCACCAAGCGCGACTGCCTGAAGAAGGAGCCGCAGCCCGGCAACAAGGTTGTGGTCGTCGGCGGCGACAACTACCGCATCGGTCTGGGCGGCGGCAGCGTTTCTTCCGTAGACACGGGCCGCTATAGCAACGGCATCGAGCTGAACGCCATTCAGCGTGCCAACCCCGAGATGCAGAAGCGTGCCTACAACCTGGTGCGCGCCCTCTGCGAGGAGGACGTGAACCCCGTGGTCTCTATCCACGACCACGGCTCGGCCGGACACCTGAACTGCCTCAGCGAGCTGGTTGAGGAGTGCGGCGGTGAGATCGATATGACCAAGCTGCCCATCGGCGACAAGACCCTCTCGTCAAAGGAAATCATTGCCAACGAGAGTCAGGAGCGCATGGGCCTGCTCATCGACGAGAAGCACATTGACCACGTGCGCCGCATTGCCGAGCGCGAGCGCGCCCCGATGTACGTGGTAGGCCAGACCACTGGCGACGCCCACTTCTCCTTCCGTCAGGGCGACGGCGTGAAGCCCTTCGACCTCGACGTGGCCCAGATGTTCGGCCACTCACCCAAGACCATCATGCGCGACAACACCGTGGAGCGCCATTACGCCCCCGTCACCTATAGTGTGGCCAGCGGTTCTGCCGCTGCCATCAACGAGTATCTCGAGCGCGTGCTTCAGCTCGAGGCCGTGGCTTGCAAGGACTGGCTCACGAACAAGGTAGACCGCTCCGTGACGGGTAAGATTGCCCGCCAGCAGTGCCAGGGCGTGCTGCAGCTGCCGCTGAGCGACTGCGGCGTGGTGGCACTCGACTACCGCGGCCGCAAAGGTATTGCCACCGCCATCGGCCACGCCCCGCAGGCCGGTCTGGCTTCGCCCGAGGCAGGCAGCGTGCTCTCTGTGGCCGAGGCCCTGACCAATATCGTATGGGCACCGCTATCAGAAGGCCTCGACAGCATCAGCCTCAGCGCCAACTGGATGTGGCCCTGCCGCTCACAGGAAGGCGAGGATGCACGCCTCTACAGCGCCGTGAAAGCCCTGAGCGACTTTTGCTGCGACCTGCACATCAACGTGCCTACGGGCAAGGACTCGCTGTCGCTCAGCCAGCAGTACCCCAACGGCGAGAAGATCATCTCCCCGGGAACGGTCATCGTCAGCGCCGGCGGCGAGGTGAGCGACATCCGCAAGGTCGTCTCGCCCGTGCTCAACAGCAATAAGAACAGCTCGCTCTACCACATCGACTTCTCGTTCGACGAGCAGCGACTGGGCGGTTCGGCCTTTGCCCAGAGCTTAGGCAAGGTGGGCGACGACGTGCCCACGGTGAAAGATGCCGAATACTTTGCCGATGCCTTCAATGCCGTGCAGGAGCTGATTCGTCGCGGTTGGGTGGAGGCCGGTCACGACATCTCGGCTGGTGGCCTCATCACCTGCCTGCTGGAGATGTGCTTTGCCAACACCCGTGGCGGTCTGCACATCAACCTGCACGACCTGTGCAAGGATGGCGACATCGTGAAGACGCTCTTCGCCGAGAACCCCGGCGTGGTCATCGAGGTGAGCGACGAGCATAAGTTTGAGTTCCGTGAGCTGATGGAAGACCTGGGCGTAGGCTTCGCCAAGATAGGCTATCCCGTCGAGGACAGCCGCACCATCGAGGTAGTGGTTCCCGTGGACTCCGCTTCAACGGAGTCACTCATCTTCGACATCGACCACCTGCGCGACGTGTGGTACAAGACCAGCTACCTGCTCGACCGCAAGCAGAGCTTCAACGGCAAGGCTGCCGAGCGCTACGCCAACTACAAGCAGCAGCCGCTGGAGATGAAATTCCCCCGCCACTTCGAGGGCACGCTGAAGCAGTACGGTCTGATGCCTACTCACCCCGTCCTGCCCACCAATCCCAAAGCAGCAATCATAAGAGAGAAGGGCACCAACGGCGAGCGTGAGATGGCCTACTCAATGTATCTGGCTGGCTTCGACGTGAAGGACGTGATGATGACCGACCTCATCAGCGGTCGCGAGACGCTGGAGGACGTGAACTTAATCGTCTTCTGCGGTGGCTTCTCCAACAGCGACGTGCTTGGTTCGGCCAAGGGCTGGGCCGGTGCCTTCCTCTACAACCCCAAGGCCAAGGAGGCCCTCGACAAGTTCTATGCCCGTGAGGACACCCTGAGCCTTGGCATCTGCAACGGTTGCCAGCTGATGGTTGAACTGGGGCTGACGGGTGCAAAGGGCGCGAAGATGTTGCACAACGATAGCCACAAGTTCGAGAGCGAGTTCATCACCTTGCAGATTCCCAAGAACGACAGCGTGATGTTCGGCAGCCTCAGCGGTACGAAGCTGGGCCTGTGGGTAGCTCACGGCGAGGGTAAGTTCTCGCTGCCTGGCCAGGAGAGCGACTACAACATCATTGCGAAGTACAACTACCACGGCTATCCCGCCAACCCCAACGGCTCTGACTACGACGTGGCCGGCATCTGCTCGGCCGACGGTCGCCATCTGTGCATGATGCCCCACCTGGAGCGCGCCATCTTCCCCTGGCAGTGCGCCTGGTACCCTGTGGGCAAGCGTATGGACGAGGTAACGCCGTGGATTGAGGCCTTCGTGAATGCAAGGAAATGGGTTGAAGCCCACCCCCAACCCCTCCCCAAGGGAGGGGCGCCTAAATAGGTCTTCTCTGACTATTATTTGGACTGATAAAGATCTTATGTCGGACAACACTAACAGCCAGGCTAACCAACTCCCCTCCCTTGGGGAGGGGTTGGGGGTAGGCCTCTTCACCACCTTCTTCAAGATTGGCATGTTCACCCTTGGGGGTGGATATGCCATGATTCCCTTGATTGAGAACGAGGTGGTCAATAAGCACCAATGGGTGTCGAAGGAAGAGTTTCTCGACCTCATTGCCATAGCGCAGAGCTGTCCAGGTGTGTTTGCCATCAACATCAGCATCTTCATTGGCTATAAGCTGCGACGGGTGGCGGGGGCTGTCTGCTGTACCCTGGGCACTGCCCTACCCTCGTTCCTCATCATCCTGCTCATCGCTATGTTCTTCCATCAGTTCAAGGACAACCCCGTGGTGGCTGCGATGTTCCGTGGCATACGCCCGGCGGTGGTGGCCCTGATAGCCGTGCCCACGTTCAATCTGGCCAAGAGTGCCCGGTTGTCGTGGGCCAACTGCTGGATTCCCATTGTCGGTGCGCTGCTTATCTGGCTGATGGGCGTTTCACCTATTTATATTATACTGGCGGCCGGCATCGGCGGCTACGTCTATGGTAATCTGATTAAGCCAACGGAGTGAGTTATGATTTACGTCTACCTATTTATCACTTTCTTCAAGATTGGCCTCTTTGGCTTTGGCGGCGGCTATGGCATGCTGTCGCTCATTCAGCACGAGACGGTGGAGCGCTGGCACTGGCTCTCTACGTCGGAGTTCACCGACATCGTGGCCATCAGCCAGATGACGCCCGGGCCCATCGGCATCAACTCGGCCACCTATTGCGGCTATCAGGCCGTGGCCAATGCGGGCTACTCTATGCCCATGGCCATCTTAGGATCGGCCACGGCCACCTTTGCGCTGGTGTTGCCGTCGCTCATCCTGATGATTCTGATTAGTAAGATGTTCCTGAAATACATGAAGACGCAGACCGTTCAGTCGGTCTTCACAGGTCTGCGCCCTGCCGTGGTGGGCCTGCTGGCCGCCGCCACGCTGCTGCTCTGCACCAAGGAGAACTTCTCCTCGCCTTCTGAGAACGCCTGGCAGTTCTGGATCAGCGTTCTGCTCTTCGTCTTCACCGCCATAGGCACCCTTATCTTCAAGATCAATCCCATCAAGATAATCGTTATGAGTGCCTTTGCCGGTCTGCTCTTGCTTTACTGAAGGGTGGGCCAGCCGTCGCTGGTCCACTTGATGGTGTGCTGCACGAGGATGCTCTGCCCGTTCAGCCGGGTGCTGTAGCCGTGGCAGATGAAGATGTCTTCGCCATCAAAGTGATAGGCTGCGCAATGGCCGGCGGCCTCAAACTCCTGCTTGTCGCCCTCAAGGAAGAGCGTACCTCCACCCTTGGCCATATCCTTTCCCTCTCGGTCCAGATAGGGACCATCGATCGTCTTCGAGCGGCCCACGGCCACGCGATAGTTGCTCTTGGCACCACGGCAGCAATAGTCCCACGACACGAACAGATAGTAGTAGCCATCGTGTTTGAAGATGAAGGGTGCCTCAATGGCGTTGCGCCCTGCAAACTTTGAGGTGGGGTTCTCAGCTGCGTTTGGGTCGCCCAGACGATGACGGCGGGCTATGGTCACAGGCGCCGTGGCCAGATGCATCGTCGTGTCGAGGCGGGCCAGTTGAATGCCGTCCCAGAACGAGCCCCACACCATCCAGGGCGTGTCGTTGTCGTCGATGGCGATGTTCGAGTCTATGGCGTTCCAGTCATTGCGCTTCTCCTGCGACTTCACCAGGCAGCCCTCGTCGCGCCACTCGCCGTTCAGGCGGTCGGCACTCATCAGGCCGATGGCCGAGGTGTTCTTGCCAAATGTAGAACAGCTGTAGGTGAGCCACCAGCGGTTGTGCCAGCGAACGATGTCGGGGGCCCAAACGTGGTTGCGGAAGCCAGGCACGGAGTCTTGCGTCCATTGCGGCAGCTGCTCAATGAAGGGAGTCGACTGCACCACCCACGTCTTGCGGTCTTTCGACGTGGCCCATTGCAGCCCGTTGCCCGTAGAGAGCAGGTAGTACTGGCCCCGCTCGTAGGCCATCACGGGGTCGTGAACCATCACCGTATCGGTGACAAAGGCCATGCGGCGAAAGCGGGGGCGACGGTTCTGGGGCTGGGCCAGAACAACTTGGCTGAAGGTCAGGGCCATCAGCAAACAGAATAGCAGGTGGGGTCGGTTGTGTAGCATCGTATTTACGTAAGTTTAGTTTGCAGGTGCAAAGGTAGAAAAAAATTAGCAATAAAATGATTAATAAAACATAAAAAACAAGGCACGTTGGCCGTTCTTACTGATTTATATACGTACCTTTGCATATAATTATGGTACGCAAACATTAAATAGAAACAATAATATGCAGAAAAAGAATCTTTTCATCCTTCCGGCAGCTGCTGTGCTGCTGGCATCGTGCTCCGGAAAGCTGGGAGCACTCTCGGCCGACAACTTTAACGTGACGCCCAATCCGCTGGAGGTGCAGGAGGGCCAGGTGCCCGCCACCATCAATGGCATGTTCCCTGAGAAATATCTGAAGAAGAAGGCCGTGGTGACGGTGACACCCGAGCTGCGCTACCAGACCACGACGGGGCAGAAAGCCCTTCGCGGCACCAGTGCCACCTTCCAGGGCGAGAAGGTGCAGGGCAACGACCAGACCATCAGCTACCTGATAGGTGGCCGCTATACGATGAAGAGCAACTGGCAGTACCAGCCCGAGATGCAGCAGAGCGACCTCTACCTGACCTTCAATGCCAAGGTGGGCAAGAAGACGGTGAACGTGCCTGAGGTGAAGGTGGCCACGGGCATCATCGCCACCAGCGAGCTGTATCGTCGCACACTCACGTCGGCTCTGGGTGCCACGGCACAGGATGCCTTCCAGCGTGTCATCGAGCAGAAGCAGGATGCCAACATCAAGTTCCTCATCGGTCAGGCTCAGCTGCGCAAGAGCGAGCTGCAGAACAACTCGGTGCAGGAGTTCGTGCGTCTGCTGGGCGAGATTGCCCGCGATCAGGAGGGTAAGCTGCTCGATGGCGTGGAGGTTTCGGCCTACGCTTCGCCCGATGGCGGTTTTGCCTTGAACGAGAAGCTGGCCGGCAAGCGTCAGGATGTGACTGCCGACTATGTGAAGCAGCAGATGAAGAAGCAAAACGCCGAAGGCAATCTGGACACGAAGTACACGGCCGAGGACTGGGAGGGATTCCAGGAACTGGTGGCTGCATCCGACATTCAGGACAAGGACGTCATTCTGCGTGTGCTCTCAATGTATAAGGATCCTGAGGAGCGCGAGCAGCAAATCAAGACCATCTCGAGTGCTTTCCGCGAGCTGGCCGACGGCATCCTGCCGCAGTTGCGCCGTGCCCGTATGACCATCAACTACCAGCTCATTGGCCGCGATGACGACCAGATCAAGGAGCAGCTCAGCAGGGATGCCTCGAAGCTCTCGGTCGAGGAACTGCTCTATGCCGCCACGCTCTACGACGAGGATATGGACAAGGCCGAGGCTGCCTATAAGAAGGCTGCCGAGCTGTATCCGAAGGATGCCCGCGCCTTCAACAACGTGGCTGTGATGGAGTTTGCCAAGGGCAACAAGGCCGAGGCCCAGCAGTGGTTAGAGAGGGCCCAGCGCCTAAACGCCAACATGCCGGAGACCAACGCCAACCTGGGCCTGATGGCACTGAGCGAGGGCGACCTGCTCTCGGCTGAGAACTATATTGCCAAGGCTTCGAGCGCCAACGGACTGAACGAGGTGATGGGCAACCTGCACCTGGCTCAGGGCAAGTATGCTCTGGCTGAGCAGGACTTCGAGGAGATTTTCACCAACTCGGCTGCCCTGGCTCAGATTATGAACCAGAACTATGCCCAGGCTGCCGTGACGCTGAAGTACGTTGACCGTGCCGATGCCACCACCGACTATCTGAAGGCCATCGTAGCCGCCCGCACTGGCAAGACCGCCGAGGCTGCCGAGGCGCTGAAGGCTGCCATTGCCAAGGATCCCACCTATGCTGCCTACGCTGCCAAGGATCTGGAACTGAGTAAGGTTGCAAAGTAAAATGACAAAAGGAGAGCGTTTTTCTATTTGCTTTTTATTGCTTGTCGCAGCACTCTCGTCCTGTTCATCTTCTTCCGGCCCCTTCCGTCTGGAGGGTAAGTTCAAGAACATGAACCAGGCAGAGTTCTATATCTTCGACCAGCAGAAGGGATGGAAAGACACCATCCACGTGCGAAGTGGCCGAATGGCCTACGAGCGTAGCCTAACCGACACGGCTACGCTCGTACTTATGTTTCCCAACTATTCCGTCATTCCTATCTTTGCCCGTCCGGGCATTACGGTCGAGATGCAGGGCGATGCCTCGCATCTTAGGGAAACAGAAGTGAAGGGTTCTAATGAGAACAAGGAGATGACGGCCTTCCGCCTGCGGGCCAACAACCAGATGCCGCCCGAGGTCATAGCCTCGGCACGCGACTATATCCTGGAGCAGCCTGCCTCACCCGTCAGTTTCTACCTGCTGCAACGCTACTTCATCCAAGGGCCCACGCCCGACTATGCCGAGGCCTACCGCCTGTGCGACACGATTGCCAAGACTGGCGGCAACGGGGCTGCCGTCCGCTTGCGCAAGGAACTGGCCCGGCTGAAGAACGGAGCTATGGGCAGTAAGCTGCCTGCCTTCTCGGCCAAAGCCACCGACGGCAAGGCTGTGACCAACAAGCAGCTACAGTCCGACGTGAATGTGGTGCAGCTATGGGCCACGTGGAATTCCGAGAGCCGCAGTCTGCTGACGCAGCTACACAAGTTGCAGAAGGAGCATCGCGACCGCATCAGCATCGTGTCGGTCAGCCTCGATGCCTCTCCCTCCGAAAGCCGCTCGTTTCTTGAGCGCGACAGCATCAGCCACCCCGTCGTGTGCGATGGACTGATGTGGCAGTCGCCGCTCGTCATCAAACTGGGCATGGCCACTCTGCCTGCCAATATCATCACCAACAAGCAAGGCAAGATTGTGGCCCGCAACATCAACACCTCGAAAGAACTGAAAGAGAAGATCGAGGAACTACTGGAAACTACTACCAAATAGATTTTGTATGCTTGTCAAGACATTCTGTGCCGCCGTCACGGGTCTCGATGCCGTTACCGTAACCACCGAGGTCAGCATGACGCGCGGCTCATCCTTCCGTATGTCGGGCCTGGCCGATACTGCCGTGCGCGAGAGCTACGACCGCATTCGCTCGGCCATCATCAATAATGGCTACCAAATGCCACAGATGGACCTTACGGTCAACTTGTCGCCTGCCGACCTGAAGAAGGAAGGCAGCGGCTACGACCTGCCGCTGGCCATCGGCATACTGGCCTGCGACGGAAAGATACGCTCCGACCGTCTTCACGAATATATGATGGTGGGCGAGCTGGGGCTCGACGGCCACCTGCAGCCCGTTCGCGGTGCACTGCCCATCGCCATCCGTGCCCGTAAGGAGAAGTTCCGGGGCCTCATCGTTCCACAGCAGAACATACGCGAAGCCGCCGTGGTGAACAACCTGGAGGTCTATGGCATGGACTCACTGACAGACGTCATCAACTTCTTCAACGACACCCAGCAGTTCCAGCCTATGGTCATCGACACGCGCCGCGAGTTCTACGACCACCAGAGCCGCTTCGAGTTCGATTTCAGCGACGTTCGCGGACAGGAGAGCGTGAAGCGTGCCCTGGAAGTAGCTGCCGCTGGTGGACATAACCTCATTATGATAGGCCCGCCGGGCAGCGGCAAGAGCATGATGGCCAAGCGGCTGCCCAGCATTCTGCCTCCGCTCTCGCTGGCCGAGAGTCTGGAGACCACCCAGATTCACTCCATTGCAGGCAAACTCTCGCGCGACACCTCGCTCATCAGTCAGCGGCCTTTCCGTTCGCCCCATCACACCATCTCGCAGGTGGCTCTGGTGGGAGGCGGCCAGAACCCGCAGCCGGGCGAAATCAGCCTTGCCCACAATGGTGTTCTCTTCTGCGACGAGCTGCCCGAGTTCAACCGTTCCGTCCTCGAAGTGTTGCGTCAGCCGCTTGAGGATCGTCGCATCACCATCAGCCGTGCCAAATACTCCATCGACTATCCTGCTTCCTTTATGTTCGTCGCCTCGATGAACCCCTGTCCCTGTGGCTACTATGGCGACCCCACCCACCACTGCGTCTGCACTCCCGGCCAGATTCAGCGCTATATGAACAAGATCAGCGGCCCCCTGCTCGACCGCATCGACATTCATTGCGAGATTCAGGCCGTTCCCTTCGCCCAGCTCTCCAAGATGCAGCCGGGCGAGCCGAGCGAAAAGATTCGTGAGCGAGTGGTTGCCGCCCGTAAGATTCAAGAGGAGCGTTTCCGTGAGCACAAGGGCATTCACTGCAACGCCCAGATGACAGAGAAGATGCTTCATCAATATGCCGAGCCCGATGCCCAGTCGCTCGACATGCTCCGCATAGCTATGGAGCGTATGAAGCTCTCAGCCCGTGCCTACAGCCGCATCCTCAAGGTAGCCCGCACCATCGCCGACCTCGCCGGTTCAGAGAAAGTCGAGTCCATGCACATCGCTGAAGCCATCGGCTACCGAAACCTTGATAGAGGTGACTGGGCTGAGAGAGGTATATAAAAGCGCATCGCGGTCAGATGTAGCGCTCGCGGCCCATCCACTTCCGAATGCGGCGTTTTACCGACTTTGCGATAAACTGCCAGTTGCCGTAGCGAATGTTGAGCCATAGCTCCTCGACCGAGCGGCCTATCTTGACGAGGGGATAGCCCCAAGCGTTAGTCCTGTACATTCGCTTCCAGTAGCCTACCTCCTCTATGACGTATCGCGGATGGCGCAGGGGGAAGTCTACATCAAACCGCTTCATAGTGAAGAGCCGCTTCAGCCGGTGCGGCATGGTCTTGAACTCAGAATAGTGGGCCGAGTCGGCCGAAGCCCCCACATTGCTAATCATATTCTTCTGCGGCATAATAGCCAGTCCGCTGTTGAATAGCATCGTGGCCCAGAACACACTCTCGAACTGAGGCTGTCCCGAGGCCCTGTGGTCGCGGCACATCTGGATGAAGCTTTTCTTGTAGCCTCGCTGACGAATGAGGGCATCGAGCTGTTTCATCGCATACTCATCGTCAAGGAAAGTGTATTTCCCGTCCCACTGAGAGACAACCCTTCGCCAAGAAGCCCATCCCCAGATGCTGAAGGCCGAGGTGAAGAAGTAGTCATAAGGACACTCAGCCGTCACCTCGTCCATATTGAATCCCGAAATCATCGTGATGCGCTCGTCGTCGGCATAGCGGTCGAGCATTTCCTTGCAGAAGGGAAAGAACGACTGAGAGGGCACCACGTCGTCTTCGAGCACGATGCAGCGGTCGGCCAGCGAGAAAGCCCACTGGTGACTGGTGTAGCCTGCCACCATGCACCCCAGGTTCTGCTCCTGATAGTTGCGGTGCACGTCGCACTCCCAGTCTATCTGCTCGTCGCTCACGATGCGGCGGCAGGCCTCTATGCCCGCCAGGTCGCGCTCGCCACGCGGGCCGTCCTGAAAGAGGAACAGCCGCGAGGGCCGTGCCCGTTTCACCTCGTTGAACACCTGTTGGAACGTGTCGCTGCGGGTAAAGAACAGCAGCAGCACAGCCACATCGACCTGAGAAGGATATTTTTCCATTTTGCTCACATTCCCCATACTACAATAGGACGCCCGTTATACTGTCTGGGCTCATGCCAGATGCGCTCGTCCCACGAAAGCAGGCCGGAGCGGTCGAAGATGATGAGATGTCCCTCGTCTACGCTGCCCACGGTGTCCATATACGTCCAGGTCTGCTCCAGCCCCTTGGCTATCAGTGTGTCGAGACTTTCCTTTTCGCGCTTGATCTTCAGTTCCAGCACAATGCGCTGTATGGGGCCTCCGTAGCCGTCGGTCAGCGGCTTGCGAATGAGCAAGTCGGTGCGCTTGCGGCCCAGGCCATATTCGCGGTCAATGTACCCACCCCCGTTCACGATTCGCTGCAGGAAAGCCTGTAGGAGCAGTTGCGGCCCGGCTTCGGCATAGTCGAACTTGCCAATCCACGAGTCGCTGTTCTGTCGGAAGAACTGCTGGAAATCGAGCAGCAGCTTCTCCATATTGATGCTGCCGTCCTCACGCTGATACCACTGCGGCTGCAGGGTGAGCGAGGTCTGCGTGCTCCACGTCAGCTCGCGTGGAATGATTTCACGATAGATGCCGCAGGAAATGCGCCGCTCGTGGCCGCGCTCTATCTTGATGAGGCCCAGATCCTCTACATACTGTATGTCGTCGGTAGACACCAGACCATCCTGGGCTTCGCTACTGTTGGCCAGCATCGGCTCAATGACATGCTTCACGCGCGGTTCCTTCAGTTTGTCGATAAGCTGGTCGATATGCGTATCGCGGCGGTATATAATCTGCTCCTGGGCGCGGAAAACCATTTCCGGGGTGATGCGAACGGAACGGTCGCGGTTCTCACGAATTTCTGTCGTCACTTCGTAGCCCAGCGCGTTCACCAGCCACGGCTGCCCCTCGGTGGCCTCCCAGATCATAGGGAAGCAAGCCTCGTCGAACTGCTGTCCTGTAGCCTCCGTATGTTGCATATATAGCGTACGGATCTCTTCCTTTGAGAAATTGCCCAGTCTAAGCGACTTAGACTTGATATTGAAAGCTGAGCCACCAGTGATGACATCCTTACCCGCAACTTGCAGGCGATAGTCGCGCACATCGCGCACACCGCATAAAATAATGGTCTGCGGGAAACGCTGGGGGCGATCGGCATAGCCAGAGCGTATCTGGCGCAACACGCTGATAAGGCTGTCGCCTACCAGCGAGTCGATCTCGTCGAGAATGAGCACCAAGGGCTTGGGCAATGTCTGAGAGAGTTGTGCCAGAAACGTTGAGAGCATGCTGCTCACATCCTCATTGTCCACACTTCGCCTCACCTCGCTCAGGCTGTTGTCGCCCGTTACGTAAGTAGCCTGGCGGGCAATGACATCGCATATCCCGGCAACAACGCTTGCCACATTCTCGCGTGCGGCCTGGCCGCCCTCTACATTGGCATAGACAGCAACGAAATCGCCAGTCCTGTTCAGGTAGTCGCGCAGGGCCAGCATGCAGGTGGTCTTGCCCGTCTGGCGTGGGGCGTGCAGGACGAAATACTTTTGTTGCTGTATGAGCATCATTACCTCGTCGAGGTCGAAGCGGGTCAGCGGATCAATCTCATAATGGATGTTGGACTTATTCGGCCCGGCGGTGTTGAAGAACTTTTCCATAAGCATCATGTCGGTTGTTTGGTGCAAATATAGTCATTTCTTGCCAATTTACCAAATTTCTGTCAAAATATTCTCGAACTTCCTTTTTTCTTCTTCAGCAACCACTTGTAGCCGTGTATGAGCACATAGCTCAACTGGGGCGGCAACAGCAGGGCTATGCGGTCCATCAGGGGGATGGAACCGTCGAGCTGCCGCCGCAGCGGACGATAGTACTCACCGAGCACGTGGAACTGGCGACGGTCTATGAACTTCTCGTAGACCTTGATCTGATGGCCCACGAAGGCCGCACGGTAGCGCTCCCACTGCGGCTGCAGCGTGAGACGCAGCTCGTCGTCGTAGATGCGGATCATCTGCAGATCCTCCACCCGCGTGTTGGGCACGTCCTCATAGTGCAGGTAGGCCGACTCGGCAATGAAGAGCACCCGGGGCTGCTTCATCAGGCATTTGATCTGCATGAGCGAGTCCTCGCGCTCAACGATCTGGCGCGGTGCGCCCAGACAGCCTTCGAGCAGCTCGCGACGGAAGATGATGCCCCACAGCACGCAGATGCCCCCCTTCAGGGCCAGCAGGCGCCTCACCACCACCTCGGGCTCCACGTAGCCGCGCAGGCCCGAATCGTAGCGGCGGCCATACTGGTCGTCGTAGGTACCTATCACCTCGTCGGCCCCGCTCTCGGTGATGGCCTTGTGCATCATGGCCAGGGCACCCGGCGTGAAGAGGTCGTCGGCATCGGCAAACATGATGTAGCGCCCCCTACTCTGCTCCAACCCGTGGCGACGGGCAGCCGTCACGCCGCCGTTGGGCGTATGGCATACGCGCAGCCGCCCCTCGCGCTGGGCCCAGCGGTCGCAGACCTGGCCCGAGCCGTCGGTGCTGCCATCGTCGACGGCCACCACCTCGAAGTCCTCGAACTCCTGGGCAAAGATGCTCTCGAAGCACTTGTCCAGGTATTCTATCTTATTATAGACGGGAATGATGACTGATATTTCCATAAACATCTCTTTGATTACTGAGGATCAACGTCGTAGTACACCTGCAGCGCACTGTAGCGCTTGTCTTGCAGCATCTGTTGCTGGGCCATTGCCAGGTACTGGCGCACCTTCTTCAGGTCGATGCCGCCCTCCAGCTTCAGCACCAGCTTGCGTATGCTGAGCGTCTTCACCCGCGCCACGGCAGGCTTGTCGGGGCCCAGCACGCGACCGCCGAACCACTGGCGCAGGCGCGACCCCAACTCCAGCGAGGCGGTCTCTACCAGCCCGTCGCTCTTGTGCTTCAGGAAGACGTATATCAGACGGTAGTAGGGCGGGTAGCGGAAGGCCTGCCGCTCGGCTATGAGCTCGCTGTAGAAGGCCCCGTAGTCGTTGCGCACCACATATTGCAGCAGCGGCAGGTCGGGCTGCTTCGTCTGCAGGATGACCAGGCCCCGCTTGCCCTTGCGCCCGGCCCGCCCGCTCACCTGGGCCATCATGGTATAGGCCTGCTCGTAGGCGCGGAAGTCGGGGTAGCTCAACATAGAGTCGGCACTCAGGATGCCGACCACCGACACCCTGTCGAAGTCGAGCCCCTTCGAGATCATCTGCGTACCGATGAGCAGGTTGGTGCGCCCGCTCGAGAAGTCGCTGATGATGCGTTCGTAGGCGTTGCGGGTGCGGGTGGTGTCCAGGTCCATACGGGCCACACGGGCATCGGGCAGCAGCTCGCGTATCTGGTCTTCTATCTTCTCGGTGCCGTAGCCGCGCCCCCGCAGGTCTTTCGACCCACAGGCAGGGCACTCAGTAGGCACCCTGTAGGTGTTGCCGCAGTAGTGGCACGACAGCTGGTTCGTGTTGCGGTGCAGCGTCAGGCTCACGTCGCAGTGCTCGCAGCGGGGCACCCATCCGCACTGCCGGCACTCTACCATCGGTGCCCAGCCACGGCGGTTCTGGAAGAGAATGGCCTGCTGGCCCTGCTCCAGTGCCTCGCGCACGCGCGATAATAATATTGGTGAGAACGGCCCGTTCATCATCTTGCGCCGCTGTAGGTCTTTCGTGTCAACAATCTGTATCTGCGGCAGCTCTATGCCCTGGTAGCGCTCGGTCAGCTCCACCAGTCCGTACTTCCCCATCTTCGCATTATGATAAGACTCGAGCGAGGGAGTGGCCGTGCCCAGAAGGGTCTTCGCCCCCAGCATAATGGCAGCGCTGCGGGCATGATACCTTGGGGCAGGCTCCTGCTGCTTGTAGCTGGTCTCGTGCTCCTCGTCGACGATGACGAGGCCCAGGCGCTGGAAGGGCAGGAACACGGCCGAGCGGGCCCCCAGAATCACGTCGTAGGGGCAGGGCGACAGCTGCTTCTGCCAGATCTCCACGCGCTCGGCATCGCTGTACTTCGAGTGGTAGATGCCTAAGCGGTTGCCAAACACCTGCTGCAGGCGTTGCATCATCTGCACGGTGAGGGCTATCTCGGGCATGAGGAACAGCACTTGCCGGTGCTGGTCCAGCTCGCGCTTGATGAGGTGAATGTATATCTCGGTCTTTCCGCTCGACGTGACGCCGTGCAGCAGCGTGACATTCTTCTTCAGGAACGAGAACAGAATCTGGTTGTAGGCCTCCTGCTGGGCGGGGCTCAGCTTCTTGATGTTCTCGAAGTGCGGCTCGCCGCCGTGGTTCAGCCGCCCCACCTCGCGCTCGTAGGTCTCGAGCATGCCGCGCTTCACCAGCAGGCTTAGCGTAGACAGCGTGCAGCCCGACTCGTTCATCAGCTCGTCGCGCGAAACCTCTAAACTCTCCGCTCTCGATTCTGAGTTTCCAATGTTTTCCCAGCCCGACAGTTGAAGGTAGGCAATGAAGGCCTCCTGCTGCTTCGAGGCGCGGGCCAGCAGGTTCAGGGCCACGTGCAGGGCCGTCTCGTTCTGGTAGGCGGCAGTCAGGCGAATGTAGGTCTCGGTGCGGGGCTTGTAGCCGTCCTCGGCCTTCAGCCCCGAGGGCAGTGCGGCCTTGTAGACCTCGCCGATGGGCGACATATAGTAGTCGCTGATCCACTGCCACAGGCGCAGTTGCGACGGCAGCAGAATGGGCTGCCCGTCGAGCTGCTGGGCAATGTCCTTCACCTGATAGCCGGTGGGCTGCTGGTCGTGCAGCCGCGCCACGATGCCCACATAGGTCTTCGAACGGCCAAAGGG
The DNA here is from genome assembly GCA_017478085.1 of Prevotella sp. Classification (GTDB taxonomy): domain Bacteria; phylum Bacteroidota; class Bacteroidia; order Bacteroidales; family Bacteroidaceae; genus Prevotella. The sequence continues at coordinate 10,344 of JAFVEE010000166.1, read as the reverse complement.
CACCAGCACGCGCACGCCTACGGCCACCCTACCCTGCATGGCCACGGGTATGGAGTAGGTGAAGTAGCCGTCGAGCGGCAGCGGCAATATGATGTCGGCATAGTTCATACGGGCTACAAAGGTACGAAAGAGTTTGGAGTTTTGGCGCTTGCGGCGGGCGGTTTTTCTGCAAAAAACGTTAAACGCCGCCATGGCTGCCGCCGGTGCCAACGCAACCGAGGCTCCATTAGACTGGAATAAAGCCCTTATACCAATGGAATAAAGCCTCTATTACAATGGTATAAGGGCTTTATACCAAATCAACGAAGCCTCGATTGCTCAGCGGGCCTTGGAGCGCAGGAACTGCATGCACTCCTTCAGGATGGCCACGTTGAGCCACCGCATGGCAGCATAGTAAAGCAACGCGGCCACGACGATGCGGGCAGCGAGCAGCAGCCAGAGGCTGTGCAGGGCAAGGGTCAGGAAGTGGGTAGCCACCATCGTCAGGGCGGCAATCAGCGCAAAGGGGAGCACGTCCTTCAGCACGTCGAGGGTGCGAAGACCTATCAGGCGGCGGGCATAGGGCTGCCAGGCACAGAGCCAGACCACGTTGAACAGGGTATAGGCAGCCACCATTGCCGTCATGCCATAGCGATAGGCCAGCAGGACGATGGCCAGCTGCAGCAGGATCTGCACAATGTTGAGCCACATGTTCACATCGCTGCGCCCATGGCTGATGACCAGATTCTGATAGAGCGTATAGAGGGGCATGAAGGCTCCGCTCAGGCAGAGAATCTGCAACAGCGGTATGCACCCGGCCCACTCATCGCCAATGGTGCAGAGGATGAACTCGCGCGATACGAGGGCCAGCCCGAACAGGGCCGGAAAGGAGAGGAACGACGCAAAGCGCAGCATCTTGCGGAACACCTGCCGCTCGCGTTCGTGCTCTTCGCGCACGCTCACCAGTACGGGCTGAGCCACCTGCTGCAGCATGCCGCCCACGGTCTGGAAGGCCATCGAATCCCACTTATAGGCCTGGAAGAAGTTGCCCACCACGCGCTCATCGCGAAACAGGCGACCGAAGATTACGGTGAGCAGGTTCTGGTTGACGGTGTTCACCATCATCGTGACCAGGATCTTCATCGAGAACGAGAAGGTCTGGCGAATATAGTCGAACGAGAACCGCAGCGCGGGCCTCCACTTCACGAAGTAGAACCGGCCCAGCACCAGCAGGGCTGCATTGACCACCTGCTGCCAGGCCAGACTCCAGTAGGCCATATCGCAAAGGGCCATCACGATGGCCGTGGCACCCGACAGCGTCAGGGCCACCATGTTTACGATGGTAATCTCGCGGTTCATCATATTCTTCACCATGTAGGCATTGGTCGAGATGCCAAACGACGAGATGAAGAACGACAGGAAGAGGAAGCGCGACAGGTCGATGAGACGGGGCTGATGGAAGAAGGCGGCAATGAGCGGGGCCGCGCAGAACAGCACGGCGTAGATGGCGGCACTCATCAGGATGTTGAACCAGAACACGCTGTTGTATTGCGCTGCCGTGGGCTGCTTCTCGTTGATCAGGGCGGTAGAGAATCCGCTCGACTGCACATTGCCGGCAATGGCCGAGAAGATGGCCAGCAAGCCTATAAGGCCCGTGTCGCCGGGGGTCAGGTGGCGCAGTGTCACAATGCCTATGAGCAGGTTCAGCACCTGCATCGTGCCGTTGTTCACGGCCCCCCACATCAGTCCCTTTGCGGTCTTCTCTTTCAGATTCTCCATATTCAGTGCGCAAAAGTACGCATTTTTGTTGGATGTTCAAAAGTTTTTGCGTACTTTTGCACCACAATTAATACTTCATTATGATAATTGGATATACCACGGGGGTCTATGATCTTTTCCACATAGGCCACTTGAACTTGCTGAAGAATGCCAAGGGCATGTGCGACAAGCTGATTGTAGGCGTGACGGTCGATGAACTGGTGGCCTACAAAGGCAAGAAGGCCATGATTCCTTTTGAAGACCGCATCGAGATCGTGCGCAGCATTAAATACGTGGATGCCGCCGTCCCCCAATACGACATGAACAAGCTGGAGGCCTGCAAGAAGCTGGGGGCCAAGTTCCTCTTCGTGGGCGACGACTGGTATGGCACCGAGAAGTGGCAGCAGTACGAGAAGGAGTTTGCCGAGGCCGGCATCCAGATTGTCTACTTCCCCTATACCAAGGGCATCTCGTCGACCAAGATCAACGAGGCCCTGAATGCTGTGAGGAAACATGACTTAACCGACGTGAAATAAAAACATACCACTATGATAGACAAGGATTTCTGCCTCAGTTCGTATATCGCTTTCCGCTACATCTGGAAAGACGGAGTCGACTTTGCCGAAGGATTCCAGCACAAGAACTACCGCCCGCTGAATGCCAGCGAGCGCATTGCCGTGAAGACCCCGGAGGATATTGACCGTGAGATTCTGCAACAGTTTGACTGCCTTTATCAGAAGTACGACAACATAGGCATACTTCTTTCGGGCGGCATGGACAGCGCCAACCTGGCGGCCTACCTGAAGCCCGGCAGCCACGCCTACACGTTCAACTCGGCCTCTGGCGAGTTCAATGCCGATGTAGAGCGGGCCAGGAAGTATTGCGCCAAGTGGCAGCTGCACCATCATCTCATCAACATCACGATGGACGACTACGAGCAGTTCACGCCCATCGTCATGCGCTATAAGTTTGCTCCCGTGCACTCCATCGAGCCGCAGATATACAAGGCAGCCCAGCTGGCCAAGGCCGACGGGGTGCAGCTGATGATCGTGGGCGAGAGTGCCGACCTGATATTCGGCGGGATGGACAAGCTTATCTCGCCGCAATGGACGTTCGACGGCTTTGCCCAGCGCTACACCTTCCTTCAGCCCGAACTGGTGTTGCAGCGTCCTGTCAGCCAGATGGAGCTGTTCGAGCAGTATCGTCAGGGCGATGAGGGCATCGACGTGATGCGCTTTATGGACGAGGTGTTTGCCATTGAGAGCTCCAGCTCTTATCTGAATGCCTTCGGCGCTGCGTGGATGCCTTACTACGATCCGTATGCCTGCCTGGTCATGGCCGATCCTCTCGATATGGATCGCGTGAGGAACGGCGAGCCTAAGTACTTGGTAAGAGGGCTTTACGCCATCAAATACCCTGAGCTCGAGATTCCGTTCAAGATACCTATGCCACGCCCTGTCGACGCTATCTTCAAGGACTGGGAAGGCCCCAGACGACCGGAGTTCCGCAAGGACATACCGATGCAGCAGCTCACGGGCAACCAGAAGTGGCAGCTGTGGTGCGCCGAACAGTTCCTTAACATGCTCTGAGCCATGCAGCAAACCGATTTCGACAAGCGCTTCAAGGAGCAAATCCTGCATGTGTTCAAGTTCACGGTGCGCTTTCTGGAACAGCACCACCTGCGCTACGTGGCCTGCGGCGGCACCGTGCTGGGAGCCGTGCGCCACAAGGACTTCATTCCCTGGGACGACGACATCGACATCTACCTGCCGCGTGCCGACTACGAACGGCTGCTCGACCTGAAGGACGAGGCCCGGCGCGAGGGGTTCGACGTGATCTCGCTTCGCGACAAGGGCTATTATCTGCCCTTCGCCAAGGTGTCCGACCTTCATACCACCTTGTGGGAACAAGAGAAGTTCCCCTTCCTGATGGGGGTCTACGTTGATCTCTTTGCCCTCGACAACTTCGATTGCAGCGATGCTGAGCTGACAGCCATTCAGCGGCGCAGCCTGAAGAAGTTCTATAACTACCAGAAAACCTTGACGAACCCCTTGCTACGCCCCCTGCGAAGCATCATGCTGAAGCGCTTCTTTAAGTACCAAAGCTGGTACAGCAGCTTCGACGGCCCGAAGTCGGTATGCGTAACCCAGTGGGCGGGCAAGATATTCAAGCGCGAGTGGTTCGAGGATACGATCGAGCTGCCCTTTGGCGACACGACCGTCGTCGTGCCCCGCGACTACGACGGCTACCTGACCTGCCTCTATGGCGACTATATGCAGCTGCCGCCTGTAGAGCAGCGGGTGTCGGAGCACAATCACTATTATCTTAATTTCGACGAGGGACTTACCTTTGAAGAGGTGTGCCGTCGCGTTTCAGCACGCGGGCAATCTGCTGCGGGGTGAGCTTCACGGGCCCTCGCATCAGTTCGGGCACGTTGTAGCTTTTCAGCAACTGGCGGTGGCGGTCGGGATCCTGGGTGGGCAGTTCAAAGGGCTTCGAACCATGCCCTTGCAGGTCTATATGAGCAATGAAGGGGCGGGTGAACACGCCATCGTAGCGGCGTGAAGAGAAGACCACCCAGCGGCCATTGCCCGACCAGGTGTGATAGCTCTCGGTATCGTCGGAGTTGCATTCAGCCAAGGGGCGTGCCTGCCCCGTCTGTAGGTCCATCAGCCACAGGTCGGCATCGTGATGCCAGATGTGGAAGCATCCCCACTCGCCCATCGTGAACAGCAGCCAGCGCCCGTCGGGCGACAGGCGGGGCAGCGTGGCGCTCATGCCCTTCACCGATGGCCTGGGGCAAAGGGTGTCGGCGCGAAACACCAGTTCGCGCTCGCCAAACTGGCGGGTGTCGGGGTCAAAGGTCTTGCGGTAGATGTTGTACTTCACCTCCTGCGCCCGCAGGGTAATCTCAGAGGTGTCTACGCTGTCGGCCGAATACTCGAAGTGGGCACTGCAGAAGTAGAGGCTGCGCCCGTCGGGAGCCCAGCAGGGAAAGGTCTCCAGCTCGTTGGGCTGCCGCTCGATGGTGGTTGCCCGGTGGGCGTCAATATCATACAAGACGAGGTCGCTCTGCGCATCGATTACCTCAATCTTATTCTGATGGGCCGTGTGGAAGGCTTGCATCGTGGCATTGGTAGAATAGGCAATGAGCCGCAGCCAGGGATGCCAGGACGGATAGACACCGGCCGAAAGCATGGAGTCGCTCTTCAGGCTAATCTTCTCTAACTGCCCGTCGTAGGCAATGAAGGTGCCACCGTGGGTCTGGCGGGCGTGAAACTGCATGCGGTCGGGATTGTATTGCTGGTAGCTGTGGCAGTTGACGCACTGGCCACCAGCCTCGGTAGAGCAGAGCATATTGTCGACCACCACCTGCTCGTCGAAGTTCTCTAAGCAGCGCTGGTTGATGGTCAGCTCTTCGTACGACACATACGAGGGGGAGATCATGCGGTAGCTGAGCCACGGGTCGATGCTGTCGGGCGACACGTAGATATTGAAGGGCTTGTAGCGCAGCCATTGGCCTTCCTTCCTGGCATACACCTCAACGCTTACGGCCTTGCCACTCGCCTTGGCCGTCAGCGTGTGCCAGTCGTCAACGTCGGGCCGCGCCTTCATTCCCTCGCACAGAATCTCATCATCGCCAAAGGCAAAACGCATGATGGCATCGTCGGCATCGGTCAGCAGCTCCATGTTCAGCGGAGCTATGTTCACCGGCACCGTCACCTCGGCATAGTCGGGATAGATGTGCGGCAGCTCGCTGCTCTGGGCAAACTCGCTGGGCAGCCCGCTGCCACTGCAAGCCAATAGCAGGAGGGCGACGACTGGTAGTAGAAGCAGGTTCTTCATTGCTCGGCTAATTCGTGAGGGTTGTTTCGGTAGTAGAACATGGTGCGACGGGCCAGCTCACGCTGCTCGGGAATCTTCCCCGGAGTGCTCAGGATTTGCTCTATGAGAAAAAGTTCCAACTGCGACTGGTCGGCTGTCAGGAAGTTATCGGCTCGCATCAAGGGACGTATGGCCCGCAGTTCAGTGTCCTGCTCCATCAGGCGGTGGTCGTGCAGGTAGCGCTCGTACTTCCTGGCCCACGCTCGGTGGAAGTCGGTCTTCTTGAGCATGTTTAGATAGCGTTGGGCAGCCACGTGCTCACCGTTCAGCAGCGAGCACTTAGCCATCAGCTTCAGCCGCTCCACCGTCCATCCGAACTCCACTCCGTCTTCCATGCACCAGCGATAGCAGTAGTTGGGAAGTCCGTATTGCAGGTAGAGCATCTTGCCCACCGTGTGAACCAGCCGAATGGAGAAGGGGGCATCTGGCCTGTGCGCTCCCTCGGGATAGCTGAGCATCTCCTCGGCAGGTCGCCCTAAGCGGTAGAGGGCCAGGTTCTTCATCAGGCAGATGGCACGGGTAGGCTCGCCCTTCGTGGCCTTGGCCGTGCGGAGCAGCTGCGGCCAGTCTTGCCGCTCCATACTGCGACTCATAGACAGCTCGCGGTGAAAGTTGTCGTCTTTCTGCCAGAACACAGCCACACATACTGCCGCAGCCACCAGCACAGCGGGGCGAAGCCAGCGCAAGCGGAGATGCTGCCACGGGCCGATGGCAAAGCAAAGCGTGCTGAGCACCAGTCCCACGTAGGGCAGATTGTAGGCAAAGAGCCTGTCGGACGTATGACAATACACGGGCAGTGCCGCCCAATAGATGTTCACAAGGTGGGTCTCGTGGTACAGCAGCTCGTAGCAAGCCCGTGGAACGGCGACCACGGCCCCCACGGCCAGCACCGCATCGAGCACCCGGTGCCTTTCCGCCTGCCATGCCATGATGCCCATAAGCACCGTGGCCCACAAGGCGTAGAAGCCAAAAAGCGGATAGCCCACGCAGGCCGTAAGCAGGATGAACACCGACGGCAGGCCGTACTTGCGGGGCAGCAGCCGGTAGCCCCATACCAACGAGGCAACCACGATGCCGCCCAGTGTGGCGCAGAAGGGGTGGCCGGGCAACTTCAGGTAGTAGACCCAATAGCCCAGGTCTACGACCGTAAGCAGCAGGCAGGCCACGGGCAACAGCGTCATCCACGCATCAGCAAGGCGGAAGGCCCGCACCAGTAGCCACATAAAAAGAGCCCAGAGCAGGCACAGCAAGCCTGCTCCGAGCATAGGGTAGTAGAAGAATTGTGTGAGGTAGGCACCGGCCCACGTCAGCATGCCGCCCGCTCTCACCATCTGTTGTTCGAAGAAAAGCGTGGTGTGCAGAAACAGGTTCTGCTCTTGTGCCTGATAGAGCAGGTCTTGCTCGAAGGCCACCAGCAGCACGCCCACGATGGGCAGGCAGAGATATGGTAAGAGCCGCTTGCCTCTCATCTCTTATCCTACCTGCGAACCGGGCTTCACGTCCTTTGTGGTGGTCACCACGCTGAGCGTCTCGTCGTGGTCTACGGCCGAAAGGATCATGCCCTGGCTCTCGATGCCCATCATCTTGCGCGGGGCAAAGTTGGCCACGAACAGGATGCGGCGGCCCACCAGTTCTTCTGGGTTCTCGTAGTACTGGGCGATGCCCGAGCAGATGGTGCGCGTCTGGCCCGAACCGTCGTCGATGAGGAACTGCAGCAGCTTCTTCGACTTGGGCACACGGTCGCAGGCCATCACCAGGCCCACGCGTATGTCGAGCTTCTCGAAGTCGTCGAAGCTCACGGTGTACTTCACCGGGGCCGGCTTCCACTGGGCGGCCTCGTTCTGCTTCTTCGTGGCTTCCAGCTTGTCCAGCTGCTTCTGTATCACCTCGTCCTCAATCTTCTCGAAGAGCAGGGCGGGCTCGACCAGCTGGTGTCCGGCCTTCAGCAGATTGGTGCTGCCCAGCTGTTCCCACTCGAAGCTCTCAATGTTCAGCATCTGACGCAGTTTCTTCGAAGAGAAAGGCAGGAAGGGCTCGAAGGCGATGGCCAGGTTGGCCGTGAGCTGCAAGCAGATGTTCAGGATGGTCTCGCAGCGTTTCGGGTCGGTCTTCCACACCTTCCACGGCTCGCAGTCGGTGATGTACTTATTGCCGATGCGGGCCAGGTTCATGGCCTCGAACTGGGCATCACGGAACTTGAACTGCTCCAGCAGCCGCTCCACCTTCTGCTTCACGTCCTTGAATTCATTGAGAGCGACATAATCGCTCTCCACAAGCTCGCCACAGGCGGGCACCACCCCACCCCAGTATTTCTTGGTGAGCTGCAGGGCGCGGTTCACGAAGTTGCCGTAGACGGCTACCAGCTCGTTGTTGTTGCGGTCCTGGAAGTCGCGCCAGGTAAAGTTGTTGTCCTTGGTCTCGGGCGCATTGGCCGTGAGCACATAGCGCAGCACGTCCTGCTTGCCGGGCATGTCCTCCAGATATTCGTGCAGCCAAACGGCCCAGTTGCGCGAGGTCGAGATCTTGTCGTCCTCCAGGTTCAGGAACTCGTTGGCCGGCACGTTGTCGGGCATGATGTACTGGCCGTGGGCCTTCATCATCACGGGGAAGATGATGCAGTGGAACACGATGTTGTCCTTGCCGATGAAGTGGACCAGTCGTGTGTCCTCATCCTGCCACCACTTCTGCCAGGTACCCCAGCGCTGCGGATCCATCTCGCAGAGCTCTTTGGTGTTCGACACGTAGCCGATGGGAGCATCGAACCACACGTAGAGCACTTTTCCGTCGGCACCCTCCACGGGTACAGGGATGCCCCAGTCCAAGTCGCGGGTCATGGCGCGAGGCTGCAGGTCCATGTCAAGCCATGATTTGCACTGACCATAGACGTTGGGGCGCCACTCCTTATGTTCCTCCAGAATCCACTGCTTCAGCCAGTCCTGATATTCGTTCAGGGGTAGATACCAGTTCTTCGTCTCCTTCAGTACGGGCGTGGAACCGCTGATAGCCGACTTGGGGTTGATAAGTTCCGTCGGGCTGAGGTCGCGTCCGCACTTTTCGCACTGGTCGCCATAGGCTCCCTGATTGTGGCAGTGGGGACACTCGCCAGTGACGTAGCGGTCGGCCAGAAACTGCTTGGCCTCTTCGTCATAGAGCTGTGTGGTAGTTTCTTCGGTCAGTTTTCCTTCGTCGTAGAGCTTGCGGAAAAAGTCGGCCGCAAACTGGTGATGGGTTTTCGAGGTGGTGCGGCTGTAGATGTCGAAGGAGATGCCGAAGTCCTCGAACGACTCTTTGATCATGGAGTGATAACGATTGACAACATCCTGAGGCGTGATACCTTCCTTGCGCGCGCGAATAGTAATAGGTACTCCATGCTCGTCGCTTCCGCCTATAAACATCACCTCGCGCTTCTTTAGGCGCAAGTAGCGTACGTAGATATCGGCGGGTACGTAGACACCAGCCAAGTGACCGATATGTACACCGCCGTTGGCATAGGGCAGAGCCGCTGTCACGGTGGTGCGTTTAAACTGTTTTTGTTCCATTTGTATCAATTTGTTTTTGAATTTGCCTGCAAAGTTACGAAATTATACTGAGATTAAAGTCAATTTTTCAGAGAAAAGTGTGGAGCAGCAGGGATTTCCTGTGTCAGTCTGAGTTGAATTTCGTCTAAAAAAGTGTCCCTCAGACTTTAATTCTAATCAGATAGATATATGTGGGGCCGAGATTTTTTTGTGTGGGGCCGAGATTTTTTTGCGCGGGGCCGAGATTTTTTTGCGCGGGGCCGAGATTTTGAAAAATCTAGCGCTAGATTTTTTCATGGGGAGGCACTCTGGATTTCTGATGATGCCATTACGCAGAAAATCAAGACAGGATATCAACTAATTGGCCGAAGTGCTCTATCTCTGCCATGCGGGGGTGCTCGAAGTGGTCGTGGTGCTCCAGCTGCCAGGTGACGTGGAAAGGAATGTAGACGGCCTGGCTGCCGACGGCAAGGGCAGGAGCAATGTCGCTCTTGAGACTGTTGCCCACCATGAGCAGTTCCTGAGGCTGGATGTTGAGCTTTCTGCAGAGGGCAAGGAACTCGGGCTCGCCCTTGTCGCTGGTTATTTCGACATGACTGAAGTAGGGGAGCAGGCCAGAGCGCTCCAGCTTGTGTTCTTGATCGAGCAGTTCCCCCTTGGTGAAGGCAACTTGCCTCCACCCCTGCTGACAGAGTTGGCTAAGCGTCTCTTCCACTTCGGGCAGCGGCGTACAGGGGAACTTCAGCAGGGTATAGCATTGTTGGAGTATGTCGCTGATAGTAGTCGCTGACATCTGGTTGCAACTCACGCGCATGGCCGTCTCAAGCATGGAGAGTGTAAAGGCCTTGACGCCGTAGCCCAGTAGCGGCATATTCTTACGCTCGGTGGCGAAGAGCTCCAGGGCTGCGGTCTCACGGTCCACCCAAGGTGTCAGCTCATCATAGAGCCGTTGCATCACCACTTCGAAGTGTCCCTGACAGTCCCAGAGGGTATCATCGGCATCGAAGGCCAGTACTTTTATCTTCTTGGAATCAATCATCTCGGCTTTTTTTACTTCTATTTGTCTTCTAAGTAGGGCTGCGGGGTTACCCCCGCTTTCCCCTTTAAGAACCGTGCATGCGACTTTCACCGCACACGGCTCGCGTAATTCTGAATTAATTCTTGTTCTAATTAATCGGCTCCGTGCCTCTTTAGGCACTGCGTT
>JAFVEE010000165.1 GCA_017478085.1 Prevotella sp. | reverse complement strand
CATGATGCCCACGAAGATGCACACCCAACCATAGGTGAGCAGCTTCTCCGTCTTCACCACCATCGTATCCTTGATGTCCCTCAGAATCTCGGCAGCCTTGCTCTTTCCGTTAATCTTGGCCAGAATGCTCTCGGCCTTCTCGTCCTGTCCGATGCTGACGAGGTAGCGCGGCGTCTCGGGCACGAAGCAGATGAGCAAGGCGAAGAGTCCTGCGGGCACAGCCTCACTACCGAACATATAGCGCCAGCCTGTCGTCACCGTCCACTGTGCGGCGGGGTTGATGGCGGCCAGGCCCTTGCCCATCTCCTCTACCAGCGGCTGCAGATGGTCGCCCAGGATGAAGAAGTTCACGAAGTAGACCACCAGCTGACCGAAGATGATGGCGAACTGGTTCCAGCTGACCAGCATGCCTCGGATGTTCGAGGGTGCCACCTCACCGATATACATCGGGCAGATGGCCGATGCCAGTCCCACGCCGACACCACCTATCACCCTATATATATTAAAGGTGATGAGCAGCGAGTATGAGGGCACACCGTACTCGAAGAACATAAACTCCGGGGTCATCGATCCTAAGGCAGAGATGAAGAAGAGCAGACCGGCGATGATGAGCGACTTCTTTCGTCCCAAGCGTGTGGCCAGCAGTCCTGAGAGTGCCGAGCCGATAATACAGCCAATCAGGGCGGAGGCAGAGGTGAAACCGTGCCATCCGTCGGTATAGGCGAAATCCTTCGACTCCATGAAGAATGCCTGGAGTCCCTTCTCCGCACCGGAGATTACTGCCGTGTCGTAACCGAATAAGAGGCCACCCAGCACGGCGACCATCACAATCGAAATGAGGTAGGCTTTGCTACCCTGTTCTGTCTGTTGATTCATCTTTCTATTTCGTTTTAAGTTCTAATCCAGGATAATTCTCTGCAAAAGTAATGCTTTTATCCGAAACAACCAAACATTTTTAGCTGATTAAGTATTTTTTACCGTGATTATTTCCTCACGTCAGTTTTTTTTTGTACTTTTGTGCCCACTACGCAACTAATAACAAGACAATATGAAGAAGTTAGTAACACTTTTCCTGCTGGCCGCCAGCCTGACCGCTACGGCGCAGACCCACGTGATGGACATCAACACCAAGAAACCCGGCGCACCCGTGCAGCCCACGATGTATGGCCTCTTCTTCGAGGACATCAACTACGCTGCCGACGGCGGTCTCTACGGTGAGTTAGTCAAGAACCGCTCTTTCGAGTTCCCCGACCGGCTGATGGGCTGGGAAGCTTTCGGCACCTTCGAGGTGAAGGACGACGGCCCCTTCCCCCGCTGCCCCCACTATGTAGAGCTGCGCTGGCCGGGACATAAGGAGCGCCGCTCCGGTCTCTCCAACAACGGATTCTTCGGCATCGGCCTCCATCAGGGCGAGGACTATCGCTTCTCCGTCTGGGCCAAGGCCCCCCAGGGCAGTGCCAAGATCAAGGTGCAGTTCATCGACCGCGCCACGATGGAGGAGAAGCAGGAGTTTGCCGAGGCCAAGCTCGACATCACCTCTAACGAGTGGAAGCAGTATGAGCTCGTACTGAAGTCGCCCCGCACCATCGCCAAGGCCCAGCTGCGCATCTACCTCGACGGCGACCAGACCGTCGACCTGGAGCACATCAGCCTCTTCCCCGTCAACACCTTCAAGCAGCGTAAGAACGGTATGCGTGCCGACCTGGCTCAGGCGCTGGCCGACGAGCACCCGGGCCTGCTGCGCTTCCCCGGCGGCTGTATCGTCGAGGGTGTCGATCTGGCTACCCGCTATCAGTGGAAGAACACCATCGGCCCCGTCGAGAACCGTCCGCTGAACGAGAACCGCTGGGAGTACACCTTCCCCTATCGCTTCTATCCCGACTATTTCCAGAGCTACGGCCTCGGTTTCTTCGAGTTCTTCCAGCTCTCTGAGGACATCGGCGCAGAGCCCCTGCCCGTGCTGAACGTCGGCATGTCGTGCCAGTTCCAGAACTGGAACGACGAGAGTGCCCACGTGCCCTACGACCAGTTGCAGCCCTATATCCAGGACTGCCTCGACCTCATCGAGTTCGCCAACGGCCCTGCCGACAGTGAGTGGGGCAAGGTGCGTGCCGATATGGGGCACCCCGAGCCCTTCAACATGAAGTTCATCGGCGTGGGCAACGAGCAGTGGGACGACCTCTACTTCAAGCGCTTGGAGCCGTTCGTGAAGGCTATCAAGGCCAAGTACCCCAACATCCAGATTGTAGGCACCAGCGGTCCCGACTCCGAGGGAGAGATGTGGGAGAAGGGCTGGAAGGCCATGAAGGGTCTGAAGGCCGACCTCGTCGATGAGCACTTCTACCGCAACGAGGACTGGTTCCTCGCTACTCCTGAGGGCAAGGCCAAGTACGGCAACTGCGGTGCCAGCCGTTACGACTCTTACGACCGCAAGGGCCCGAAGGTATTCGCCGGCGAGTATGCCTGCCACGGCAAGAATAAGCACAAGTGGAACCACTACGAGGCCTCTATCCTCGAGGCTGGCTTCATGACCGGCATGGAGCGTAATGCCGATGTGGTCTACATGACGGCCTATGCCCCACTCTTCGCCCATGTAGAGGGCTGGCAGTGGCGCCCCGACCTCATCTGGTACGACAACCTCCGCATGTTCAAGTCTACCAGCTACTACGTGCAGCAGATGTACGCCGCCAACAAGGGCACCAACGTGCTCCCGCTCACCATGAACAAGCAGAGCGTTGCCGGCAAGGACGGACAGGACGGCCTCTATGCCTCCTCGGTCATCGACAAGACGACGGGCGAGATCATCGTCAAGGTGGTGAACGCCTCGAAGCAGGCCCAGCCTATCACCCTGAACCTCTTAGGTATCAAGGGCGAGCGCACCGCTGAGACCATCACCCTCTTCCACGATGGCATGGACGATGAGAACACCCTCGACCGTCCCGACCTCATTAAGCCCGTTGAGGGAAAGCTCCAGTGCGAGGCCGGTGCTAAGAACACCATCCTCAACGACGAGCTAAAGCCCATGTCGTTCCGTCTGTACAAGATTAAGTAAGCAAGTACATCCTATAGACCATCAGGCCCCGTCAGTTTTGGCGGGGCCTGATTATTTATACCTATGTTAATGATAGGCAATAGTCTTGTCAAATATCGGTATCAGTCTTGACAACTATTAGTATTAGTCTTGCCAAATATAGCTCGGAGTTTTGTAATCTCAGTTAAATTGCGGCGCAATTTAACTGAGATTGCAGCGCAAAATAATTGAAATTGCTGCGCAATTTAAGCTAAATTACAAAGCTGCGGATAATCTTTGGCAACGCTATGGCATATAATTGTCAAGGCTATCGCTTATATTTGTCAAAGCGATGGCATATCGTTGTCAAGACTGCGGAAGGTATTTAATGCTTCTTGCGGTACTCCCAGAGCTCGAGGCTATTGATGATGTTCTGCCAGAGCACGTAGCAGCCGGCACCGACGGAGGCCACGGGGTTCAGGTACATGTAGGCCACCCAGATGGAGAGGGCGGTGTTCTTCTGGAAGAGCGCCTGACCGCTGTTGATCTCCTCGCCCAAATGGCGGCCGATGCCACGACCTATCAGGAACTGCACGAAGCAGAGGGCGAGGCTGAGGATGGCAATCATCAGCAGCAGGTCGAGGCCCGCCTGGCTGTGGACGATGTTACGCACGGTAACGCCCGAGGTGATACAGAGCGACACGCTCCAGAGGTAGAACGAGAGGTCGGGGATGGAGATAATCCACTGGCAGAAGCGCTTCATGTAATGCTGCACTATCCAGCCCAATATCAGGGGCAGCACGAGCACGTAAGCCACCTTCTCCAATATTATGAGGAACGCACTCCAGAAATCGACATGGGCTGTCTGCTCCAACAGGGGGAACACGGCGGGAATCATGATGGCCGAGGCCACCGACGAGATGACCACGAAGGCCGTCATCGTGTTGATGTTGCCGCCGAGCTTCGCGGTGACCACTGGTGAGGCCGAGGCGGCAGGACCGATGATGCACGTGAGCACGCTCTCCCAGAGAATCTTCTGCTGGGGATGGGCCTCAACGCCGAAGATAATCCAGCAGTTCAGAGCCACGAGGGCTATCTGCGCCACGAGCACGCCGACGTGCCAGCGGTGGGGCTTCATCTGGTGGAAGTCGACACGGCAGAAGGTGGAGAACAGTGTCAGGAACACGGCCACGGGGAAGATGGTGTCGATAACGGGGCCCATCGTGTTGCCGACGGCATCGAGCTGGGGCACGAAGTAGAATGTAAGGTAGATGGCAGAGCCCACAGCAATAGCCACAGGCAGCGTCCAGTCCTTGATAAAGCGCTTAATATTCATCATTTCGCGGTAAGATATAAAATAATGCTGAGAGACCACGCCCCTTCAACATGGCTATCTGTGCAGGTATGTCGAGTGGTTGCTTGTTGTACTTCATATAGTTACAAATAAAAAAAGAAGAATGACTTTTTGGGGGCATATTCAACGTATTTTGTCTATCGCATCCAGGAACTTGTCTGGCTTTTCTGCCCATGAAATCACATCGTCAGGCTGCTGGCCCATATAACTGATGTACTCGCAAATCAGCAAATAATGCCTACGGGCAAAGGCTGTGCTTATATTGCCGTTACCATCGAAACAAATTGGCTCATGGTGAGCAATGCGGTTACGGAATTCGCGGATGTGAGTAAGGTCTTTATAGATATCTGCCTGGTTCTTGCCCTTCATTTTGTTGGGAAATATTTGCAAAAGCGTCTTACCACCTCGCTTGTATCGCTTCTTGGAAAATAGCTTTGTCCAAAATCCCATTGTAAGCGACGCCACCATCTTGTCATTGTTGTATATGCCACGCCTACGGTATCCGGCTTCCGTCTGCCTTATCTCATCCTTGTTGTATTCCAGCAGTTTGCCTGTGCCCGCCTGGTTGACAATCCTGTCAGGATCAGAGTAGTAACCGGCATAATGCTCGTTGATGGCATTCCTCAACATTACCTCAAAGAGATTCAACGCTCCATAGAACCGTTGGCACAACCTGAGATTGTAGCGATACAACTGCATCGTCTTACCTTTGTTGCCTGCACAAGCATTCAAATATTTGCGCATTCTGGGCACTGAATATAGTTTTTGACTCGTCCTAAAATCCATTTCTCCTTAAAATATCTAAAATAATTGCTCGTTTGCTTGCTTGTTTAACATTTTATGCTTACCTTTGCAGCGTAACACCCCGTTGTCCCTGCTTATGCATACTTCGGGGTTAGTGTTTTTTATAAGGTTCATCCTTAATTGGCCACAAATTTACGAATTTTCTACGATAATGAATGCGCCAGTGGCGGAATTTACACATAATTTAATAAAAAACTATTTCTCAGAAGAAACACTCAGTCACATAGTAAGGAGCGGACAACCTAACAGCAGACAGAGCGGCGGGCGGCAATGAAGCGCTCGACCTTGGTCGCTTCACTTGCCTTTAAATAAAGAAAGATTGCTTTTTCTTCCAAAATCACAAAATAATTAAGAAATTAGAATTAAGAATTAAGAGAAATTTTGTACCTTTGCAGCGATTTATGCATTTATGACAAGATGAGCGTTACGGAATTTATCCATCAAGATACAGAAACAAGGCGATTCTCGTTCGAGGTGCTGCCCCCACTGAAGGGCACCGGCACCGACAAACTGTTTGCCGACATCGACAAACTGCGGGAGTTCGACCCGGCCTACATCAACATCACCACCCACCACTCGGAGTTCGTGTACAAGGAATTAGCCAACGGACAGTTTGAGCGCCAGTGCATCCGCCGTCGCCCAGGTACCGTGGCCATCGCCGCTGCCATCCAGCAGCGCTATCAGATACCTGTTCAGCCGCACATCATCTGCAGCGGCGCGACCGTCGAGGACATCGAGTACGAACTGCTCGACCTGCAGTTCCTCGGCATCAGCGACATCCTGCTGCTGCGCGGTGACAAGGCGAAGGAGGACAGCCGTTTTGTGCCCACCCCCGGCGGACATGCCCACACCACGGAACTCATCCGTCAGGTGAAGCGCTTCAACGAGGGCTTCTTCGCCGACGGCACGCCCATCAAACGTCCGGGCAGGCAGTTCGACTACGGCGTGGCCTGCTACCCTGAGAAGCACGAGGAGGCGCCCAACTTAGAGATGGACATGCAATACCTGAAGGAGAAGCAGGACCTGGGGGCGCAGTATGCCGTCACCCAGCTGTTCTTCGACAATGAGAAGTACTTCCAGTTCGTGGAGAAGGCCCGCGCGATGGGCATCACCATCCCCATCATCCCCGGCATCAAGCCGATGGCGAAGCTGAGTCAGCTGACGGTGGTGCCGAAGACCTTCCACTGCGACATACCCGAGCCGCTGGCCCGTGAGGTGGTGAAGTGCAAGACCGACGAGGATGCCCGACAGTTGGGCATCGAGTGGACCACCCAGCAGTGCCGCGAGCTGTATCAGCACGGGGTGCAGAACATCCATTTCTATACGATTTCGGCAGTGGACAGCGTGGCTGAGGTTGCAAAGAAACTATTAAAAAATTAAGAATTTAGAATTAAGAATTAAGAGAAACAAGAGAATTAAGAATTTAGAATTAAGAATTAAGAGAAACAAGAGAATTTAGAATTAAGAATTAAGAGAGATGGGATTCGAGGAGGTGATAGGACAGAAGGAGGCGCAGGAGCGACTGGTGCAGATGGTGAGGGAAAGCCACCTGCCGCACGCCATGATGCTCTGCGGCCCACAGGGCAGCGGCAAGATGGCATTAGCCACGGCCTTCGCCTGCTACCTGCTCGACAACGGGACTCCCTCGTCGAAGGCCATGCTCGAGAAACTTGAGCACCCCGACCTGCATTTCACCTACCCCACCATCAAACTGCCGTCGATGTCGAGCGACCACAAGCCTGTGAGCGACGACTTCGCCCGTGAGTGGCACGAGCTGATCATGCAAGGTCCCTACTTCTCGATGGACGAGTGGATGCAGGCCATGGGCGGCGAGAACCAGCAGGCCATCATCACCGCCGGCGAGAGCGACGACCTGGTGCGCAAGCTCTCGCTGAAGTCGAGCCAGGGCGGCTATAAGGTAAGCCTCGTCTGGCTGCCCGAGCGCATGAACACCGAGTGCGCCAACAAACTGCTGAAGCTCATCGAGGAGCCACCCCAGCAGACGGTGTTCATCATGGTGTGCGAGGAGCCCGACAAGCTGTTGGAGACCATCCGCAGCCGTGTGCAGCGTATCGACATCAGGAAGATAGCCGACGACGACATCCGTCAGGCACTCATCGAGCGCCGCGGCATCGACGAGGAGAGTGCCCGCCGCATCAGCCGCTTAGCCAACGGCAACTGGCTGAAGGCCATGGAGGAGCTGCAGATTGGCTCGGAGAACGAGCTCTTCCTCGATATGTACATCATGCTGATGCGACTGGCCTATATGCGCAAGATCAAGGACCTGCGCAAGTGGAGCGAGCAGATGGCCGGCATGGGCCGGGAGAAGCAGAAGCGCTGGCTCACCTACTTCCTGCGCATGACGAGGGAGAACTTCATGTACAACTTCCAAAACGCGGAGCTCATCTACATGACGCAGAAGGAGGAGGACTTCGCCCGCAACTTCGCCCGCTTCGTGAACGAGAAGAATATCCTGCCCATCAGCGACATGGCCAACCTCGCCATTCGCGACATCGGACAGAATGCCAATGGGAAGATCGTGTTCTTCGACTTCGCACTGCGGATGATTGTGATGCTGTTGCAACAGAATTAAGAATTTAGAATTAAGAATTAAGAGAACTATATATGGAAGAAATAAAGAAAAAAGGGGGCTTAGGAGGGGTGCACCAGACGATGGTGGGCTGCGACCGAGGGCTGTGCCATCAGGCCGTGGGCCGGCAGGACCGACAGCTGAACACCTACGACTGGCTTGCCGACGTGCCGGGCAATACGGACACTACCGACCTGGTGGAGGTGCAGTTCAAGCATACCCGCAAGGGCTACTACCACAACGTGAACAACCTCGACCTGAAGAAGGGCGACGTGGTGGCCGTGGAGGCCAGTCCGGGTCACGACATCGGCGTGGTGACACTCACCGGCCGACTGGTGAAACTGCAAGTGAAGAAGGCCAACCTGAAGAGCGAGGACGACATCAAGCGCGTCTACCGTATCGCCCGTGAGACCGACATGCAGAAGTTCCACGAGGCCAAGGCCCGCGAGCACAAGACGATGATCGAGAGCCGCGTCATTGCCAAGGGCTTAGGACTGAACATGAAGATAGGCGACGTGGAGTACCAGGGCGACGGACAGAAGGCCATCTTCTACTACATCGCCGACGAGCGTGTCGACTTCCGCCAGCTCATCAAGGACCTGGCAGCCGCCTTCCACGTGCGTATCGAGATGAAGCAGATAGGTGCCCGCCAGGAGGCAGGCCGCATCGGCGGAACAGGTCCCTGCGGACGCGAGCTCTGCTGCGCCACGTGGATGAAGAACTTCTCGAGCGTGAGCACCAATGCCGCCCGCTTCCAGGACATCTCGCTGAACCCGCAGAAGTTAGCCGGCATGTGCGCCAAGCTGAAGTGCTGTCTGAACTACGAGGTTGACAACTACATCGAGGCCGGCAAGCGACTGCCCGGCAAGGACGTGATGCTGCAGACACAGGATGCCGACTACTACCACTTCAAGAGCGACATACTGGCAGGGCTGGTGACCTACTCTACCGACAAGAACATCGCCGCCAACCTCGAGGTGATCACCGCCGAGCGCGCCAAGCAGATCATCGAGATGAACCGCAACGGCGAAAAGCCCCTCTCGCTGCAGGAAGACGGCAACAAGAAGACCGAGACCAAGCAGCACGTAGACCTGGCCGGCGGCGACATCAACCGCTTCGACAAGACCAAGAAGAAAAAGAAGAAAAAGAAGCCCGCCAACCAGCGCAACGGCAGCGGCGCCGGCAACCAGAACAACGCTGGCCCCCAGAACAACGGCGACACCAAGAACAACGGCGGTGGCAACAACAAATAGCATGCGGCACAGACTACTACTCTACATATTCCTGATGGTCGTACCGGGACTCTCCTCGTGCGACCATCAGACCGTTTACCACCACTACGAGCACGTGTCGCTCGGAGGCTGGGAGAAGAACGACGCCCTCCACTTCGCCATTCCCCCCGTGAGGACGACGGGCACCTACAGCGAGCAGTTGGAGCTGCGCATCGACCAGACCTTCCCCTTCCTGAGCCTGACGATGATTGTGAAGCAGACCGTCTTCCGCGAGGGCCTGCCGATAGGTGCCACGCGCCACTACCGCGTCATCGGACAGTTAGCCAAGAGCGACGGCACGATGACCGGCAGCGGCATCAGCTACTACCAGTACAGCTTCCCCGTCACCGAGACGGTGCTCGAGGCGGGCGACTCACTCGACATCGAGATAGTCCACAACATGAAGCGGGAGATTATGCCCGGCATTACTGATGTAGGTTTCTGCCTGCGTCGATGCGAAGGAAAATAAAGAGCAGGAAGGTGAAGCCCCAGAGCGAGGAGCCACCATAGCTGAAGAACGGCAGCGGGATGCCGATGACAGGCGTCAGGTCTAATACCATGCCCACATTGATAAACACATGGAACAAGAATATACTCAGCACACAGTAGCCATACACCCTTCCGAAGGTGTAGGGCTGACGCTCGGCGAGATGGATGAGCCGGAGAATCAGAGCCAGGAACAGCAGCAGCACACCGGCCGATCCCAAGAAACCCTCCTCCTCGCCCACAGTGCAGAAGATGAAGTCGGTATCCTGCTCGGGCACGTACTTCAGCTTGGTCTGCGTACCGTTCAGGAATCCCTTTCCGCCCAGACCGCCCGAGCCGATGGCAATCTCACTCTGGTGCACGTTGTAGCCCGCACCCTTCAGGTCTTCCTCCAGGCCTAAGAGTACGTTGATACGCACCCGCTGGTGGGGCTCCAGAATATGGTTCAGGCCGTAGTCGGCCAGGTTGAAGAAGATGACCGAGCCCAAGACGAAGGCCCCTATCCACAGGTAATTCATGATGCGCGTGGCGAGGTACTTCCATGCCAAGTAGCCAATGAGCAGCACCACCAAGGCCACCTCGACATAGACGATGTCGAAGGGGATGACGTAGAGCGAGAACAGCGTCGCCAACAGGGTGATGCCCACCGATGCCAGCAGGATGCGTTGGGTCTCCTGACGGTCCTTGCAGTAGACGTAGACCATCGCCGCCGAGAACAGCTGTATCAGCAACAGCACCACGAGCTTTCCCACCGACGTGGGCGTATAGAGCAGCATGGTGTCGGCATAGCGGATGCCCACCACGAAGTAGACCACCATGGCCACGCCCGTAAAGAGGATGCTGCCGGGCATGCCCTCGCGGTAGAACATCAGGAAGAACGAGAAGTAGACCAGTGCCGAGCCCGTCTCGCGCTGCAGGACGATGAACAGCATGGGCACCAGCACGATGGCCAGCGCGGTGGCGAAGTCCTTCGTCTTCTGGATGCTGTAGCCGTAGGTGCTCATCAGCTTTGCCAAGGCTAAGGCCGTGGCAAACTTGGCGAACTCTGCCGGCTGCAGGCGCAGGGGTCCCAACACGAGCCACGACCGCGAGCCCTTGATGCTATGCGGATTGAAGATGGTGGCGAAGAGCAGCACGAGCATCGCGCCGAAGATGATGTAGGCGAACATGTCGTAGTAGCGGTCGTCGAGCAGCAGGATAATCAGTCCTAACATGATCGACGTGCCTATCCATACAACCTGCATGCCCGAGCGAGTGTCGAGGCTGAAGAGGTCGGTCTCGCCGTAGGTATAGCTGGCACCGCAGACGCTCACCCATCCGAAGACGAGCAGCCCTAAGTAGATGCCGATTGTCCACCAGTCGAGCGACCGTATCACGCCCTTTTCCTTTTGGTTACCTATCTGCCGTGCCATAGTTGATCCTCCGTTCCTGAATGCTCTGGGCCTTGGCCTCCGAGGCCTCCGAGAGCGATCCCTTGATATACTTTTCCATAATCAGTCCGCCGATGGGCACGCCGTAGGTGGCGCCCCATCCGCCGTTCTCCACATACACGGCGACGGCTATCTGCGGGTTGTCCATCGGTGCGAAGCCCATGAACACCGAGTGGTCGTGGCCGCGGTTCTGGGCCGTACCCGTCTTGCCGCAGGCCATGAAGTCGTACTTGCCCAGCTCGTGGCAGGTGCCGCCGAGTACCGACGAGCGCATGCCCTGCACCACATAGTTATAGGCATCGCGCGAGGCCTTGGTGTAGTGCTTGCGGGTGAAGGCCGTGTCGAGGGGTTCGCCCTGCACCTTGCGCACCACGTGGGGCACGTAGTAGTAGCCGCGGTTGGCGATGGTGGCTCCCAGGTTGGCTATCTGCAGCGGCGTGGCGTTCACCTCGCCCTGTCCGATGGCGATGGAGATGATGGTCAGTCCGTTCCACGAGCCCTTGTAGGCCTTGTCGTAGAACTGCGCGTTCGGTATCAGTCCCCGTTTCTCGCCGGGCAGGTCGATGCCGAGCTTATAGCCGAATCCCATCGACACCATATAGTCGCGCCAAGTGTTCATGGCGTTCTGCACGGTGCCGTATTTCGAGATGTTCGTATTGATCATGTGGTAGAGTCCCCAGCAGAAGTAACCGTTACACGATGTGCTCAGCGCGGGCACCAATGGCAGCGGTGCGGCATGGCCGTGACAGCCCACGTGCAGGCCCTTGAAGTTGAAGCCATGGCCGCAGGGGTACATCGTCGTCGGGGTGATAATGCCTTCTGAGAGGAAGGTGAGTCCCTGGGTAGTCTTGAAGGTGGAGCCCGGCGGGTACTGTCCCATGATACTGCGGTTGAGCAGGGGCTTCCACACATCCTGCGACAGCAGGCGGTGGTTCTTCGAGCGCTGGCGGCCCACCATCAGGCGGGGGTCGTAGCTGGGCGACGACACCATGCAGAGCACTTCGCCCGTAGAGGGCTCGATGGCCACGATACTGCCTATCTTTCCCTCCATCAGCCGCTCGCCCAGGGCCTGCAGCTCGGCATCGATGCCCAAGGTGAGGTTCTTGCCGGGCGCTGCCCTGACGTCGAACTCGCCGTTGCGGTAACGGCCCTGCACTCGTCCGTGGGCATCGCGCAGCAGTATCTGTATACCCTTCACGCCGCGCAGCTGCTTCTCGTAGTAGCGCTCCACGCCCAGCTTGCCGATATAGTCGCCGGGCTGGTAGTAGTCGTCCTCCTCGATGTCGGCAGGCGACACCTCCGCCACGTCGCCCAGTACGTGGGCACCCATGTCGGAGCTATATTGTCTGACGGTACGCTTCTGCACATAGAAGCCGGGGAAGCGGTACATCTTCTCCTGGAACACGCTGAAGTCCTTGTCCGACAGCTGACTCAGGAAGAGCTGCTCCGTAAAGCGCGAGTAGCCGGGATTGCGGCTGCGGTCCTTCATCGTGGCCATGCGGCGGTCGAACTCCTCACGGGTGATGCCCAAGGCATTGCAGAACTCCATGGTGTCGAGCCGGCCCTTGGCCTCGTTCATCACCACCATGATATCGTAGGAAGGCTGGTTGAACACCATCAGCTTGCCGTTGCGGTCGCTGATGTTGCCGCGCGAGGGATATTCCACCTTCTTCAGGAAGGCGTTGGAGTCGGCGCTCTTCTTATAGTCGTCGCTGGTAATCTGGAGCATGAACAGACGGATGATGTAGACGACCACAATCACGATGGCCACCCCAGCAATCACAAAACGTCGGTAATCAAGCTCGGGATTCTTCACTTCGAACGTACTAATTCAATTGCAAATAATAATAATAAGGTGAGAGCCGCACTGGCCAGGGCACGCCCTAACCACAGGAACCAGTTGAAGAAGGAGAACGACTCGAGGCCGAAGAACAGCAGGCAGTAGAACACCGTGAGGATAGCGCTCAGCGTGGCAAACCTGTTCCATCCCAATGCCGCTGCCGAGCTCTCCAGGTTGTCCACCGAGTCGCGGGGCACGAAGAGCTCCAGCACCAAGGGCTGTACGAAGGCGATGAGCGTCAGGCAGAAGGCAGCCAGGCCGGGCGTGCTCGAGCAGATGTCGATGAGCAGTCCGGTGAAGAAGCTTGCCAACAGCATAATCCAGCGGGGGAAGTTGCGGCGGAAGGTGATGACAAAGTATACGTACAGCAAGGGCGTGGCCACCTGGAAGAGGTGCACATGGTTCAGGATGAGCACCTGCGCCAGGCAGAGGCACACGAACATGATCAGACGGTTCATTAACTCTATAGCCATACGCTTTGCCTTATTTCTTATTAAACACCATCGAGTCGCGGGCGGCCTGCATCAGCAGGGCACGCTCGGCGATGCTCTTGTCGTTGATGACACACACGTCGCGGATGCAGCT
>JAFVEE010000023.1 GCA_017478085.1 Prevotella sp. | reverse complement strand
GTATCAGTTGGACAAGCAGTTGGATGTTTACGCTCATACGGGCGTGGACAGTAAGATTGTTGTCTGATACAGGCCGTGCTAAGCCTAGGTTGAACACCGTCTCTTCCACGCCCCCTTTTCAAAACGAAGAGAGGGCTTTTTTCATGGCGA
Source organism: Prevotella sp. (assembly GCA_017478085.1). Taxonomy (GTDB): domain Bacteria; phylum Bacteroidota; class Bacteroidia; order Bacteroidales; family Bacteroidaceae; genus Prevotella. Next base: position 8,335 of record JAFVEE010000023.1, on the reverse strand, counting down.
CAGTAGAAAAGGAAATCAACGAGAGTTCGGAGAAGATAGATAAAGTTAAGCGCATTGTACAAGACCGTGCTCTGGCACTGGAATACAAGAAGCTGATACCGCAGACCCCTATTGCTGATGGTGCGTCGTGGAAGGAGTTGGAGTTTTCGCATCCTGAAAACACGGTGCGCATCGGCACAGTATTCAGCGGTATAGGTGCTATTGAACACGCTTTTCAGCGTCTCGGGCTGCGACATCAGATTATGTTTGCTGGGGACATCGAGCCGAAGTGTAAGCAGAGTTATTTTGCCAATTACGAGATAAGGGAGGAAGACTGGTTTACGGACATCCGCGACTTTGATGCCCGGCGATACAAGGGTCAAGTGGACTTTGTAATTGGTGGTGCGCCGTGCCAGGCGTTTTCGATGGTGGGTCACCGGCTGGGCTTTGAAGATGCTCGCGGAACGCTGTTCTACGAGTTCGCTCGTGTGGTGAAAGAGACTCAGCCAAAAGTATTCCTGTTTGAAAATGTTCGCGGACTGTTGAACCACGACAAGGGAAGGACTTGGCATGTTATGTATGATATATTCAATGAATTGGGATATGATGTGAAGTTCCGTGTGCTGAACAGTTGCGACTACGGCATTCCACAGCATCGCGAGCGGGTCTATTGCTTGGGCTTCAAGAAGAAAACTAAGTTTGAGTTTCCTGCACCGATTGAACTGGAATACAAAATGTACGACTTCTTGGAGGACTACATCGACACGAAGTATTTCCTGAAAGAGAAGGGCATCAAGTTTGTAACCAGCCACAAGAACCACGACAAATTCTATACACAGATAAACGGCGAGATTCAACTATGCCAAAAGCGCAATCAGCAATTTAACTGGCACGGCGATTTCGTCTATCATCCCGACTCAGAACTGACGCCATCTGACGAGGCTTTCGACGAATTCATTTTTGATGTGCGCGACGTTGAGGAGAAATACTATTTGTCAGACAAAGTTGCTCGCTACGTTTTGGCAGGCGGCACGAAAAACTTCAAGACTTCGACGGAAACGGATTTGGACGTGGCTCGTCCACTGCTGCAATCCATGCATAAAATGCATCGTGCTGGGGTGGACAACTACGTGACGCACAAGGGACGCATCCGCAAATTGACTCCTCGCGAGTGTCTGCGCCTGATGGGGTTCAAGGATACGTTCAAGATAGTTGTGTCAGACACCTCAATGTATCAGCAGGCAGGCAACAGCATTGTTGTTGATGTGCTGATAGCTATTCTGAAGCAGATGGACATCACGAAATATGGTATTGCACTATGATTATCGCAGGCGAGAAATTTAGATTCGACGGTACATTTGAAACGCCCATCACCGTTGCTGACAGTTGGGTAATGCCGAAGAACAAACTGGGCGACGGCAATGGCGAAGCAAAACTCTATGTAGGTTCGCGTGACAAGATGGAGGCTTTCTTCGGAGAGATTGGCTTCACGGCAACGTGCTTTGTGCTTCGCCAAGATTTGCAAGCCTATATGAACGCCATAAAAGCCGAGTATCTTACACCATCACAGGAATACCGAGGCAAGGACGAAATGCGTTCATTGTGGTCGGAACGAATGGAGAAGATAAATGCGCTGCCTGACGGCATCGTCGATTTCACCATCCGCGAGCAGTCGCAGATAGCAGGGCCGAGAGGCTACGTCAATTCATCGGACAAGATATACAAACTGATACGCGAGATTTCCCTGCCGCTCGTTTCTTACATTTCGGCCATGCGTCTCGACTACAACGGTCATCCGATGTTCTATTTGAAGTTGTTTGCCGACTTTGAGGAAATCGAGAAGCGCAAAGCGTTCATCGAGAACTATGGAGCCGTTAAGCAAGAGGAAGAAGAAACGTTTTTCGGAGTGCGAGAAGAGGCTGTGGAAGAAAAGAAACCAACTGTTAAGTATGGCCGTGAAGGTCAGGATGAATATCGGAGGAAACTACTGGAAGAATGTCCGTTCTGTCCCATCACGATGATTAACGAGGAGTCGCTTCTCATAGCCAGTCACATCAAGCCGTGGGCCGTCTCAGATTCCAAAGAGCGCATCGACCCAAACAACGGCTTCATACTTTCTCCTCTCTATGACAAACTTTTCGACCGAGGCTATATCACGTTCAGCGACGATAAGCGCGTGTCAATCTCCAACTGGCTTTCGCGTCAGGTCAAAGAGCGCATCGGCATCAAGGAAAACCAAATGTTCCAGTTTCTACCGATAAATGATGAAAGAGCACGGTATTTAGAGTATCACAGAGATACGGTATTCAAAGGTTGATACTCTATCTCCCGTATTGTCAACTCGTCGGGCTGCAGGCCATCAACACAGTGGAGATAGCAGAGCACCCAGTTGCCGTATTCATCATATTCGTAGGTAAGGTCAGAAATCAGCGTGTAATACGGTGTGTCTGAGAATTCATGTAAGAAATCGTCACCATAGAATGCCTGTTCCATGTGGATTAGCTCTCTACGCTCATTGTATTCACGCTTCTCAATCCATGAGATATGGCCTTCTCTATAAATGTAGTCAACGGTGTGGGGGTTGAACTCCTGTTGCTCTATTTTCTTGGCTGCTTCTGCGAGTTCCTCAGCATTCCTGCGATAGACATGCCAGCGGTCTTCTTGTTCGTCAAGACCCATGACGGTTACTTCACTTTGGGGAATACCTTGTTCATCGTAATAGGTATCTTTGCACATATTGAGTTGGAAAGTCATACCATTGTATTCTGCGGTATGGCCACTGTTCTCACCATCTGGATTGCAGATGGATTTCATCGCATCGTAAAGAGGATGGGAAGAACTGTAGTCCTTCTCACGAACGTGTTTGAACTTTGGAATGATTTTCTGTTCTTTCATAATTGCATAAAAAAGGGACATAGGTTACCCCCTATCATAATGCGGCATCTCGTCGGGCAGGACGAAGGAGAACTCTACTAAGCCGCGCACTTCGCCGTTCTCGCGCCACGGGGTCTGGTAGATGAGCTTGCGCTGACCGTGCTTGGTGATGGTGTAGCAATGGGGACGGTTGTGCTGCAGCATGTCGCGGATGATGGCCTGCGAACGCTCGTTGTGGCAGGGCATGAGGTTCTGGCCTACCATTGACTGGCCCTGCTTGTTGAAGGTCTCGCGTGAACGCTTGTTCATATAGACGACGGTGCCCTCGGTGTCGCACACGGTGACGGCACCCTCAATGTCTTCTGCCCAGTTGAATTGTTCCATAGTTTTCTCCTTTTTTCGCGCAAAGGTACGAATAAAACTGGAATGTCTTGCAGGTTTTGGAAAAAAAATGTATTTTTGCACAATAATCATACAGCCGATGACTCCTGAACAGCGACATAGAAATATGGCGGCGATTCGGTCGAAGGACACGAAGCCGGAGATGGTGGTGAGGCGGTGGCTGTGGGCCCACGGGTTCCGCTACCGGCTGAACTCGCCACGGCTGCCGGGACATCCCGACCTGGTGCTGCGGAAGTACCGCACGTGCGTGTTTGTGAACGGGTGCTTCTGGCATGGGCACGGAGTATCATTGGACATGGAACATGGACCATTGAACATTGAGAATTCGGCCTGCTGCAAGATACCGAAGACGAACAGGGAGTTCTGGGTGAAGAAGATCCGCAGGAACATGGAGCGCGACCGCGAGGAGCAACAACGGCTGGCCGAGATGGGGTGGCACTGCATCACGGTGTGGGAGTGCGAGCTGACTCCGAAGAAACGGGAAGAGACGCTGCGGTCGCTGGCCTTCACGCTGAACAAAATCTTCCTGGACGACCACTGTGTAAGGCGGCCTTACGAAAGGATGGAGGAGGAAACGGCACTGGACAGGGCCGCTGAAGAATGAGCGAGACAAACTTTGTAAACAATATAACCCAAAAGACTATGATTAACAGAGAACTGTTGCAACCGGAGAGCATCGTCGTGATTGGCGGCTCCAACAATGTGCACAAGCCCGGCGGTGCCGTGGTGAGAAATCTTTTGCAGGGTGGCTATCAGGGCACGCTGCGCATCGTGAACCCCAAGGAAGAGGAGGTGCAGGGCATCAAGGCCTTCCACGACGCCCGCGAGCTGCCCCCCACCGACCTGGCCATCCTGGTGGTGGCCGCACGGTTCTGTCCGCAGTATGTAGAGCTGCTGGCAAAAGAAAAGAATGTACGCGCGTTCATTATTATATCGGCTGGCTTTGGCGAGGAGACCCACGAGGGGGCCGTGCTGGAACAGCAGATACTGGACACCTGCGAGCAGTATGGCTGTGCGCTGATAGGCCCCAACTGCATCGGCCTGCTCACACGCTGGCACCACTCGGTGTTCACCAAGCCCATACCCCACCTGAACCCCAAGGGTGTCGACTTCATCAGCGGATCGGGGGCCACGGCTGTCTTCATCCTGGAGAGTGCCGTGACGAAGGGCCTGCCCTTCAACTCGGTGTGGTCGGTGGGCAACGGCAAGCAGATAGGCATTGAGACGGTGCTGGAGTATATGGACGAGCACTTCGATGCCGAGCGCGACTCGCTGGTGAAACTGCTCTACATCGAGAACATCAGCGACCCCGACAAGCTGCTCTTCCACGCCACGAGCCTCATACGCAAGGGCTGCCGCATTGCAGCCATCAAGGCGGGCAGCAGCGAGAGTGGCAGTCGTGCGGCCAGCAGTCATACGGGTGCCATCGCCAGCAGCGACTCGGCTGTCGAGGCCCTGTTCCGCAAGGCCGGCATCGTGCGCTGCTTCAGCCGCGAGGAGCTGACCACCGTGGGCTGCATCTTCACCCTGCCGCGCTTTACGGGCAATAGCTTCGCCATCGTGACCCATGCCGGAGGCCCCGGCGTGATGCTGACCGATGCCCTGTCGAAGGGCGGCATGCAGGTGCCGTCGCTGAGCGGACCGATAGCCGACGAGCTGAAGTCGAAGCTCTATCCCGGCTCGTCGGTGGCCAACCCCATCGACATCCTGGCCACGGGCGGCCCGGAGCAGCTGGCCACGGCCATTGACTACTGCGAGCAGAAGTTCGACAACATCGATGCCATTGCCGTGATCTTCGGCACGCCCGGCCTGGTGCAGCTGTACGAAGCCTACGACGTGCTGCACAAGAAGATACTGGAGTGCCGCAAGCCCATCTTCCCCATTCTGCCCAGCGTGAACACGGCTGGCCCCGAGGTGCAGGAGTTCCTGAAGCGCGGCCACGTAAACTTCAGCGACGAGGTGACGCTGGCCACGGCGCTGACACAGATTATGAAGACCCCCGCACCCGCCGAGCAGAACGTCATTATCAACGGGGTGGACGTGCCCCGCATTCGCCGTATCATCGACAGCATCAGCGAGAACGGCTATATTGCCCCCACGCTGGTACACGAACTGCTACAGAGCGCCGGCATACCTACCGTGCCCGAGTTCGTGAGCGAGAAGAAGGAAGAGGTGGTGGCCTTTGCCGAGAAGGTGGGCTTCCCCGTGGTGGCCAAGGTGGTGGGCCCGGTGCATAAGAGCGACGTGGGCGGCGTGGCGCTGAACATCCGCTCGAAGGAGGTGCTCAGTGCCGAGTTCGACCGCATGATGCAGATACCCGATGCCACCGCCGTGATGGTGCAGAAGATGATCAAGGGCACCGAACTGTTCATCGGCGCGAAGTACGAGCCGCGCTTCGGCCACGTAGTGCTGTGCGGCCTGGGCGGCATCTTCGTCGAGGTGCTCAAGGACGTGTCGTCGGGTCTGGCCCCGCTCACCTACGAAGAGGCCCACTCCATGATCCACTCCCTGCGCGGCTACAAGATTCTGAAGGGCACGCGCGGCCAGCGCGGCATCAACGAGCGCAAGTATGCCGACATCATCGTGCGTCTCTCTACCCTGCTGCGCTTCGCCACAGAGATCAAGGAAATGGACATCAACCCGCTGCTGGCCGATGAGGACGACGTGATAGCCGTTGATGCCCGTATCAGGGTTGAGAAATGAGCAGCTGCTCGATGACCTGCGGGAAGTGCTGCATCTCCAGCTCGTGCTCCTTCGCCGCAATGTCGTCGGCAGTGTCGGCAGGCGAGAGCGCCGTGCGGAACTGAGCAATAATCTGCCCGCCATCACAGACAGGAGTGACCCAGTGAACGGTCATTCCTGTCTCTTTTTCGCCCGCAGCCTTCACGGCCTCGTGCACGTGGTGGCCCCACATGCCCTTGCCGCCATACTTGGGCAGCAGCGACGGGTGTATGTTGACCATGCGCTGGGGGTAGGCCTCGATCAGGAAGTCGGGCACGATGGGCAGGAAGCCGGCCAGCACGATGAGGCTGGCCTCCTGTTTGCGCAGCAGGGGCAGCATCACGCCGGGGTCGTTCAGCTGGGCCTTGCTGATGATGGCCGTCTCGACACCCAGCCGCTGGGCCCGTGCCAGCACAGGGGCATCGGCCTTGTTGCTCACCACCAGCGACACCCGCGCCAGCTGCGAACCCTGGAAATGGCGAATGATGTTCTCGCAGTTGGTGCCACTGCCCGATGCAAAAATGACAATATTCTTCATACCTTCCTATCTTGGGTTGTTCTCGGCAAACACCTGCATGCGCTCTTCCAGCTGCTGGTACTGATGATCCTCGATGAACGAGGTGCACACGCGCAGGCCCTCCTGATGCGAGCCCGTGGTGATGAGGCAGATGGCGCTGACGCCATAGTACATCAGTTCGCGGGCCAGCTCGCCACTCGTCATGCCCGGATAGCCTATGGTGAAGTAGAAGCCATCGGCAATGGGGCGGTCCAGGTCCTTGTCGTAGACCACGTAGAAGTTGTGACGACAGAAAATCTCCTTCAGCTTGTGGGCCCGCTCGCCATACACCTTGATGTCGTCGCGGAAGCGGTACTCGCCATCGCAGGCAGCACGGAACAACTCGGCCAGGGCATACTGGGCCGAATGGCTGGTGCCCGAGCTCAGGGCGTAGAGCATACGGGTGCTGAAGACCAGGCCGAAGGGCAGTCCCTCGTAGCGCTGGGCCAGGTCGGGATAGTGGCGGTGGAACAGATTGTCGCTGATGCACACCACGCCGATGCGCTCGCCGGCATAGCTGAAGGCCTTCGAACCGCTGATGAGCAGCATGTAGTTATCGGTGTAGTGAGCCACGCTGGGCTGGTAGGGCGGCTCGAAGGGCGTCGACAGGTCCTGACGGAAGTCCATGGCGAAGTAGGCCAGATCCTCCATGATCACCACGTCGTACTTCGTGGCCAGCCGTCCGATGGTCTGCAGCTCCTGCTCGTTGAAGCAAATCCACGAGGGGTTGTTGGGGTTAGAATAGACAATGGCACAGATGCGCCCCGTCTGCAGATAGCTCTCGAGCTTCGGCCCCAGCGCCGCGCCGCGATAGTCGTAGACGTCGAACGTCTCATAGCTTACGCCCTGCACCTGCAGCTGCATCTTCTGCACGGGGAAGCCCGGGTCTATGAAGAGCACCGTGTCCTTCGTGTGGTCGGCCTGCGAACAGGTGAGGAACGAGGCAAACGTGCCCTGCATCGACCCGCACACGGGCACGCAGCCCTCGGGCTGAATGTCGACGTCGATGAAGGCCTTGACGAAGCGCGATGCCTGCCGCTTCAGCTCCGGGTAGCCCTGAATGTCGGGATACGAGTGGGCTATGCCCTCTTGCAGAGCCCGTATCTGCGCGTCGACGCCCACCTGGGCGGCAGGCAGGCCGGGTATGCCCATCTCCATTTTGATATACTCCACGCCGCTCTGCTTCTCGGCCATGGCGGCCACCTGCTTCACCTCGCGTATGGTGGCCTTGGCAAAGTCGTTGATGCCCAGCCGGGCTATCAGGCCGTCTACGATCTCCTTCTTGATTGGTGTCGGTTTCATTGTCCTCACTTTTTTTGTTTCGTACTGTTCGCTGCCGCAAAGGTACTCATTTTTTCCCGACCTCACCCACTCTGGGCGCACTATAATTCTTAAAAAACGTCAAGCAGCACTACATTGATCAGGAACCGAGCCTCCATTGCCTCACAACGAAGCCTCCGTTAGGACACAACGAGGCCTCCGTTGTTTCGCAACGAAGCCTCCGTTGTTTCGCAACCAAGCCTCCGTTGCCAGCCAGTAGAAAATTCCCCCTCAACTTTTTCTCCGAATCGCTTGCGCGGTTCGGATTTTTTGTTTACCTTTGCGCTGTGCGTCAAAGCAGAGATGAGAATGCCTTGGCGGGCGCCTCGATATTTATTCCGGAAAAGTGAATGAGATTTATGGAAGAACCGAAACACCAGAAATACGTGAATCCTTATACCGATTTCGGATTCAAGAAGCTGTTTGGCACCGAGCTGAACAAAGAGCTGCTTATCAGCTTTCTCAATGCCCTTTTCGACCGCT
>JAFVEE010000164.1 GCA_017478085.1 Prevotella sp. | reverse complement strand
GGTCACCTCTACATCGCCACCCCGCCGCTTTATAAGTGCACCTTCAAGAAGGTGTCTGAGTACTGCTACACCGAGCAGCAGCGCCAGGCCTTCATCGATAAGTATGTGGCCGGCGACGAGAACTCGAACGCCCTGCACACCCAGCGCTACAAAGGTCTGGGCGAGATGAATCCCGAGCAGCTGTGGGAGACCACGATGAATCCCGAGAACCGACTGCTGAAGCAGGTGACCATCGAGAACGCCGCCGAGGCCGACGAGATCTTCTCCATGCTCATGGGCGACGACGTGGAGCCCCGCCGCGAGTTCATCGAGAAGAACGCCACCTACGCCAATATCGACGCGTAAGGATCTCGTTTTTTTTAAAAAGCAACGAATGAGGACGAATTTCAACCGTGAAATTCGTCCTCATTCGTTATTAGTTAATCAGGAAAATCTTCTCTTTCCCCTGATAGGTGGCTCGCACGGTGGCACGGCCATCGGCGATGGGACTTATCTGGAAGCTGATGCCGCGACCCGTGGCCTCCAGCTTCGAGCCAGCCTTCAGCGGGGCGTACAGCTGGTAGCGGTTGCACTCGGTGTAGCCGTTCTGGTTGGTGGCCATAACAGGCTGCGCGGGGATGCTGAGCCGCTGGCCGTCAGCGGTGATGGTGACCTCTGGCACCTCGGCAGGCTGCACCTCGGCACCATTCTTTCCGAAGCCTATGCCGTGGAGGCTGAACAGCCCCTGCGGACGCTGCGGCTGCTGCGGGCGACCACCCCACTGCGGGCGCTGCGGTTGTTCGGGCTGCTGCACCTCTGGCCCATCCACAACGAGATAGAGGGCGTGCTTGCCCGTCAAGCCCTCCAAGGCGGGCACCGGCTGCGACACCGTGTGGGCAAAGCCGGGGGCATCAGCGGGTATGGCGAACAGGGCCACCTCCTGCCCCTTCCAGGGATCGTCGAGCCTGACATAAATCTTGAAGGCACCCTTGCCGCTGGCCGTCAGGTTCAGGCAGAGCCGGGCGTTGTCGCCCTTCGTGATGCCCTCGAAGGCCTTACAGCCCTTGGTGTCCTGAGCCAGACCGCCAAGGCCGAAGTACTTGAAGCCCACGATGCCACCGTTCTGAATGCCTTCCAGATCCATCGAATTGCGCCACACGTCGTGGTTGTCCTGCATCCACTGGTTACTGTTCGGGCCGTACATAAAGGCGGCGATGCCGGCACTATAATACTGATAGGGCGGCAGACCGAAGATCTGGAAGCCCTCGCTGGTCACCTCGGCACCCGTGTACTCCGTGCCGTCGGCAGCGCGGGCCGTCCATTTCTGGTCCTTGGCAAAGGGGTCGTAGCCGGTGATGCGCACCTGGCCACCCTTGGCCACGGGCTTCTTGTCCCACTCAATTCTCACCGGGGCCACCATCGCCTGACGGGCGTTGCCGAAGCCGCGTGGCGGACGGTGGTAGAACACGTACCACTGGCCGTTGATCTCCTGCAGCGAACCGTGGGTGTTGTGGCCGGCATTGGTGGTGATGAGCTTCGAGCCGTCTTCACCCGGCACCACGCCGCGCGAGTCTACCAGCACGCCGCCGCTTCGCCACGGGCCTAAGGGCGAGTCGCCGTAGGCATAGCGCAGGGCGCTGTTCGTCTGGCCCTGACCGTACTCCTTGCCGCTGTAGCCCGAGAACACCATCACATACTTATTGCCCACCTGGCGAATGCTCGATGCCTCGAAGAAGTTGAAGTCCAGCGGGTTCTGCCCCTTGTACAGGGCCTTATATTCCGACCCCTCCTTGTCGAGCAGCTGGCCGTCGCGGCTGCTGGCCGGGATGAAAGGGTCTATAAGCTCGGTACCGGGCCGCTTCGAGTACATCGTCTGGGGATCCAGCTCGCAGGCCGTGGAGTGCTGGAAGCCATAGAACACGTAGGCGCGGTAGCCCGTCTGGTAGTCGGGATCCTTCTTGTCGTTGACCGGCTCGATGAACACCGAGGGGTCGAAGTCGATGAGCGAGCCGTCGAGGCACTGCGTGCCGTCGGCCGTCAGGTTCACGGGCGTGAACGGCCCGTTGGGACGGTCGCCCTTGCACACCATAGGCACGCGCCGCCAGCCGCGGCTGTGGGGATAGAGCCAGTAGGTCTTACGGCCCGTCTGGCGGTCGGTGGTCTCTACGAGGTCGGGGGCAAACATCGTGTCCCACTGACCGTTGACGAACCACGAGAAGATGGGGCCCTCGTCGCGCCACTGCGACAGGTCTTCCACGGGTGCCGACCACATACGGATGTCGGGGCCGCAGTAGGCCGTGTAGGTCACGTCGTGCGAGCCGATGATGTAGGCTCGCATCTTGCCCAGCTGGTCGGGGTCTTCAAACACGCGGGGCTCGCCGTCGGGCAGGTGTTCCCACAGCGGCAGGTAGGGGTTCTGTGCCCCGGCGGGGCTCCACGACAGCTGGCAGGCAATCAATGCTAAAAGAATCTTTTTCATTTGGTTATATGGTTAAGAATTGATGACGATGACGAAGCCACCACGGGGCTGGCAGCTGATGACGGGGGGCAGCTGGGCCGTGGTGCTGATGCGCCAGGGCTGGGCTGGAGTGCCGTCGAGGTAGAGCGTGGCCGAGAACGGCGAGCGCTGGGCCAGACGGTCGAGCGGCAGGGGCAGGTCCTGTGGCCCGTCGGTGCCGTTGATGCCCGCCACATACCACGTGGTGCCACTGCGGCGGGCCATCACCACGCCCTCGCCGGGATAGCCCGACAGCAGGCGCGTCTCGTCCCAGGCGGCGGGCAGTGCCGTGAGCAGCTGCTGCACCTGCTGCGGCTGTGCCAGATAGCTCTCGGGGCGGTCGGCCAGGTGCTGCAGTCCGCTCTCGAAGAGCACGGTGAGCGCCAGCTCGTGGGCGTGGGTGGTGATGTGTGGGTGCTGCGAGTCGCTGAAGGTGCAGGGCGTGTAGTCCATCGGGCCAATGACGTTGCGGGTGAAGGGCAGCGTGGCGTTGTGGCGGGCGGCCTTGTCGGTAAAGGTGGGCACGTTGTTGTACCATTCGGCGCCGTAGACGCCCTCGGTGCTCAGCAGGTTGGGCCACGTGCGCTGCCAGCCCCGCGGGACGGAGGCCCCGTGGAAGTTCACCAGCAGGTGGTAGCGGGCGGCACACTCTAAGAGATCCTGGCAATAGTCCATGTTCAGCTGCGTGTCGCCAGAGAAGAAGTCGATCTTCACGCCGGCCACGCCTATCTGCTGGCACCAGGCAAACTCACGCTCGCGGTCTTCGGCCTTGTTCAGCCGGAACTTCGGCCCCGGTGCCCCGTTCACCCAGCCCACCGACGAGTTGTACCAGATGAGCGGCCTGACGCCCCGCTGGTGGGCATAGGTCACGGCATCCTCCACGGTCTTGCCGCCCCCCATCTCGTCCCACTCGGCATCTATCAGCACGTAGGGCAGGTGCAGCGTGGCGGCCAGGTCTACATATTTCTTAATGATACTCAGGTCGCTGGAGCCGTGGTTGTAGGCCCAGTAGACCCACGACACCACGCCGGGCCTTATCCAGCTGGTGTCAGTCAGACGACAGGGCTCGGCCACATCGGTGACGAGGGTCGACTCTACCACCTGCGCCAGCGGGCCCACGATGACGACGCGCCACGGCGTGTGGCCCGTCTTCGTTGGTGTGCCGCAGCCCTCGTCGGGCACCACCCTGAACAGCTCGCCCTCGCTATAGAGGCACGAGGCACTCTGACCGCGCTCTATGTTGGCCTCGGTGATCAGGGCAAACAGGTTGTCGGCCGCCTGCACCAGGGCCGGATAGCCCCAGCGCCCGCGCTGGCCCGCCGTGGCGCTCAGGGGGAAGAAACCCTCGTAGCTGTCGGTCCACTGCTGCATCCAGCGGTGTGTGCCCTCGTCTATGCGGTAGCACAGCGGCTCTGCCGTGCGTCCCGTGGCGAGGCCTTCGTAGCGATAGGCCACGCCGTCGTTGTAGAGCCTCACCACGAGCTTCACGCCGTGGCCCAGTGTCACGGCATACTCGTTGGCCTCGTTGGTGCAGTGGTGCCGCTTGCCCGAGAGCATCGTGTAGTCGGCCTTGATGTAGCCCGTTCGCCGGGGCTCGGCTGCGGTCCACTGACTGGCAAGCTGCAGCCGCACCACTGGCTGCCCGTCGTAGCTCACGTCATAGCCGCCGGTAGTCAGCGAAAGCATCAGCCGTCCGCTGGGCGATGCCGCCTTGCCCATCGTGCCTATGCAGCTGGCCAGCAGGAGGCAGGAAAACAGAAGTCTTTTCATCATTGCGTCGTTACTTTTTGTGCAAAGGTACGAAAAGAAAATCAGAATGCCCGCCAACGACCATCGCCTGCAGGGCAGATTGAAACATATTGAAAAATATTAGAGAAAAAAAACAGGCTGTTTAATATTCTGTTTAATATTTTATTTGTATCTTTGCGGCCAAACAAACCATCAGCGCCCTCGACGACCACATCATTGCCGACCAGTGGATGATCGACTTCCAGCCCGACCGCAAGTTCTACGTAATACCCATAGCAAAATGAAAAAATACCTACTGACAATAGCCATGGGGCTGATGGCCCTGTGCGTAAAGGCGGAAGTCGTCGATGCCTTCCGCTCGGCTCTGCCGCTTGACTCTGTCAAGATGGGCGTATGGCCCGTGACCGACCCCGCTATGATGAAGAGCCTGAACGGCGAGTGGCAACTGAAGGTCGTCAAGGGAATCGACGACGACAAGGCGGTGCCGGCGGCTGATGCCACGTGGGGCCGCATTCCCGTGCCTGGCTGTTGGGAATCTTGTGGCTTCTGCGAGCCCAAGTACGACTACCCCGACTCACTCACGGGCTACTACCGCACCGAGTTCACCGTGCCCAGCGAGTGGCGCGGCCAGCAGGTCTACATTCGCCTCGACGGCGTGCTGCGCGGCTACGACCTGTGGCTCAACGACCAGCTCGTGGGCTCGTGGCAGTCGGCCTACAACACCTGCCTCTTCGACCTGACCCCCTACCTGCGCAAGAAAGGGCCGCAGCAGCTGGCCCTGCGCGTCTACACCCGCTTCAAGGGCTACGAGTTCGACTGCTTCGACGACTGGGCCACCAACGGCATCTTCCGCGACATCACGCTGATGGCCGTGCCCCGCACCCACCTGAGCGACCTCACCGTGACCACCCGGATGAATGGCGAGGTCACGGTGCAGACCGAGGTGGCCAACGCCACCAAGCACACCACGACCGCCTTTGAACTGATGGATGCCCAAGGGAAGGTGGTACTGACAGAAAACGGAACCGTCGCGGCACCGCAGCTCTGGACCGCCGAGACCCCTTACCTCTATACGCTGCGCGTGCAAGTGAAGGAGAAAGACCGCGTGCTGCAGACCTTCACCCAGAAGATAGGCATCAGAGAGCTTACCATCGACGGCGTCGTGCTGAAGCTCAACGGGCAGCCCATCAAGCTGCGCGGCGTCAATGCCCACAGCACCGACCCCTCTACTGTGAAGGTCGTTTCTGACGACCTCACCCTGAAGGATATGCGCCTGATGAAGGAAGCCTCGGTCAACTATATGCGCCTGTCGCACTACCCCCGCGAACCGCGCTTCTACGAGCTGGCCGACTCGCTGGGCTTCTACCTCGTCAGCGAGGTGCCCTTCGGCTATGGCGACAAGCACCTCAGCAGCCGCTCTTATCAGGACATCCTTCTGACACGGGCCAATGCCACCGTGCGCCGCGACAAGCTGCACCCCTCGGTGCTCGTCTGGAGCGTGGGCAACGAGAACCCGCTGCCGCAGACCTGCGTCGAGGTGGGCGACTACGTGGGCCAGCTGGACCCCTCGCGCCCCTACTGCTTCCCCCAGGTGGGCAGCTACTTCCGCCGCTTCTGGAGCCTCACCCCCGACCCCTCTCCAAAGGGAGAGGGGAGTGGTCACCCTTTCCCCTCGAAAGCACCTATCTATGCACCTCATTATCCTACAACGGGCCAGATAGGCGGCTTCTACCAGCACCTGGACCGCCCCGTCATCTTCACTGAGTACTGCCACACCCTGGGCACCTCGTTCGAAGACCACGACCGCCAGTGGGAGATCATCGAGCGCACGCCTGGCATCGCCGGTGGCAGCGTGTGGGAGTGGGCCGACCAGGGGATGCCGTTCGATGAGAAAATGAGAAATGGTGAAAATGAGAAAATGAGAAATGGTGAAAATGAGAAAATGAGAAATGGTGAAAATGAGAAAATGAGAAATGGGCACCGCTTCGGCTACGAGGAGCGCGTCTTCACGGTTTCCCCCCAGGGGGGTGCCAGCGGCTTCGAGATGTACGGCAACAAGGGCACCGACGGCCTGGTCTATGCCGACCGTACCCCGCTGCCCAACTACTACGAGCTGCAGCACAACTACGCAAGGGCGTTCGTGAAATTGAGAAATGTAGAAAATGAGGAAATGAGAAATGATTCTCTCAATCTCTCATTTTCTCATTCTCTCATTCTCTCCATTTCCAATCGTTTCGATTTCCTGAACCTGAAGGACAATGTCACCTTCCACTGGGTGCTTACCGCCGACCGCGACACCGTGGCCCGCGGCGCCTTCTCGCCCGAGTGCCCGCCACACCACACCACCACCTACCCCCTCAACCTGCCCGCCATCGCCGACAGCACGCGCCTGGGCCTGCTGCACTTCACCATCGCCGACGCCCAGGGCCACACCTTCCTGCGCCAGTCGTTCCCCGTCGCCCCGCACCACCTTGCCAGTCGACTGCTGGCCGCCCTGCCCGGTGACGAGGCTGCCGAGGTGACTGCCGCCCTGCAGACCGAGCCCCTCGTGCGCACAGGCCGCAAGGCCACGCTGGCCGAGATGATCAAGGTGAAGGACAGCCGCATAGAGCGCTACCTGCAACCGCTCAGCAACCCCTACGTGGCCGCCCAGCTGAGCACCACGCCCCACGGGGCCGCCACCCGCTACGACTACACGCTCACGCCCGACACCACCGATGCCTTCCTCTCTGAGCTGGGCATCGCCTTCCTGCTCAACAAGAAGTTCGACCGCGTGCAGTGGATAGGCCAGGGCCCCTATGCCTCCTACCCTGGCCGTCATCAGGCCTGCCGCTACGGCTTCTGGGCCCTGCAGCAGGACGACCTCTACTTCGAGGGCAACCGCATGGGCGTGGATGCCGCCTGGGTGAGCGATGCCGCAGGCAACGGCCTGCTCATCGTGGGCCAGGCCCTGAACCTTAACTTCGAGCAGACCGACCGCGGCATCGTGCTCAGCTGCAACGCCGCCGTGAGCGGCCTGGGGCCCAAGTTCGCCCGCACCGCCTTCCCCGTCATCAGTCGCGAGGTGGGCACCGTGAGCGGCCACTTCTACCTCTACCCCACCACCGCCGGCCGTCTGCCCCAGCTGCTGCAGTCGCTCTTCGCCCCGCCCGCCAGCGTGCCCGCCCCGCTGCACCCCTTCCAGACGCAGTACGACACCTACCTGATGCGCTTCAGCGACATCGTGCCGCAGTAGCCCTTTTGCAACGGAGGCTCCGTTGTGCGTCAGTGAAGGCTCCGTTGATTGCTAACGGAGCCTTCGTTGATTGTTAACGGAGCCACCGTTGTGCGTCAACGGAGCCTCCGTTCTTCACCGTTCGTCTGGAGGCATAATTCTTAGGCCTAAATTTGTTATTCTCCGAAATAATCAGTATCTTTGTCGCCAGAAAGGCTAATTAATTCAAGTTTTGCAAGCAATGAAAGCAACACGTAGCAGTGGCCTGAAAGGCCAACAAGCTCCCAGCCCAGGGCATCGCCCTGGGTACAAGGAGGTGGGTAAATACGCCCTGAAAGGGCAAAAGCACACCTACCGTCTTGATGCTTTTGCCCTTACAGGGCGTAGGCTGCGCACCACATTTTCCCAGGGCGATGCCCTGGGCTATAGGCTTTCTGGCCTTTCAGGCCGTCTTTGCGGGACTTACGAAATGGTATTTTTTTGTAACGATGCTATGAAACAGAGACTTTTTTACTGGGGCCTCCCGGCCCTGATGGCCGCCGGCGCGTGCTGCGGCCTTACCTCGTGTGCTAACTCCTCGGCGGTGAACTCTTCGGCGGTGCTCACCACGCCGGGCAACCCCTACCTGCCGCTGTGGGAACATATTCCCGACGGCGAGCCCTACGTGTTTGAAGACCCCGACCAGCCGGGCCGACAGCGCGTGTACATCTATGGCTCGCACGACTCGATGGTAGACGGTTACTGCGGACGCGAGCAGGTGGTGTGGTCGGCATCGGTCGACAGTCTGACGCAGTGGCGCTACGACGGCGAGATCTTCAGCGTGAGCAGGAACGCACGGGGCGAACTGCTCGACAGTGCGGGGCGGGGCGACGTGCTCTACGCGCCCGACGTGACGCTGGTCGTAGGCCCCGACGGCGAGAAGACCTACTACCTGTACCCCAACAACCAGGCGGGCGGGCGCAACGGTATGGTGTGCCGCAGCAAGCGGCCCGACGGGCCCTTCGAGGTGGCGAACTGGAGCGAGGAGAATCCTTACGTCACCGACGGTGTGCTGCAGTTCGACCCCGCCGTGTTTGTCGACGACGACGGGCGCGTGTATGGCTACTGGGGCTTCGGCCACTCGCATGGTGCCGAGCTGGACCCCGCCACGATGGCCACGGTGAAGCCGGGCACCGAGGTGGTGAAGGATATGATTCCGGGCTTCGAGCAGGACGAGCTGTTCCGCTTCTTCGAGGCATCGAGCATACGCAAGGTGAAGGATAAGTACGTCTTCATCTACAGCCGCTTCACCCGCGAGGGCGAGTTCGGCCTGCCCATGTCGAACTATACGCTGGCCTACGCCTACGGCGACCACCCCTTGGGCCCCTGGACCTACGGCGGCACCATCATCGACGGGCGGGCACGCGACACCAACGAGCAGGGCGACACCATCGCCTCGGCCTGCGTGTCGGGCAATACGCACGGCAGCATCTGCGAGATTGGGGGGCAGTGGTACGTGTTCTACCACCGCCAGACGGGTCTGAACGAGTTTGCCCGCCAGGCCATGGTGGCCCCCATCGAGGTGCAGGTAGAGGAGGGACCCGGCGGCAAGGTGCTCATCAGCGAGGGCGAATACACGTCGGAGGGCTTCGCGCTACAGGGCCTGAACCCGCGCGAGCGCCATTCGGCTGGCATTGCCTGCTGGCTGACGGGGCCGAAGGTGGCCGAGCACAACTGGCCCAACAACACGTTCTACGGCTCGTATGTGGCCGCGGCCTACGGCGACGATGACCGCATGAACGACCCCTACGCCCTGCCTTCGAACAGCAACCCGGTGGTGAACAACACCGATGGCTCGATCGTGGGCTATAAGTACTTCAACTTCACCGATGCCAGGGTGGGCACGCTGCTGCTGAACCTCGTGCCCGAGGGCATCGACGGCACCATCGGCATCTGGGCCGACAGCCCGTGGCAGTCGAAGGGCGGCACGCTGCTGGGCCAGCTGCAGCTATCGGCCACGATGCCGCAGGGCGTGGCCACGGAACTGGCGGCAGACCTGCCGGGCCTGGCCGGCCTCACGGGCAAGCACGCCATCTTCCTGACCTTCTCGTCGGAAACGAAGGGACAGTCACTCTGCACGCTTCACGACTTTATCTTCCAGTAAATCCAGTAAGGAATACGCAAGCGTCGCTTAAAAAAACAAAGGAAAACCAAGTAAAACCTACAAAAACAAAAATATATAAAATTGTTTTTTCTTGTTTTACTTGGTTTTCCCTTGTTTTTTTAAGCGACGCTTGCGTACTACTTCATCGTAATCTTGCGAATGCTGCCGTCGGGGTAGCGAACGATGTTGAGGCCGCGCTGCGGGGCCGTGGTGCGGCGACCGTCTAAGCGGTAGTAGACCACGGGAACCGTACCAGCGGGAGAAACGCTGGGCACGGTGGGCGCTTCGATGCCCACCACATTGTCGATGACCTTGTAGCGGAACTCCACGGCATCGCTCTCGCCCATACCGTTGGCCACGGCCATGGCACGAATGATGAGGCTGTCGCCCGTGGCCACGATGGGCCCCCGGTAGGTGAGCACGCTGGCCGACTGCGGGTCGCAGGGGCAGGAGCCGTCGAGCGTATAGAGGATGGTGGCCCCGGCGGTATGGCAGCTCAGCTTGATTTCGGCACCACGGTAGACCTCGGTGCCGCTCATGCGCGACGCCGTGGGTGCTTCCACCACCATGCTGGCCGAATCGTTCACGAAGACGAGCGTCTGGGCTTGCAGCTCGTCATCGTCAGTCAGGCTGAACGTGACGATGCCAGCGCCGAGACTGGCAGCGGTGATGCTCAGCTGTGCCTGTCCGCTGTCGTCGAGTGTCAGCGTATTGCTGCTGATGGCTATGGTGCCTGAGGGCGTGGCCGTTGCGCTGATGAGCTTGCCCTTGGCGGCCCCGGCAGGCAGGGCACGTATGGTGATGGTCTGCGTGGAACCGTCGGCCATATTCAGAAGCGAGTCGGCAAACAGCCCGGTAATGCGCGGCTCCACCTCGAACTCCTGGGTGTAGTCTTGTTCCATTTGCAGGCTGGCGTAGCTCTCGACAGTGCGACGGATGGTGAGCAGCACCTTTTCATTGTGTTGCAGCGGCGCGGCTGGCACGAAGCGCACCTTCGAGGCGTAGAACGAGTCGGGTGTCTCGTAGCCGCTCTCGACGTTTAAGAGCTGGATGGTGCCGGCCAGGTTCTGCCCGCCTTTGGTCACGAAGATGTGCTCTGTGGTCAGCGTGTGGGGGCGCATATACTTGTCGAACGTAATGTCGATGCCCTCGGGGCTGGCCTTCACCCGGCTCACCTGTGGCTGGCGCAGCTGCGTCATGCCTACGTTCACGTCGAGCTGTGGCGGCGGCACGGGCAGCCACTCCGAGCGTTTCAGCTCGTAGCCGTCCTTCTCGTAGCGCACCTGCCAGAGGCCCTGCGGCACGTCCCAGGCATAGCGG
>JAFVEE010000163.1 GCA_017478085.1 Prevotella sp. | reverse complement strand
TTTCTTGATTTTCTGAGTAATTGCCTTGAAATCTATTTTTTCTTCCATTTTTTCCGCAAAGATACACCGGTATTTTCGAGTCTCCCAAAAAACCGGTATTCTTTAAGATTTTACCGGGTTTGTTAAGAATTAAGCGTGTAATATGTTTTCCTTAGAAATATTTGCCAATTTCACAAATAATTAGCAAATTTGCAATAGCAAAACCAAAGAAAGCGAGGTAACTTGTGAAGAGTATGAACGCTACAAAAAATGTACATGTGAAAAGGCCGAGGAAGTTAAATCTGTTCAGAACTCAAGGCGCGAAGATATAGGATACCCAGATAAGACATTAGATTGGAACTTAGTAAATGCAGGACTATTGGTTTACTTTTGCCAACAAATACATGCGGATAAAGCAGGAGCGTTTGACAAAGCCGATGTTTTTATAAACGACATAGGAATATCTGTTAAGTCCCAGCGAGGAGCGGCCCCATCAATAATAAACCAGACACCCCGTGACAAAATACTAAGGGTGATGAAAGCCATTCATAGCCCCATGGCACCATTAGATCATATTGTGGACAGATATTGGTTCCTTCGTGAGAAAGGTGGGGTTGAGGATGTTAGCGGATTGAACAAGAACAACCCCTTTGCTGTTGACGAGAATGGAAAATCAAATTTGACGTATATGAAACCGCTTCTGAACTACTTTACCTTTAGAGGAACGGGAACACGTGATTCTAATGCTCCAGCCTCTTACGTATTGTCAGTTAATAATCCAGAAGATACAACCACATGGGTATATTATACTGAGGATACTTTTATTGACTCTGTATGGGCGAATTTGGTGTTTTCTATTAGAGGAAAGGGCCTCCCTTCGGAGATAACCGATGATATTCAGCCTTGGGTCAGGGAAATAGACGGAGTAAAGAAAGGCACTTTGAATGTAAGAGTGAAAAAATAATCGTAAAGAATCTTTCCTTGAAGCTCAAATTCAGCTACTAATAATTATTTCCCCCTATATAGGAGTGGCTATAGCTCCTATATAGGGGGATTGTTTTGTGCGTTCTTTGTAACTTTGCAGGCGAACATGTTCACGTACAACCAGAGTATCAACGACAAAAAAATGCAAGGTTATGAAGAATGACATATTCAGCCAGCTGGATGCCGAGCTGGCACATGCCGGGGAAAAGACACAGCTGAGTCCACCGATGCTGCTACTGGAGCAGTGTCGCATCACGCCGGAGAAGGCGCTCAGGCCGATGGAGTTTCTGTTCCGACTGTTCGGGAAGCCGTGCTTCCCGCGTGGCGAACTGGTGGCGATAACGGGTAAGGCGAAGAGCGGAAAGACGTTTGTGACGAGTATGCTGATGGCGAAAGGCCTCACCCCCAAAAGCCTTACCCCCAAAGGCCTCACCCCCAAAAGCCTCACCCCCGCCCCCTCTCCAAGGGAAGGGCCCACCCCCTACCCCTCCCCAAGGGAGGGGAGTCTGGTTACTTTTGCTGATGCTGTTCCAAGTCTGCAACGCTATGGGGATGATCCGTTGCGCGTGCTGTGGTACGACACGGAGCAGAGCGATGAGTCGACACAGGACATCTTGAAGAACCGCATCATCCCCATGATGTCTTCCGCAACAAGTCTATCTACTCCCCTCTCCCCTTGGAGAGGGGCTGGGGGTGAGGCTTTCAACGTCCGCGCCGTGGAGTGGAAGCTGCGGCGGGAGTTGCTCAGGGAGGCCATCACGCAGTGCAAGCCCGACCTGGTAATCGTCGACAGCATACGCGACCTGGTGAACGACATCAACGACGGGGTGCTGGCGCAGGAGGTGATGGAGGAGCTGCTGCACCTGGCCACACAGGAGAACTGCTGCATCGTGTGCGTGCTCCACCAGAACAAGAGCGGCGAGGATCGCAACCTGCGCGGATGGATCGGCACGGAGCTGATGAACAAGGCCTTCGAGGTGTATGCCTGCGAGAAGCTGATGCCGCAGCGCATCTTCAAGCTGGAGCAGACGCTGACACGTAAGTACGACATCGAGCAGACGCTCTACTTCGAGGTGGGCGACGACGGGCTGCCAAAGGAGGCCTCCCCCAGCCCCATTCCCGAGGGAGGGGAGAAACGCCGCGAAGGAGGGTTGCCGCAGCTGAACGCTGAGTATATCGTGCATGACGACAGCATAGAGCAGGGCTGGCAGATCGACGTGATGCGCCTGTTCCTCGATGCCATGCGAGGGCGGGAGGAGATTGGCGGTGGTGAACTGCGCACGGAGGTGTGCCGTCTGGGCAACATCACGCAGTACACGTTCTACAACAAACTGCTACAGCGGGCTATCGATGAGAAGGTCATCGTAAAGACCGAACGCGACCGCCGCGTCTTCTATCAGCCAGCCCCCTTCTGAAGCCTCCATCCACCATCATATTTCCGTCCCCCTGTAAGGGGGACTACAATATGAGGTGTGAGGCTTCATCTCCCCCGCAACGCTCTAACCACACGGCAAAGATGCTGTTTGCCCAGAGCAAAGATGCCGTTTGCGATGCGTAAAGATACTGTTTACCAAACTCAGAAAAGCATGATGACAAATCAGACAAGAGGCACCCTGCCTCTACTCAATCTGGATGCTATGCTCCTGCAGCCCGTAGCCACGGGCGGTGAGCGTGCCCTTGCCACGCACTACGACCATACAGCGGCCGTGGAAGGCACGGCGCCTGGTGTCCTTGAACCGCTCCATAGAGGTCTGGCAGCCATTGTCTACGCCCACTATCTGCAGACCGGGAGTGGTCTCGAAGAACAGCTGGTCGGAAGCGTGGGGACAGAGCGTGCCGGAGGCATCGGTGACAGAGGCGTTGACAAAGCAGAGGTCGCGGCCCTGATAGTCTACGGCGAGGTCAATGGCGGCGGCAGCGCCAGCCGTCTGACGGGTTTGCTGCGCCACGACCTGCCCGCCGCGACGGGCCACGACCGTGACCTGGCCAGGCTCGAACGTAGTGCGCCACCATACGTGGTAGTCGTGAGGGCCCTTGCGGCGCACGCCCTGGCTGCGCCCGTTGACGTAGAGCTCTACCTCGTCGGCATTGTTGTAGTAGCACCAGAGGTCAATCTGCTGGCCGGGCAGCCAGTTCCAGTGGGGAAAGAGGTGCAGCACGGACTGGGTGGTCCACTCGCTCTGGTACATATAGTAGACATCCTTGGGGAAGCCAGCCAGGTCGATGATGCCGAAGTAGCTGCTGCGGGCGGGGAAGCCGTAGGGCGTAGGCTCGCCTATGTAGTCCCAGCCGGTCCAGATGAACTGTCCGCTGACGTAGGGCGTATGCTTGACCACGTCCCAGGTCTCTTCGTGGGTCGACGACCAGGAGGCGTGCATGTTGTCGTAGGCCGAGCACATCATGGAGGGGTCGGTGTAGGGCAGCCACCACTGGCGCGGGGCCTTGCGCACGGAGTCGCTGGGCATCATGTAGTAGCCACGGCTCTGCAGGGCGCTGACGCTCTCGGTGAAGAGGAAGGGCTTGCCGGGGAAGTTGCGGGGCACGTCACTGGCCTGCTCGTGGTGGTAGTTGAAGCCTATCAAATCGAGTGCCCCGCTGCGGAAGAGGTGGTTGCCGGGGGAGGGCTCGTTGCATCCTGCCGTGACAGGGCGCGAGGTGTCGTAGCGACGAACAATGTCGACCAGGTGCTGGGTGAGCAGCGACTGCACGCTCGTCTGGCCATCGCGGGCCAGCGTAGCAGGGTCGTGCCCCGCATTCAGAATGAGGTTGGCCTGTTCCAGGGTCAGCGTGTCGGCCTCGGCGCTGGCCCACTGCTCGAGCACCTCGTTGCCCACCGACCATATCAGCACGCTGGGGTGGTTGCGGTCGCGCAGCACCAGGTCGGCCAGGTCGCGCTCGTGCCACTCGTCGAAGTAGCGGGCATAGTCGTTCTGGGTCTTGCGGCGGCGCCACATGTCGAAGCTCTCGTCCATGACTATGAGGCCCATCGTGTCGCACATGTTCAGCAGCTCGGGCGCTGGCGGGTTGTGCGAACAGCGAATGGCGTTGCAGCCCATCTGCTTCAGCCTGAGCAGCTGCCGGTGCAGGGCATCCTCGCTGAGCGCGGCACCCAGGCAGCCCAGGTCGTGGTGCATGCACACGCCGTTCAGCTTGATGTTCTCGCCGTTCAGCCAGAACCCGGTCTGGGCGTCGAAACGGAAGTCGCGGAAGCCGGTGGTGGTCACTACCTCGTCGACCACCTTGCCGCGTACGATGAGCTGCGTGCGTACCTTGTAGGTATAAGGATGGGCGGGCGACCAGGTTTTGAGTTTAGAACCTGCCATTGGCTGGCCATCGGGATCGTACCAGGTGTTCCTGATTTTGACAGGCTGGCCGGTAGGGTTCTCGTAGTCTACGCTCACCTGACCATTGTCTATGTGTACGCCCCAGTGCCTGATGTGGACGGGGTGGGTGGTGGTGAACCACACATGGCGGTAGATGCCGCAGCCGCTGTACCAGCGCGAGTTGGGCTGGTCGCTGTTGTCGACCCTCACGGCCACGACGTTGTCGCCATCCTGCAGAAAGGACGTGATGTCGTACTCGAAACTGGAGTAGCCGTAGGGCCGGTGGCCCACCTTCTGGCCGTTCACGAAGACGGTGGCGTTCATATACACTCCGTCGAACTCCAGGAAGAGGCGCTTCCCCCTCCACTGGTCAGGGGCCAGGCTGAACTTCTTGCGGTACCACCCTACCCCACCGGGCAATGCG
Organism: Prevotella sp.; assembly: GCA_017478085.1. Lineage (GTDB taxonomy): Bacteria > Bacteroidota > Bacteroidia > Bacteroidales > Bacteroidaceae > Prevotella. Next base: position 18,258 of record JAFVEE010000163.1, on the reverse strand, counting down.
CCACCCGATGCTCCCGACTTGTTGTCGACGTGGAAGTCGCCCTCGATGGCCCAGTCGTGGGGAACGTCGACGGAGCGCCAGTGGCCATCGGCATAGTGGGGACTGGCCATCTGCGCAGAATCGGCCAGAAGGAAGCGCCAGTCGCGGTCGAAGCTGACGCGCTGGCGTGCGCCCGCCGTCAGACAGGCACACGTCGTGCAGCAGAAAAGCAGCAGTAGGCAGCGTATCTTCTTCATAGGGCTACGGATATGGGCTTGCCATTGTACTGCACCATAACGCCCTGGGGATGGTCGAGGCTGAGCTCGCGGGCATGGTCCTTGGTGACATAGACGATGTTGAAGCGACGCTCCTTCAGCATGCCGGGGAACTGGCCCTGGCGCTGGGCAAAGCTGACGGTGCGCCGGGCATCGTCGTAGGTGATGTCGATGGTGGCGTACTTGCCGCGCTCGTAGTTGTAGTTGGTGCCCTCGTCCTCATAAAGCTGGAAGCTGGCATCGCGACCGGCATAGACGTAGAGGTTGATGAGCTCGGCAGGCTTCTCGTCGCTCCACTCCATCTGGGGGCCGATGGGCAGGATGCTGCCCTCGGGCACGAAGACGGGCATGCGCTCGTAGGGGGCATCGACGATTAATTTACGATTCGACAAATTACTATCTACTATTTGCTGGCCGGTGTAGAGGTCGTACCAGCCCCTGCCGGCGGGGAAGTAGACCGAGCGGTTGCGGGCCTTGTACTCGCTCACGGGGCAGGCCATGAGCGAGGGGCCGAACATCCACTGGTTCTTGATGTCGAGCACCTGGTGGTCGCTGCCGAAGTCCATGACCAGGGCCCGCATCATGGTGTAGTCGTTGAAGTGCACCCATCCGGCCATGGAGTAGAGGTAGGGCATGAGGCGGTAGCGCAGCTGGTCGTAGTAGGCAAACGAGCGGTAGGCAGGGTGATCGTCGGGAGCCACGTTCCACGGCTCGCGCAGCGGCCACTGGCCGTGGGCGCGGAACAGCGGTATGAAGGCTCCGAACTGGTTCCAGCGAGCCTGCAGCTCGCGCCACTCGCGCAGGTCGTCGTTCTCCTGTCCCGTCTGGTCGTAGAGCTGCTGCGCCCTGACGTAGCGGTTCTCCACGCAGAAGCCGCCCTGGTCCATACCCCAGAAGGGCAGTCCTGAGAGCGAGTAGTTCATGCCGGCGGTCATCTGTGCCCGCATGTCCTCCCAGCGGGTGCCAATGTCGCCGCTCCAGGTGGCGGTGCTGTAGCGCTGCTCGCCGGCAAAGCCGCTGCGGGTGAGCAGGAACACGCGGGGCTCGCCTGCGCGGCCATTGTAGATGGAGCGCTGGCCGTTGTAGATGGCATCGGCATTCACGATGCTGTAGGCATTGAAGTATTCGGTCGAGGTGCCGAGGGCCGTGGGGCCGCAGAGCGCCTTGCGGTACCACAGGGGCGTGCAGTCGCGCACGTTGGGTTCCGAGGCATCCATCCACCAGGCGTCAATGTATTTACTATTTACGGATTTACTATTTACAGATTTGCCCGACAGGCCGCTATAGAGCTTCTCGTCCATCTGCCGCCAGAACATCTTGCGGGCACCTTCCGAGTAGGCATCGTAGAAGGAGCCGCGGAAGCCCAGCCAGTCGTGAATATCGTCGGCTATGGCCTGGTGGTACATCCACCCATGGCTGTCAAGCTCCTTGTAGTTGTCAACGGTGTCGTAGAACTTCGGCCACACCGAGATCATAAAGCGGCCGTGCATCTGGTGAACGCTGTCGAGCATGGCCTGCGGGTTGGGGTAGCGGCTGGCCTCGAAGGTGTGGTCGCCCCAGGAGTCGAGCTTCCAGTAGTTCCAGTCCTGCACGATGTTGTCGATGGGCAGGTGGCGGCGGCGAAACTCGCTGAGCGTCTCTTCAATCTCGCCGCTGGTCTTGTAGCGCTCGCGGCTCTGCCAGTAGCCCAGCACCCACTTGGGGTAGAGGCTGGCCTTGCCGGTAAGGGTGCGGTAGCCGGAGATGACCTGGTCCATCGTCTGCCCGGCAATGAAGTAGTAGTCCATATCGCGGGCCATCTCGCTCCAGATGGAGAGCTGTTGCTGCTCCTTCAGGCTGCGGGGGCGGGCCACTCGCAGTCCGCAGTAGCTCACGCCGCCGTCGGGCTGCCACTCAATGCGCAGCTGCACGCGCTTGCCCTTCGGCACGCGGGCCTTGAACTTATAAGTGTTGGGGTTCCAGGCCGTGCGCCAGCGCTCTGGCACCACCAGCTCGCCACCGAGGTACACTTTTACGTAGCCTGCGTAATAGAGGATGAAGTCGTAAAGACCCCTCCCAACCTCCCCCCTGGGGGAGGAGTTGTTAGCAAGGCTATCCGTCTTCCCCTCAGAGGGGGATAAGAGGGGGTCTTCCAGAAAGCCCTCATAGACCACCGTGGCCCCGTCGAGGTTGAAGCCCTTGGGCAGGTTCTGAATGCCGCCCTTGTCGGTGGTGCGGCAAAGCTCGGAGGCGGCAGGCATGTCGTACTCGTAGTAGATGCTGTCCTCCTGGCGCACCAGCTGCTTGCCGTTCTTGTCGGTGTAGGTTCCGGTGAGATGGCCCTCGCGGCCCTGCTTGTCGTAGAGACGGAAGGCACGGTTCAGCTGCACATAGTCGTCGGGCTGACCAAAGCGGCAGTAGCTGTAGGAGTCCCACAGAATGCCGTAGTTCCTGCTGGAGATGACGAAGGGCACGCTCACCTTGGTGTTGTACTGGAAGAGGTCTTCGTTGCGGCCCCGCATGTTCAGCTCTTCCGACTGGTGCTGGCCCAGGCCGTAGAGGGCGTCGCCCGGCTGGTCGAAGACGAGCTGCCAGGTCAGTCCGTTACGCTGCTCCTCGGTCACCTTGCCCAGGTCGGTGCCTATCTCGCGGTCGGGCACCCGGTAGGGCCAGAAGCGCTTGCCGCCAGTAGCCTCGCCCAGCAGCTTCTGCCCCTGGGCATCGAAGAAGGTCACCTCGCCCGTCTGCTTGCTTACCACGGCCTGCACCTCAGCGGCCTTCACGTAGACTCCCGTCTCGTCTTGTTTCACCTCGAACCTGGGCTTGGCCTTCTGCTCCACGACGATCAGGCTCTGCGGCTTCACGGGCAGCTGGGCCTCGCTCGTGGCCCTCACCCTGATGATGCGGTCGTTCATCACTTGCAGACGCACCACCTGGGCCTGTCCACCATCGGGACGTATGGTCACCATCTGTCCTTCGGTCACTACATCGGCAGCCCATGCCAGGGTTCCCCCCCAGCCCGCAACTGCCATCAACAAACAAAATTTCTTCATTACGCTTTATGTTTTAGTTATTCGGTATTCTTAAAAACTGCTGCAAAGATAAGAAAAATCCTGCAAACCACCTTGCCACATATATAGTTTTTTACTGAAACATTTGGTAGTATCGGGCAAAATACCTACCTTTGCACAAACAATCACACTAAAAAACAGAAATGCATTTGTTATGAAGCTAAAGGACATTTTGAGCGGCCAGTTCAATGCCGCAGAGTGGGAGCAGAAAGGCTATCAGCTTCCTAAGTTCGACATCAAGGCCGTGCGCGAGAAGACCTACAAGGAACCCACGTGGGTGCACTTCGGCGGCGGCAACATCTTCCGGGCCTTCCCGGCTGCCATTCTGAACGATGCGCTGAACACGGGCAAGTACGACCGTGGCGTCATCGTGGCCGAGACCTTCGACTTCGAGGTAGGCGAAAAGGCCTACGCCCCCTACGACAACCTGTCGCTGCTCGTCTCGCTGCAAAGCGACGGCAACATCGAGAAGAAGGTCATCGCCTCGATCACCGAGGTGCTGAAGGCCGACTACGCCGACAAGGACTGGCAGCGCCTGCAGGAAATCTTCCGCAACCCCACACTGCAGATGATCTCCTTCACCATCACCGAGAAGGGCTATACCTGGAACGAGGACGACCTGGCCCGCGGGCTGGAGCCTCTGTTCGCCATGGGCAAGGTGACACGCCTGCTGCTGGAGCGCTTCCTGGCCGGCGAGCTGCCGCTCACGGTGCAGTCGATGGACAATTGCTCGCACAATGGCGACAGGGTGAAGGCTGGTGTGATGGCCTACGCCGAGCGCTGGGTGAAGGAAGAGCTGGCACCGGCCGACTTCCTGACCTATCTGAAGGATGAAAAGAAGGTGACCTTCCCCTGGTCGATGATCGACAAGATCACTCCGCGTCCGCACCAGAAGGTGAAGGAACTGCTGGAGGCCGACGGCTTCGAGGACAACAACTACATAGAGACCACGCGCCACACGTTTACCGCCCCCTTCGTCAATGCCGAGGAGGTGCAGTATCTGGTCATCGAGGACAACTATACCAATGGCCGCCCGCCACTCGACCTGGGCGGTGCCCTCTACACCACCCGCGAGATTGTAGACAAGGTAGAGACGATGAAGGTCACGACCTGTCTGAACCCGCTGCACACGGCTATGAGCATCTACGGCTGCATGCTGTGCTACACGCTCATCTCGGCCGAGATGCAGGACGAGGATCTGCGCTCGTTCATCCAGAAGATTGGTTACATAGAGGCCATGCCCGTGGTGGTAGACCCCGGCGTGCTGAACCCCTACGAGTTCATCGGGGCCGTGCTGAACAAGCGTCTGCCCAACCCCTTCATGCCCGACGCCCCGCAGCGCATCGCCATGGACACCAGCCAGAAGCTGCCCATCCGCTTCGGCGAGACCATCAAGAAGTACATCGCCCGCGGCCTGGACATGCAGAACCTGGTGCTCATCCCACTGGTACTGGCCGGCTATGCCCGCTATCTGAAGGGCATCGACGACCAGGGACAGCCCTTCGAGCCCTCGCCCGACCCCATGCTGGCCGAACTGCAGGCCATCGTGGCCCCGCTCGAGGTGGGCAAGCCCGAGCAGGACTACAGCTGCCTGAAACAGCTATACACCCGCAAGGACGTGTTTGGCCTTGACCTCTACGAGGCTGGCCTGGGGCAGCTCATTGAGACAATGGTGCGCGAGCTCTTTGCGGGCAAGGGTGCCGTGAGACAAACATTGCACAAATATGTGGCAGCAAGATAACAAACTACACTTTGCGGCCACTCTGGCTATAGCCTTGATGTTGTCGCTAACGCTGCAGGCCGAAACACTCTTTCGGTCTGCAGCTACTACTCTGTATGGTACGGTCATCTATTCTGAAGCCTGGGAAGCGGGAAACGACTATGGCATTTATGCCATCCCCGTAGAAGCCAACACAACGCTGACCAAGGTGTATGGCGACCAGCAGTTTGGCGTGAACGGTGGTTCCGTCTATCACAACGGTAAGTATTATTTAATAAAAGGTGAAGATGCTGGTCAAGGCGTGAATGCCGTGACCGTATTTGTATATGATGCAGAACTTTGGGAACTGACCAACGAGATTGAGCTGGCGGCCAACTTCTTTACTGCCGACCTGAGCGTAGATCCTACAACCAACACCATCTATGGCATCTGTGCCTCTTACGAAGGTGGACAGGAATTGTGCCGACTGGATTTTGAAGAAGGCAAGCGTGAGATGGTAGGCCAGCTGTCGCAGACACTTGTTGCCCTGGCCATCGATGCTACAGGACTCATCTATGGCATTGGCACCAATGGAATGCTCTACCGCATCAGTGCGGCCAATGCAGCGATGACCGAGATAGGCAGTACGGGCATTACACCCGCTTACGTGCAAAGTGCCACCTTCGACTGGGGCACAGGAACACTTTACTGGGCAGCAACCACATCATCGGAGATGGGGGCTCTCTTTCTGGTAGATACAACTACAGGACAAGCCTCGCTGGTCTCGCGCTTCGCCAACAATGAGGAGGTGGTGGGACTCTACAGCCTGAGTAGCGGCAAGCCCTGGGAAGGGCCTGACCTGCCCGTAGCTCCCTCAAATGTAACCCTAAGTTATGACGGCGGCCAACTATCGCTTTCGTGGGACGCTCCAACAACAGGTATTCACGGTGCTGATATAGACCCCGCCACGCTGACCTATACCCTGACACGCTATCCAGAAGGCAAGGTCGTTGCCAAGAACTGGACGGGGACAACGTTCACCGAAAAATATGCCCCCGAGTCACTTGAGGCCGTCTACTATACAGTCTTAGCCAGCAACGGCGAACTGACTGGCGATGCGGCTCGCAGCAACTTCGTGAAGGTAGGCGATGCCGTTTTGCCGCCTTTTATCCCCGACTTTGCCGATGAGGCTGCCAATAGCCTGTTCTCTGCCATCGACGGTGATGGTGACGGCTACACATGGAGCATTGACTCCCGGAGCAGCAAAGCACTGCTGGAGGGTGCACCCTTTGAGTCGACCAACGACTGGTTGGTGACACCCAGCATCAAGTTCGACTCCCAATATACCTACCAGCTGTCTTTCAAGACCTTCTGCGATTTTGCCGCAAACTATCCATACTCTGTTGCTGCCTATGTGGGACAGGGCAATACCCAGGAATCATTTAAGAGAGAACTGCTGAGCCGGCAGCGCATTGGCGATAATACGGAGCAAACGTTCCAGACTCTCTTCACCATCGGCGAGAATGGCTCTTACAACATAGGGCTTCGCGTCTATGGCTACGATATTCAGGGCATTAGTCTGTATGACCTGAAGATTGAGCAGGGCCCCAACATCGCCTCGCCAGCTGCCCCCAAGGAACTGAAGGCAGAAACCGATGGCCTGTCACCAAACGTAACGCTCAGCTTTATTGCTCCAACAACGAACCTTGCCGGCCATGCGCTTACCGCACTGCAGAAAATTGCAATCTATCGCGATGGCATCACCATTGCCGAACTTGATGCCACACCAGGCCAGCAACTTACCTACACTGACCGCCAGGCTGTGATGGGGCAGAACAACCATTATCAAGTAGCCGCTGTCAACGAGGCTGGTGAGGGACAGCGCGCCAATGTCGTTCTCTGGGTGGGCAACGATGCTCCCACAGAGCCTGTCAACATAGTGCTCCGTGAGCAGGAAGGCAAGGCCTGCCTCACCTGGAATGCTCCCAGCACGGGGCAGAACGGAGGATATGTCGATGCCTCGTCGCTGGTCTACGGCATTGTACGTAGTACCGATAACCAAGTGGTAGCCCGCGATCTAAAGCAGACCTCCTACGAGGAGGTGCTTGACCAGAGTGGCGATCAGCAGTGGTTGGTATATGGCATCCAGGCAGCCAACGATCTGGGCTACAGCAAGATCGGGACCTCGAACGGTATCATTGTAGGAAGCCCCTATGCCCTACCCTTCTACGAAGGATTCCCTAATGGCAGCCGGACCAAATTCTGGATTGCCGAGAACTACAACGAGAACGGCTGGGGAGCCAGCTGGGGTGGCTATACTGATAATGATGCTGATGGCAATGGTGGGTTCATCAGCTTCGGCACCAGCGGTGGCTATCAAGATTCGGGCAGCAGGCTCTGCTCGGGCAAGATTTCTCTGGCTGGCGCTCAGAATCCCGTGCTTGAATATGCCTACTGCCACCGTTCCGAAAGTCAGGGCGAGCGTCATCCCCTGCGCGTGAGCATCGTCAGCAACGGCAAAGAGAGTGTTCTGGTCAAGGAGAATGCACCTATCTATTTCTATGAGATTGATCTCAACAACCCATTCTCGCATGTACGCATACCTCTCACCGATTTTAAGGATGCGGAATACATACAGATTGTGTTTGATGCCGTGATGGATGAAACGACTTACACCTACGTGGATGCCGTACAAGTGCGCGACTATGCTCCTCACGACCTGGCTGCCACCCTCTCAGCCCCAACGACTTCGGCTACAGGCCAGACACTGACCGCTACGGTCAATGTAAAGAACGTAGGTTCGGAGAAGGCCAATGATTACAAAGTGCAGCTATACGACGGAGAGCAGTTGCTGGCAGAGCAGCATCTGCAGCAACTGGAGGCAGACAAGAGCATTGCCGTCAAGTTCGAGATCACGGTTGGGCCGCTATCAGAGCAACTTCATCTGCAGGCCAATGTTGTCTACGACCAGGACGAGGTGCCGCAGAACAACTACTCTGACGTGGTAAGTGTGGCCGTAGAGTTGCCCATCTATCCTGCCCCAGCCATCGCGGTGGCAACCCAGACGAGCCAGGGCATAGAAGTAACATGGACGGCTCCCGACTATCAGGCCTTTGCACTGCCGACTACCGATGGTGCTGAAGCCTATGAGGCTTTCAATCCCCATGCCATACTGGGCGAGTGGACGCTCATAGATGCCGACGGCCAGCCCACTCACAATGACATCTATGCAGAAGACGTGCACGTGGAATACGAAGGAGCAGGCGAACCAAGCTCATGGCTTGTCTTTAACCCTGTTGACCGCAATTATCCCACAGAGTCGTGGTGGGGAGGTGATAACGGCTGGAGCCCCGTCAATGGTAAACAGTTCTTTGCCTCTGTCTCAGCTGCCAGTGGCACCACTGACGACTGGCTTATCTCGCCCCTGCTTTCGGGCGATGCCCAGACCATCACATTCTTTGAGCACGGCTATTACAACATGGAGAAGTTCCAAGTGCTGTATAGCACTACCGACGCCCGGCCCCAGAATTTCATATTGCTTGCCAGCGAGACGTCATCGTTTGACTGGACTCAGCGCAGCTACGATTTACCTGTGGGAACCCGATATTTTGCCATCCGCAACGTCAGTTCCAGTGACAGCTATCGGCTGTTCGTCGACGATATTACATTCCAGTCGGCTGCGGGCATCGGTGCCCTGACGCTTACAGGCTACCACATCTATCGTGACGGGCTGCTTATCAAGACGCTGACCATTGACGAGGCGGAAGGACTGGCATTCACAGACAACCAGGCTTCACCAGGGCGGCACGTGTATCAGGTAACAGCCATTTATAATGTAGGCGAATCAGCTGCGGCTGCAGCAGAAATAACCGTTTCGGCTGCCATTCATGCAACAACTGCTGAAGATGCCGTTTCAAGCATCTATACGCTCAATGGCATCCGCACTATGACCCTGCGACCAGGCATCAACATCGTGCGCACGAAGAATGGGAATAGCCGCAAGATCGTTATGAAATAGGAAGAGTATTATGCCTGTTGCTAAGGTAATCAGCGTTAATCTTCCCAAAACAGGCCGATTTCTCAGCATTAATTGCTAATTTTGCACACGCAAACAAGAAAACAACGAACAGATATATGCTACAAACTGCAAGACGCCTCATAATTGGAATGGCACTGCTCACTGCCACTACGGTACTGATAGCGCAGACCACCCGCTGGCGCGACATTCATACGGTAAAGAAGAAAGAGACCATCTACAGTATCAGCCACGACTATGGCCTGACTGTTGACGAGCTGATGCAGGCCAATCCCGAGATGAAGGCCAAGGACTTCAAGCTGAAGAAAGGCAGCACCGTATTTATTCCCTACCCGCCTACTGTGGCGGCCACGCCTGCCACTACGGCACCCAAGACCGTGGCCACGAATAAGAACGACGTAAGGAATAGGGCTATACGCCTGGGCATTATGTTGCCACTGCACAATGACAATGGCGACGGCAAGCGCATGGTAGAATACTACCGGGGCGTGCTGATGGCCTGCGACAGCTTGAAGAAGGAAGGCATATCGGTAGAAGTGCACGCCTGGAATGTGGCTGAGAACGACAACGTGAAATCGACTCTGAACGACCGCGAGGCTTCTAGGCTGGACATCATCATAGGCCCGCTTTACTCCAAGCATGTACCGGCTATGTCCAAGTTTGCCGAAGAGCATGGCATCTTGCTTATGATTCCCTTCTCCATCAATGCCCCAGAGCTTTACACCAACCGCAACATTTTCCAAGTTTACCAGAACCCTAACGATCAAAACGACGCGACCGTGCGACGCTTCTGCGAGTGGTTCAAGGACTACCACCCCATCATTGTGGATTGTGGCGATGCCGAGAGCACCAAGGGAGCCTTCACTGCCCAGTTGCGCCGACAGCTGGACCAGAGAGGTATGAACTATAGCCTGACCAGCCTGCAGACAAGCGACGAGAACTTCAAGAAGGCCTTTATTCCTGGAAAACGCAATATTGTGGTGCTGAACACGGCCCGCTCGCCCCAGCTCAATGCTGCTTTCGGCAAGCTGAGCGGAGTGGCTATGTCCAACCCCAACCTGAGCATCTCAATGTTTGGCTACACCGAATGGCTGATGTATGCCGACAGGCAGATAGAGAACTTCTACCGCTACAACGTATATGTGCCGTCGCATTTCTACACCAATCTGGCCTCACTGGCCACCGAACGCTTCGGGCAGCAGTACCGCCGCAACTTCGGCCAGGACATGATGCCCTCACTGCCGCGTTTTGCAATCACGGGCTTCGACCACGCGCTGTTCTTCCTGCGCGGTCTGCACAAGTATGGCAAGGACTTCGACGGGGCAGCTGGCCGTTTTGGCTATGCCCCCATACAGACGCCACTGAAGTTTGAGCGCATAGGCAATGGCGGTCTGCGCAACCGCGCCTTCATGTTCATACACTATATGCCCGAACATCGCATTGAGTCGGTGAACTATTAAGCTATGGAAAAAGGTATAACGGCAAGACAAAGATGGCTGGTAATCAGCTGGTTGTTGATGGTATGCTGCCTTTGGTACACCCCTGCAAGGGCGCAGATAGGCGAGCACCGCAGCGAGCTGGCCATAGGCGCTGGTGGCGGCTATGTGATGACCACCATTGGCTTTATGCCCGAAGTGCCTCAGCTGCAGCACCCAGGTGTGATGGGCGGTCTGGCCGTGCGCTATACCAGCGAGAAGTACTTCAGCAGCATCTGTGCCATCGTGGCCGAGCTGAACTATGCCCAGTTGGGATGGAAAGAAGACATCCTGACTCCTCAGGACGAACCCGTCATCAACAAGGTGACGGGGCTGCCCGAAGAGTATGAGCGCGACCTCACCTACCTGCAGATTCCCGTGTTTGCCCGCTTGGGCTGGGGCCGTGAGCGCAAGGGCTTCCAGGCCTTCTTCCAAGCTGGCCCGCAGATGGGCATCTACCTGAACGAGAAGACCAAGACCAATTTCAATTTCGATGACCGTACCCCGGTCTATACCGATGGCACGGGCCGCACCTCGTCGGTGGTGGCCCAGGACACGATGGCCGTAGAGCGCAAGTTCGACTACGGCATCGCCGCCGGACTGGGACTGGAATACTCGCACCCACGGCTGGGTCACTTCCTGCTGGAAGGACGCTACTACTACGGTCTGGGCGACATCTACGGAAACTCGAAGCGCGACTACTTCGGTCGCTCCAACTTCGGCACCATCTACGTAAAGCTGACCTATCTCTTTGATCTGGCTAAGACTAATAACCCTAAAATAAAATAAGTATGTTTGAAAATCAACCCAAAGGTCTATTCGCGTTGGCACTGGCCAACACTGGCGAACGATTTGGCTACTACACCATGCTGGCCATCTTCGCCCTCTTCATGCAGGCCAAATTCGGCTGGGACGAAGCCGTAGCAGGCCAAGTCTATGCCATTTTCCTGGCAGCGGTCTATTTCATGCCACTTCTCGGTGGTGTCATTGCCGACAAGATTGGCTATGGCAAGTGTGTTACCATTGGTATCATCGTAATGTTCCTGGGCTATCTATCCCTTGCCATGCCCACGGGTGCCGATACGGTAGGCCAGTACGTTATGTTCGGTGGCCTGGCCCTTGTGTCTGTAGGTACAGGTCTGTTCAAGGGCAATCTTCAGGTGCTTGTAGGTAATCTGTACGATGACCCCAAGTATGCCTCGCGCCGCGATGCCGCCTTCAGCCTGTTCTATATGGCCATTAACATCGGTGCCATGTTTGCCCCCTCTATGGCCAAGTACATCACCAATATGTATCTTGAGCAGCATGGCTTCACCTATGCCACCGACCCCGTGGCTGCCTATGGCGACCGTGCAGCCGACTACCTGTCCACCCTGTCGAGTGCCTACGGCCTCTGCTTCGGCGTGGCTTGCATATCGCTGGTGCTGTCAATCATCATCTACTATGCCTGCCGCTCCTGGTTCAAGCATGCTGATGTTACGGCCAAGCAGGCCAAGGCAGCTGCTGCCCCTGTCGAAGAGCTGACCCCCAAACAGACCAAAGACCGCATCGTGGCCTTGCTGCTCGTCTTCGCCGTGGTCATTTTCTTCTGGATGGCTTTCCACCAGAACGGCTCGGCCCTGACCTTCTTTGCCAAGAAATACACAGACCTGACCGTCTATGGCGGCATGCGCATCGGCTTTAACATCTGGAGTCTGTTCCTTATAGCAGTTTCGGTCTATACAGCATTCAGTGTTTTCCAGTCGAAGAGCACAAAGGTGCGCAACTGGTGCATTGCTGCCACACTGCTGCTCTGGGGTGGAGCCCTGGTTCTCTACTTCAATATGGACAACCCCGTGCAGGCACAACCGTCAGACTTCCAGCAGTTCAACCCCTTCTTTGTCGTGGCACTGACTCCATTCAGCCTCGCCCTCTTTGGAGCCCTGGCCAAGAAAGGTAAAGAGCCTACGGCCCCCACTAAGATTGCGCTGGGTATGCTGGTGGCTGCTTTGGGCTTCGTGGTCATCACCCTCGGCTCCTTCGACCTTATTTCTCCAATGGACCTGGGCGAACGCACTCAGAACATCCTCTCCCCGGGGTGGCTCATTTCTACCTACCTCACACTGACGTTCGCCGAGCTGCTGCTCTCACCTATGGGCATATCCTTCGTGTCGAAGGTGGCTCCTCCCAAATATAAGGGCCTGATGATGGGTGGCTGGTTTGTGGCCACTGCCATTGGCAACTATCTCAGTTCCATTCCTTCCATGCTATGGAACAAGATTCCCCTTATGGCCAACTGGGGCATCCTCATCGCCCTCTGCCTCATCAGTGCTGCCGTAATGTTTGCCCTGCTCAAAAAGCTTAATGCCGTTACTGCAGAAGACGCATAAGCCAAAGGGTGTATCATGCGCATGACTGCATCCAGAAAGATATTCATAGCCCTGTTCCTGTTATTCTGCACCTTATGCGGAGTACAGGCACAGGGCTTTCTGCTCGTAGAGCTGAACTGCGAGAACCTCTTCGACACCCGCCACGACGAAGGTAAGCAGGATGAAGAATTCCTGCCTGAAGGTGGTCGCCACTGGTCGCGCACCAAATACTGGCGCAAGCTGAACCACACGGGACAGACCATTCTGTCGTGTGCCAACGAACTGCCCGACCTTGTGGCCCTTTGCGAAGTAGAGAACGACACCGTGCTGCACGACCTGACACGTCGTTCGCTGTTGCGCAATGCCGGCTACGAATATCTGGCCACCCAGTCGCCCGACGTGCGTGGGCTCGATGTGGCCCTGCTCTACCGTCCCGCCGCTTTTCGCCCCATCTGCTATGAATCCATCGGAGTACCGACCATCGAAGATATGCACCCCACGCGCGACATCCTTTATATTAAGGGAGAGACGCTTCGTGGCGACACGCTCCATCTTTTCGTCATTCACGCTCCCAGTCGTTATGGTGGCGAGTTAGAGTCGCGTCCATTCCGGCTACAAGTGGCCAGCCTTCTTGCTCAGCACGTCAAGCCCGTCAGTTCTGGGCAGGTTATCGTAGCAGGCGATTTCAACGACTATGACGACAGTCCGGCACTATTGGAATTGGAAAAGCTGGGCCTCGTCAACATTACCAAAGACATCTGTGGAAAGAACGGCATTGCCCATGGCACCTATCGCTATCAGGGTGCATGGCGCAGCCTCGACCACGTGCTCGTATCCTCCACCCTACAGTCCCGTGTGGCCGTTGCCACCATCAACGATGCCCCCTTCCTGCTCGAGCCAGACCCTCGCTATGGCGGGAAACGCCCTAAGCGCACCTTCCAGGGCTTCAAGTACCAGCGAGATGGCTTCAGCGACCATTTGCCCCTGGTAGTGCGGTTCGAATGATGCTTTTTCCTCAGAAAATTTTGGGAAATAGGAATCCTTTTCGTACCTTTGCAGTATGAACGACAAAGCAATCAATATCTACTTAGACGAAATAGGACGCCAGCAGCTCCTTTCGGAAGACGAGGAACGCCGCCTCTCGGCCCGAATCAAAAAGGGTGATGAGCGAGCGCTCAACAAACTTATCGAGGCCAACCTGCGCCTCGTGGTATCAATTGCCCGCCAGTATCAAGGCAAAGGTCTGAACATCGACGATCTGGTGAGCGAGGGCAACATGGGCCTGATGAAGGCCGCCCGCAAGTTTGATGGCGAACGCGGCCTGCGCTTTGCGGGCTATGCAGTGCCACAAGTGCGCCAGCAAATAGAGAAGGCTCTTATGGCTGAGAGCGAAGAGCGCAGGGTTGAGAGCAATAAGAGCGGGCAGTCGCGCTCGGTCGATGCCCCCTTGGGCGGCCGCAGTACTATGAGCCTGCTCTCGGTGCTCACCGATGCCAACTCGCCCCTGGCCGACGAGCGGGTGTACAACCAGAATGCCGAGACCGCTGTGGAGTATGCCCTGCGCAGTCTTAATGAACGCGAAGCCCAAGTGGTCAATGCCTACTTTGGCATCGGTCAGGAAAACCTGACGATGGCCGAGATTGCCGCCGATATGCAGCTGAAACGTGAGCGAGTGCGCCAGATTCGCGACCGAGCGATACGCCGACTGAAGAAAGCCTACCGCCACAAACTGACCGAGCTAAGAGGCTGAACCAACAAGAAAACAAAATCCTACAAACATCATACTATGAAAGAGATTGCAATGATGGCCTGGCTGCTGGCCTCGACACCGCTGGCCGGTATGGCGCAGACGAAGACCGTTGAACTGAAAGTCATCGAGACAAGCGACGTGCACGGCCACTTCTTCCCCTACGACTTCATTGGCGGCAAGCCCCTCAAAGGCACGCTGGCCCGCGTAAACACCTACGTGAAGCAACAGAGAGAGCAATATGGCGACCGGCTGCTGCTCATCGACAATGGCGACATTCTGCAGGGCCAGCCCTGCGTGTACTGGTCGAACTACGTGGTGCCCGAGGACGAGAACCTGGCAGCCAGCGTGGTGAACTACATGAAGTACGATGCCGAGACGGTGGGCAACCACGACGTGGAGCCTGGCCACGAGGTCTACGACAAGTGGATTCGCGAGGTGCGCTGCCCCGTGCTGGGAGCCAACATCGTGAGTAGCGACACGAAGAAGCCCTACGTGCAGCCCTACGCCCTGCTGGTGCGCGACGGAGTGAAGATTGCCATCCTGGGCATGCTCACGCCCGCCATTCCCTGCTGGCTGAACGAGAGCCTCTACGAGGGTCTTGAGTTCCAGGAGATGGTGAGCTGTGCCCGCCACTGGGTGAAGTATATCAAAGAGGTGGAGCACGCCGACCTGATCTTCGGGCTCTTCCATAGCGGGTTCAACGGCGGCATCGTGATGGAGAACGGCATCGAGGAAGATGCCACCCAGCGCGTGGCCCAGGAGGTGGAGGGCTTCGACGCCATCTTCTTCGGCCACGACCACCAGGTGCACAATGAGCAGGTCACCAGCCGCCGGGGCCACAAGGTGCTCTGCATTGACCCCTCGTGCTACGCCCAGAACGTGGCCGAGGCCACCATCACACTGACCTATCAGGACGGCAAACTGGCCAAGAAAGACATCAAGGGCCAGATCGTGAACTTGAGGGAGCAGGCCGTCGACGAGCAGATGGTGGCCCACTTCCAGCCCCAGATTGATGCCATACAGCAGTATGTGGGCCGCAAGATTGGCACCTTTGCCCAGGGTATGAGCACGCGCGACAGCTACTTCGGCCCCTCGGCCTTCACCGACTTCATCCACAATCTGATGCTGAAGCTCTCGGGTGCCGAGATCTCGTTCAACGCCCCCCTGTCGTTCGACAGCCGCATCGACCAGGGCGAGGTCACCGTGGCCGATATGTTCAAGCTCTACCGTTTCGAGAACAAGCTCTACGTGATGAACCTGACGGGCCGCGAGATTCGCCAGCACCTGGAGATGAGCTACGACCTCTGGGCCAACACGATGAAGGGCCCCGACGACCACCTACTGCTGCTGAACGACCAGAGCCAGGGCGACCAGCAGCGCATGGGCTTCAAGAACTTTACCTTCAACTTCGACTCGGCTGCCGGCATCGACTACGAGGTCGACGTGACCAAGCCCAACGGGCAGAAGGTGCGCATCCTGCAGATGAGCAACGGCCAGCCCTTCGACGAGAAGCGCTGGTACCGCGTGGTGCTCAACAGCTACCGCGGCAACGGCGGCGGCGACCTGCTGACGCGCGGCGCCGGCATTCCCAAGGACTCGCTGAACGGGCGCATCACCTACCAGACGCCACTCGACCTGCGCCACTACCTGATGGAGGAGATTGAGCGGCAGGGCACCGTTAGCCCCCAGCCCAACCACAACTGGCGCTTCGTGCCCGAAGAGTGGACCCAACCCGCCGCCCAGCGCGACCGCAAACTGGTGTTCAAGGAATGAGACAATACTACTTCGTGTTCTGCAAAGACGGGCTGCTGCTACAGCGGCAGCCCGACGGCACCTGCACCATACCCCTGCAAGAGGAGCCGCCCACCGAGGTGAAGCCCTGGACCACCATCCTGAACGTCAGCCCGATGGCCGACGGCACACCCGTGAAGGCCTACAGCGTGGACCTGCTGACCACCGGCGAGACCATCCCCCTGCGCCAGAGCTACTACCACCTGCCGCAGGAACTCTACCTGAAGGCGGGCAAGTGTGCCGAGCTGCTCTACTGGGACCACAACACCCGCTTCTGCGGCGTGTGCGGCGGGCCTATGCGCCTGCACACCGACATCTCGAAGCGGTGCGAGCACTGCGGCAAGGAGGTGTGGCCCCAGCTGGCCACCGCCATCATCGTGCTCATACACCGGGGCCCCGACGAAATCCTGATGGCCCGCGCCCGCAACTTCCGCGGCGACTTCTACGGCCTGATAGCAGGCTTCGTAGAGACGGGCGAGACGCTCGAAGAAGCCGTGCATCGCGAGGTGAGCGAGGAGACGGGCCTCACCGTTGCCAACGTGCGCTACTTCGGCTCGCAGCCCTGGCCCTACCCCAGCGGCCTGATGGTGGGCTACGAGGCCGACTATGCCGGAGGCCAGCTGCACGTGCAGCGCGAGGAGCTGAAGAACGTGGCGTGGTTCCACCGCGACCACCTGCCCAAGCTGCCCGAGAAGCTGTCGATAGCCCGGCAGCTCATTGACCACTGGTTAGGTGAGGGCTGACGCAAACCTTTGCGAGAAAAAAAACGACACTCGCCCGCCAAAAATTTGGTAGTTTCAAATTAATATCGTACTTTTGCAAACAATATATAGCTTAACAACAAATCTAAAACAAAAACAAAGCAATGTTGAAACCATTAAACAAGAAGTTCGCTCCTAAGAGCGTTATGCCCGAAAAGGTCATTCAGTTTGGTGAAGGTAACTTCCTCCGTGCATTCGTTGATTGGATTATCTGGAACATGGACCAGAAGACCAACTTCAATGGCAGCGTCGTAGTCGTGCAGCCCCTGAACGGCGGTATGATTGACTGGCTGAACGGCCAGGACTGCCTGTACCACGTGAACCTGCAGGGCCGCGAGAACGGCAAGCCCGTGAACACGCTGGAGCGCATCGACGTGATCAGCCGCTGCATCAACCCCTACGCCCAGAACGATGCCTACCTGGCACTGGCCGAGCAGCCCGAGATTCGCTTCGTGATCTCTAACACCACCGAGGCTGGCATTGCCTTCGATCCCAGCTGCAAGCTCGAGGACAAGCCCGCCAGCAGCTATCCCGGCAAGGTGGTGCAGCTGCTCTACCGACGCTATCAGGCCTTCAACGGCGACCCCACCAAGGGTCTCATCATCTTCCCCTGCGAGCTCATCTTCCTCAACGGCCACGTGCTGAAGGACTGCATCCGCAAGTACATCGACCTGTGGCAGCTGCCCGAGGGCTTCCGCCAGTGGTTCGAGAACTCGTGCGGCGTCTATGCTACGCTCGTAGACCGCATCGTGCCAGGCTTCCCCCGCAAGGAGATTGCCCAGATTCAGGAGAAGATTGGCTACCGCGACAACCTCGTGGTTCAGGCCGAGAACTTCCACCTGTGGGTCATCGAGGCCCCGAAGGAGGTGGCTCAGGAGTTCCCCGCCGACAAGGCTGGCCTGCACGTGCTGTTCGTTCCCAGCGAGGAGCCCTACCACAAGCGTAAGGTGACCCTGCTCAACGGCCCGCACACCGTGCTCAGCCCCGTGGCCTACCTGAGCGGTGTCAACATCGTGCGCTATGCCTGCATCCACGAAGTCATTGGCAAGTACATCCACTAGGTGCTGTTCGACGAGCTGATGCAGACGCTCGTC
>JAFVEE010000162.1 GCA_017478085.1 Prevotella sp. | reverse complement strand
TGGCCACTTGGGTTCGCTCTTCTGGGTAATCCTTCTGTAGGAGCGCCTAAGTTTCATTACGGTGTCGATGTCGGTGAGCCCCAGGATGTCGCGGGCCAGTTCGTTTTTTGCCATTTCCAGGCTGATAGTTGCCATATAGCGTGTCGTTAATTAGTGAGTCCTTTTTTCTTCTTATCGGTTCTCGTGCCACATCACGTAGTAGATGCCGGCCTGCTGGGTGATGGTGTAGCTGTCGTAGCACTCGCCCTCGCGGGGTATGGTGAACGTGCGCTGCTGGCCGTCGTCGGTCGTGGTCTCGGCATAGCCCTTGCGCAGCAGCACGGCGGCCATGCGCTGGGCCATCTCGCTGCTGGCATACTGCATCACGGCATTGTGGATGGTGCGCACGGCGGGCGTCATCACTACCTGCAGCGACGAGTAGTCGCCCGTGGCCTGACCGGCGGTGAAACCGCCCGACACCCACGTCAGCCGGTAGGTGGTGGCCCCGCTGGGCAGCGGCTCGGCGGTGTTGAGGCCTTCATTGCTGATGGTCTCGGCCTTCACCAGCTCGTAGCCCCGCTGGCCCTCGATGAAGTTTTGAGCCAGACTGTCGAACGCCTCGAAGGTGGTCTCCGTCATCAGGTGGTAGAACTCCTCAGGCTGCAAGTGTATGGCCTGAGCGCTGGCGTTCAGTGCCAGCACCAATGTGGCAAAAAATATGTAGAACCTTTTCATTTCGTCTTGATGATTACAGCCGTTCAATCTCCTCAATGGACAGTCCCGTGGCCTTGGCAATGTCGGCTATGGCCATGCCAAGCCCCTTGAGGTTGTGGGCAATGGTCATGGCACCCTGCTGCAGCCCCTGCTCGATGCCCTGCTGCAGCCCTTGTTCGATGCCCTCGGCACGTCCTTTTTTATAGCCGCTCCTCACGATGCCGCGCTCGTAGTACACGGCATCCCAGTAGCGTTCGTAGGCATAGAGCTGAGACTCGGTGTAGGCCGATTTCTCGAGAATGCGCAGTGCCTTGTTGGTCTCTGGGTTCTCCAGCAGTTCGGTGGGAGGCTCCACGGTGCCCCTGCCTATCTCGGTGAGGAAGCGCAGCCACAGCACCGCCATCTTTCGCTCGGCAATGGTCTGGGGCTTGAATTTCGGCAGCTCCACGAAGATGAAGCGCAGGCCGTCGATGATGCGGTCGGTATGGGCTACGTTCACGATGGCGTAGTCGTGATAGAAGTCGTTGGGGTCGGCATCGAAGCCCACATCGTTGATCAGGTTCAGTGAATAGACCGGCTGTAGCAGACTATAGTCCTCGCCCTCGCCCAGCTGCTTCACCACGGCCTTCGACGCATTGAGAATGACGCGCTGTTCGAACTCGTTGTTCCAATTCATCTGCATCTCCACGATGAAGTGGCGACCGCCCGTCTCGCGGCAGCGCACGTCGACGATGCTGTTCTTCTTCCCCGGGTTCTCCGGCACCAGCTCGGCGGGCAGGTATTCCACCTGCTCTATGCGCTTGCCCTCGTCCAGGGGCAGCAGGGCGTTCAGCAGGCTCATCATCAGGTCTTCGTGCTCGCCGAATATTTTCTTGAAGGTTACGTCGGCCTTCGGGTCAAGGTATTTTCCTTCCATCGTTTTCGTTTTTATGTTCCGTGGTGCAAAGTTAAGCATATTTTGGTAAACGGCCAAATGTTCTGAGAAAAACTTAGTGGCAGAAGGCAGAACGCCACGTTCCGCCATCTGCCACTATCCAGCCGTTTCACGGGGGGCGATTAGTCGTCGTCCCAGTCGCTGTCAGAATTTCGGTTTCCTCGCGACATAATTTCGTTCGAATCCCCCACCTTTTCCGAATGCACTTGCAACGACTCAGCCAATGGCAATGTAGGAGCCACGGCTATGATGGTAATTGCGGGAATAATATAGGCTCGTTTCATAAGTTACGTTTTTTATTTAATGATGATTTTCTTTCCGTTCTTAATGTAGAGGCCCTTGCGTGGCGTAGCAGTGGCTATGCGGCGGCCTTGCAGGTCGTAGAGGGTAGAGGGTTGGGCGTACAAAGCAGTGACATCGATGCCCGAAATCTCGCTGTTCTCATCGAAGTTCAGGTAAGTTGGGCGGCTGCTGGCAGCTGGATTAATCATAGTGAGGTAGCTCTTGCCTACTGGCACCACCACGCCTTGGCTGCAGGGGTAGAAGCCCACGCCATTGCTCTTGTTGGCCAGCACATAGATGTCGTCGGAGGCCACGGTGTAGCCCTCTTCGTTGATTACGGCATGCAGCAGGTTCGCTTGTCCCAGTGAACTGCTTTTCGTGGCGATGGGCAGTCGGTGGGTGCCAGCTGGGCCTTTCAATATCAGTCCAGTGGCTTCGGGTACGGTCTGTACCTGCTCCATATGTGCGCTCTTATCGGTCGAAGTGGTCACGATGTAGGCCTTCACGTCTATGTCTGACAGGTTGAGGGCATAGTTGCAGCCCAGCGAAGAATAGCCCGTTGTCCCCAATGTTACACCTACGAACCGGGCATCGTAAGTCGTTGTAGCCGTGATGCAGCCGTCGCTCGCACTGGCCACCGTGAGCACGCCAGGCTGCTTAAAGGTGTAGTCGAATTCTTCGTCAGTGGTGATGAGGATGTTGTCGA
>JAFVEE010000161.1 GCA_017478085.1 Prevotella sp. | reverse complement strand
TGTGTGTGCACCACCGACGATCCCGTCGACGATCTGCATAACCACATCGAGTATGCCAAGATTCGCACGGAGAAGGACCCGCTGATGATTCCCGCCTGGCGTCCCGACAAGGCCATGAACATCGAGAAGCCCGAGTTTGCCAAGTACGTAGAGCAGCTGGCCGAGGTGAGCGGCGTGAACATCGTGAAGTTTGCCGATATGGTCGATGCACTGAAGAAACGCCACGAGTTCTTCGAGCAGCAGGGCTCGAAGCTCAGCGACCACGGCATCGAGGAGTTCTACGACGAGGAGTACACCGACTCGCAGATTGAGACCATCTTCGAGAAGGCCATGCGCGGTCAGCAGCTCAGCGACTTCGAGGTTCGCCAGTTCAAGCACTGCTTCCTCACGGTGATGGCCGAGATGGATGCCGATGCCGGCTGGACGCAGCAGTTCCACTACGGAGCCATTCGCGACAACAACACCGCTATGTACAACCAGCTGGGCCCTGACACTGGCTTCGATTCGATCGGCGAGTTCAACACGGCCAAGGCTATGTCGAAGTTCCTCAACAAGCTGAATATGGAGGGTAAGCTCACGCGTACTATATTATATACTCTGAACCCCTGCGCCAATGAGGTCATCGCCACGATGCTGGGCAACTTCCAGGGTGGCGAGCCCGGCAAGATTCAGTTTGGCTCGGGCTGGTGGTTCAACGACCAGATGGATGGCATGATTCGTCAGATGAACGCCCTCTCGGTGCTGGGCCTGCTGAGCCGGTTCGTGGGTATGCTCACCGACAGCCGCTCGTTCCTCAGCTATCCGCGTCACGAGTACTTCCGTCGCATTCTCTGCAACCTGCTGGGCAACGACGTGGAGAAGGGCCTGCTGCCCGACGACCGTGAGACGCTGGGACGCATGGTCGAGGACATCAGCTACAACAATGCCCGCCGCTACTTCAAGTTCTACTAATCAGAGTTAGAAGTTAGGAATTAGGAGTTAGGAGTTGGGAAATAAGGGGTTAAATAACGTTAACGTTTAAACATTAACTCCAATCTCCTAACTCCTAACTCCTAACTTTTGTGTACCTTTGCACCCAGTAAAAACAATAATGACAGAGATGAGAGCTTATAAAAGTATTCTTTTCCCGTTCTTCGCCCTGCTCACCATAGTGTTGTTGGGCAGTTGCGGAAGCACCAAAAACGTAGCTTATTTTCAGAACAGCAACGAGGTAGACCTCAGCCAGTCGCAGATGCTCTATGACGCACGCATCATGCCGAAGGACCAGCTCACCATCACCGTGAGTGCCACCGATGCCGAGGCAGCCGTGCCCTTCAACCTGACGGTGCCCACTCCTTACAGCGTGGGTCAGCGTAGCAGCTATTCGCAGGCTATGCTGCAGATGTATCTCGTCGACAATGAAGGCAACATCAACTTCCCCATCATAGGCCAGGTGCATCTGGGTGGATTGACAAAGTCGGAGGCTGAGCATCGCATTCAGACCAAGATATTGCCGTATATGGCCGAGGGGCAGAACCCCATCGTCACGGTGCGCATGTCTACCTATCAGATTTCTGTACTGGGCGAGGTGGCCCGTCCGGGCACGTTTGCCGTGAGCCGCGAGAAGATTACGCTCCTCGAGGCCCTGGCACAGGCTGGCGACCTGACCATCTATGGTCAGCGCGAAAACGTGAAGCTCATTCGCGAGGATGCCACAGGCAAGAAGTCCATTCACGAAATCAACCTGAACGATGCCAACCTCATCAACTCGCCTTACTACTATCTGCAACAGAACGATCAGATCTACGTGACGCCCAACAAGGTGAAGGCGCAGAACAGTAGCGTGGGTAGTATGACGACGCTTTGGTTCTCGGCAACGTCTATCCTTATTTCGTTGACATCGCTGTTGTACAACATTTTGAAATAGACTAAGAGAGATTGGGAACGTGTTCTCAATCTCTTTTTTTATCAACGCAAATACAAAATAAAAATTACTTATGTGTGGAATAGTTGGATATTTGGGAAAGCGAGAAGCATTTCCCATCCTGATCAAGGGCCTGCGCCGACTGGAATATCGCGGATACGACTCTGCAGGAGTGGCGGTCATTAACGCCAACGACGAGCTGAACGTCTATAAGTCGAAGGGCAAAGTAGACAACCTTTGTGAGTTTTGTGCCGACAAGGACGTGAGCGGCACGGTGGGTATTGCCCACACCCGGTGGGCCACCCATGGCGAGCCCTCCTCGCGAAACGCCCACCCGCACTATTCCGAGTCGAAGAACCTGGCTATCATCCATAATGGCATCATCGAGAACTATGCCGACATCAAGGCCAAGCTGGTGGCCAAAGGCGTGCACTTCCAGAGCGACACCGACACTGAGGTGCTGGTGCAACTGGTAGAGTATATCATGAACCGCAAGCAACTGTCGCTGCTCGAGGCCGTGCAGGTGGCCCTCTATCAGGTCATTGGTGCCTATGCCATTGCCATCCTTGACAAGAACGATCCTGACCAGATTATTGCAGCCCGCAAGCAGAGTCCGTTGGTGGTGGGCATTGGTCAGGACGAGTTCTTCCTGGGCAGCGATGCCAGCCCCATTGTGGAGTACACCGACAAGGTGGTCTATCTGGAGGATGGCAACATTGCCGTGATTCGCCGCGGCGAGGAACTGCATGTGGTGAGCATTCTCGGCGTGGAGCAGGAGCTGGCCGTGAAGACCGTCGACATTGACCTTGGCCAGATAGAGAAGGGCGGCTATCCCCACTTTATGCTGAAGGAAATCTTCGAGCAGCCCGAGTGTCTGACCAACTGCATGCGTGGCCGCGTGAACGTGGAGGCCGACCATGTAACGCTCTCGGCCCTCATTGACTATCGCCGCCAGCTGTTGCAGGCCAAGCGCATCGTCATCGTGGCCTGTGGCACCAGCTGGCACGCCGGACTGATTGGTAAGCAGGTCATTGAGTCGCTCTGCCGCATACCTGTCGAAGTGGAGTATGCCAGCGAGTTCCGCTATCGCAACCCCGTGGTGACGAAAGACGATGTGGTCATTGCCATCTCACAGAGCGGCGAGACTGCCGACACCCTGGCCGCCGTACAACTGGCCAAGGAGAAGGGTGCCTTCATCTATGGCATCTGCAACGCCATTGGCTCCAGTATTCCCCGTGCCACCGACACGGGCACCTACATCCATGTGGGCCCCGAGATTGGCGTGGCCTCTACGAAGGCTTTCACCGGCCAGGTCACCGTGCTCACCATGTTTGCCCTGGCCCTTGCCGAGGCAAAGGGCACCGTTGACCGCGACGAGTACCTGAAGATAGTGCGCGGGCTGAGCGAGATACCTGCCAAGATACGCGAGGTGCTGACGGCCAACGACCGTGTGGCCGACCTGGCACGCACTTTCACCTACGCCCACAACTTCCTCTATCTGGGGCGCGGCTTCAGCTATCCCGTGGCCCTGGAGGGTGCGCTCAAGCTGAAGGAGATTTCCTACATCCATGCCGAGGGCTATCCTGCTGCCGAGATGAAGCACGGCCCTATCGCCCTTATCGATAGCGATATGCCTGTGGTGGTCATTGCCACCCACAATGCTATGTACGAGAAGGTTCTTTCGAACATTCAGGAAATCAAGGCCCGGCAGGGTAGGGTGATAGCCCTTGTGTCGAAAGGCGACAATGTCATTGCCCGCATAGCCGACGAGGTGATCGAGCTGCCCGACGTGCTGGAGTGCCTCGAGCCACTGGTGGCCACCATCCCCTTGCAGTTGCTGGCCTATCATGTTGCCGTGTGCAAAGGCAAGGATGTCGACCAACCCAGAAACTTAGCAAAATCAGTTACCGTAGAATAGTTTTATTGGGACGTCCTGTTTCTTCAGGTGTCCCTTTTTTATAAAGAAAGAATGAGAGATGTTACTTTGGTCCTGCAAGACGGGACACGTTTTCAGGGACGTTCGTTTGGCTACGACACCCCGGTGACAGGCGAAGTGGTGTTCAACACGGCGATGATGGGCTACCCCGAGAGCCTGACCGACCCCAGCTATGCTGGCCAGATGCTGGTTATGACTTACCCGCTGGTGGGAAATTATGGCGTTCCACCGTTCCAGTTCAAAGACGGCCTGCCCACACTGATGGAGAGCGACAAGATTCACGTGAAGGCACTCATCGTGGCCGACTATTCTGAGCAGTACAGCCACTGGAATGCCTGCGAGAGCCTGGCCGACTGGCTAAAGCGAGAGCATGTGCCTGGTGTGACGGGCATCGATACCCGCGCGCTGACGAAAGTGCTGCGTGAGCACGGTGTGATGATGGGCCGACTGGAGTTTGATTCTATAGAAACGGCAGATGCCATAGATGCAACGGAAAACTATGGTGCCGTGAACTGGGTGGAGCGTGTCAGCTGCCGCGAGGTCATACGCTACAACGAGGGAACTGGCAAGAAAGTGGTGCTCGTAGATTGTGGCGTGAAGGCCAACATTATCCGCTGTCTCATTGGGCGTGGTGTGGAGGTCATTCGCGTGCCTTGGAACTATGATTATACGGCAATGCAGTTCGATGGCCTGTTTCTGGCCAATGGACCTGGTGACCCCGATACTTGTGTCGAGGCGGTTGATATTTTGCGCAGGCAGATGTCTATGTCGCGCAAGCCCATCTGCGGCATCTGCATGGGCAATCAGCTGCTGGCTAAGGCAGGCGGTGCCACCGTCTATAAGCTGAAGTACGGCCACCGCTCGCACAACCAGCCTGTGCGCGAAGTGGGCACCAACCGCTGCTACGTCACTTCGCAGAACCACGGCTATGCCGTCGATGCAGCCACATTGGGACAGGACTGGCGCGAGCTGTTCGTCAATATGAACGATGGCTCTAATGAGGGCATACGCCACGCCGTGAACCCCTGGTTCTCCTCTCAGTTCCACCCCGAAGCCTGCTCGGGCCCCGTTGATACCGAATTTATGTTTGACCGTTTTATTGAGACATTAGCATGAGAGACCAGAATATTAAGAAAGTATTGCTCCTGGGTAGCGGAGCACTGAAGATTGGCGAGGCCGGCGAGTTCGACTACTCTGGCAGTCAGGCACTGAAGGCACTGCGCGAAGAGGGCATCAAGACGGTGCTCATCAACCCCAACATTGCCACAGTGCAAACGTCTGAGGGCGTGGCCGACGAGATATATTTCCTGCCTGTGCAGCCCTACTTTGTAGAGCGGGTCATCGAGAAGGAACGCCCCGACGGCATTCTGCTCTCCTTTGGTGGACAGACGGCACTGAACTGCGGTGTTGAGCTGTTCAAGAGCGGTGTGCTGAAGAAGTACGGCGTAAAGGTACTGGGCACGCCTGTTCAGGCTATCATCGACACCGAAGACCGCGAGCTGTTCGTGGAACGGCTGAACGAGATCGATGTGAAGACCATCAAGAGCGAGGCTTGCGAGAACATCGAACAGGCCCGCCGTGCCGCAGCCGCCCTGGGTTATCCTGTCATCGTGCGTGCTGCCTACGCGCTGGGCGGTCTGGGAAGTGGCTTCTGCGACGACGAGGCCGGGCTCGACGCGCTTTGCGAAAAGGCTTTCGCCTTCTCGCCGCAAGTACTGGTAGAGAAGAGTCTGAAAGGGTGGAAGGAGATAGAGTACGAGGTGGTGCGCGACCGCTTCGACAACTGCATCACCGTGTGCAATATGGAGAACTTCGACCCTCTGGGCATTCACACTGGCGAGTCGATCGTCGTGGCCCCCTCGCAGACGCTCACCAACAGCGAGTACCACAAGCTGCGCGCGCTGGCCATCAAGATTATTCGCCATATTGGCATCGTGGGCGAGTGCAACGTGCAGTATGCCTTCGACCCGCAGTCGGAAGACTACCGCGTCATCGAGGTCAACGCCCGTCTTTCGCGCTCCTCGGCCCTCGCGTCGAAGGCCACCGGCTATCCGCTGGCCTTCGTGGCCGCCAAACTGGGTCTGGGCTACGGTCTGTTTGAACTAAAGAACTCGGTCACCAAGACTACGAGCGCCTTTTTCGAGCCCGCCCTCGACTATGTGGTGTGCAAGATTCCACGCTGGGATCTCTCCAAGTTCCACGGTGTTGACAAGGAACTGGGCTCGTCGATGAAGTCGGTGGGCGAGGTGATGGCCATTGGCCGCACCTTCGAAGAGGCCATACAGAAGGGTCTGCGTATGATAGGGCAGGGTATGCACGGCTTTGTTGAGAACAAGGAACTGCAAATAGCCGACATCGATGCCGCCCTGCGCGAGCCCACCGACAAGCGCATCTTCGTCATCTCGAAGGCTATGCACCTACCCCAGTACACCATCGAAAAGATTCACGAACTGACAAAGATAGACTGCTGGTTCCTGCAGAAGCTGAAACACATCATCGATATTGACGAGCAGCTGAAGCGTTCTTCGCTCTCCACGCTTCCGACTTCACTCCTGCGCGAGGCTAAGGTCTACGGCTTCACCGACTTCCAGATAGCCCGTGCCATTGGCCTTGAAGACCAGGCGGGCAACATGCATCAGGCTATGCTGCAAGTGCGCGGCCTGCGTAAGCAGCAGGGCATCCTGCCCGTGGTGAAGCAGATAGACACCCTGGCTGCCGAGTACCCCGCACAGACCAACTACCTCTATCTCACCTACCAGGGCACCGCCGCATTACCCGTTTCCCAAGCTGCAGTGTCCGTGGCTTCTCCCACGGCCCTCCACGACATCGCTTACGAGCACGACGAACGGAGCATCATTGTGCTTGGTTCGGGTGCTTACCGCATCGGCAGCTCGGTAGAGTTCGACTGGTGTGGCGTGCAGGCCCTCAACACCATCCGCAAGGAGGGCTGGCGCTCGGTGATGATTAACTACAACCCCGAGACCGTCTCGACCGACTACGACATGTGCGACCGTCTCTACTTCGACGAGCTGACCTTCGAGCGTGTGCTCGACATTATCG
>JAFVEE010000022.1 GCA_017478085.1 Prevotella sp. | reverse complement strand
TTGAAACTTTTCCCAACCCATTTATCATTTATCACCCATTTATCACTGCGTAACTTACTGATAATCAGTGGAGAGTGATAAATGACAAATGAAAATGCGGTTTTAAAAAGTTAGGTATGCAAAAGCTGTGCCTATCAAAAGAAATGTAAGTCCATAGGCTATTCTTCTTTCTCCCTTCGCTTCTGAATGGCAGCGTAGCCTATTTCAGGCAGCGAAAGCGGGTGCTGCCCTTGGTTCTGTAGTTCTGTCAATGCGTCACTAATAGCATCGAGCTGAGCACGCGTCAACTCGTTAATTTCGTTCTGGTCGGCCAGCGTGTCGTTCATATCGGTGCGAAGTTGCTTTATTTCAGCACGAATCTGTTCCAGTTGCAACTGGGTGTTGCTGACCCATTCTTCTTTAAGATCACATTTTGTGATGTTAGAACCACCGTATTAGTATTATCAGCATTCTTTAAGGTGAAATTTTGGCACCTTAAAGAATCATACTCTTCTTTGGTCAATTCGAACATAAAGTCCTCAGGGAAGCCGTTTTCACAGGATGTTTAGCTGGGCGGAACGTCCAATCGGCATTCTGGTGCTTGCGGAGTAAAGCGTTATTGCGGGCGCTCCTAAAGGCGTGCCTGCATCTTTCTGCCGAACACGCGCTCCTCGATGGTCTGGAAGATGATGAAGAGGACGGGGACGATGAAGAGCAGGGCGATGGTGCCGATGAGCATGCCGCCGATGGTGCCCACGCCCAGCGACTGGTTGCCGTTGGCTCCCACACCGGTGGCAAGGGCCAGGGGCAGCAGGCCGAAGACCATCGTCATCGAGGTCATCAAGATGGGGCGCAGGCGCACGCCAGCGGCATCGAGGGCGGCCTCGATGATGCCCATGCCCTGACGGCGGCGCTCGGAGGCATACTCGGTGAGCAGGATGGCCGTCTTGGCCAGCAGGCCGATGAGCATGATAAGGCCCGTCTGCATATAGATGTTGTTCTCCAGCCCCCAGATGCGGGCGAAGATGAACGAGCCCGCCAGGCCGAACGGCACGCTCAGGATGACGGCCAGCGGCACGAACAGGCTTTCGTAGAGGGCGCAGAGGATGAGGTAGATGAACACGATGCAGACGATGAAGACCAGGGTGGTGGTGTTCTGGGCGGAAGCCTCCTCGCGCGTCATGCCGCCAAACTCGTAGCCATAGCCCTCGGGCAGCTGCTGGGCTGCCACCTGGCGTATGGCCTCGATGGCCTGGCCGGTGCTGTAGCCCTCGGCGGGCGCGCCGCTCACCGAGATGCTGGGGAAGAGGTTGAAGCGCGACAGCGTCTCGCTGCCATAGATGCGCGACAGCCTGAGGTACTGGCCGATGGGCGACATCTCGCCACGGTCGTTCTCGCCTTGCGAGCGTCCTTCGGCCGAGCGACGCACGAAGATGTTGTTGAGCGACTCGGTGTCGAGCCGGTATTCGGGCGATGCCTGCACCATAACGCGGTAGAGCTTGGTGAAGCGCACGAAGTTGCTGGCGTAGGAGCCGCCTACGTAGCCTCCCAGCGCGCTGAGCACGTCGCTGGGCGACACGCCACGGCGCTTGCACAGGGCGGCGTCGACCTCCACGCGGTACTGCGGATATTTCAGCGAGAAGTTGGTGAAGGCACGGCTGATCTCGGGCCGCTCGTTCAGCGCGGCAATGAGCTGGTTGGTGTAGGCGAGCAGGTCGCTGATGGTGCCGCCCTTCTTGTCCTGCACGTAGAGCTCGAAGCCGTTGGTGCGGCCGAAGCCGGGAATCATGGCCTGCGTGTTCACCTGAATCTTCGCGTTCGAGATGTCGGCGGTGCGACGGTATATCTCTTCCATCACCGCCTGCACGTGGTCTTCCTTGTTCTTGCGCTCGTCCCATTTCTTCAGTTTCAGCGTGAAGTTGCCGTTCGACGACGACTGCTCGAAGCCCACGCTGTTGCCTGCCACGAGCGAGTAGGTGCGCAGCTGGGGCAGGTCTTTGATGCGCTCTTCCACCTCTTTCAGTATGCCGTAGGTCTGCTGCAGACTGCTGCCGGGCGATGCCTGCACGTTGACGAAGATGGTGCCCATATCCTCATTGGGCACCAGGCCCGTCTTCGTGGTCTTCATCAGCCAGCCCAGACTGCCTATGGCCACGACCACCAGCGCGACCGTGAGCCACCGGCGGTGCAGCAGCACGCCTACCGCCCCCTGGTATTTGGCCACCATGGCGGTGAAGGCCGTGTTGAAGGCCCGGTGGAAGCGGTGGGAGTCGTCGCGTGGCTTCATCATCAGCGCACAGAGGGCGGGGCTGAGCGTCAGGGCATTGAACAGCGAGATGGCCACGGCGATGGCCATCGTGAGGCCGAACTGGGTGTAGAACGTGCCGGTGACGCCGCCTATGAAGCAGACGGGCACGAACACGGCCATAAACACCAGCGTGGTGGTGACCAGCGCCGAGGTGATGCCGTGCATAGCACGAATGGTGATGAGTTTAGAATTAAGAGTTAAGATTTTAGAGTTGTCCAGCTCCGCCTGCACCGCCTCGACCACCACGATGGCATCGTCGACCACGGTGCCGATGACCAGCACCAGGGCGAAGAGCGTGAGCATGTTGAGCGAGAAGCCGATGGCGTAGAGCACGGCCAGCGTGCCGATGAGCGACACGATGATGGCCACGGCAGGAATGAAGGTGGAGCGGAAGTTCTGCAGGAACACATAGACCACCAGGATGACGAGCAGCAGCGCCTCGACGAGCGTCTCGAGCACGCTGGCTATCGAGGCGTCGAGGAAGTCCTTTTTCGACTCCAGGTCCTCGATGGTGATGCCGCTGGGCAGACCCTCGCGGATGTCGGCCACCTCGCGGTCTATCTGCTTGATGATCTCGTTGGCGTTAGAGCCGCTGATCTGGTTGATCATAATGTTCACGCCCGGATGGCCATTGGTCTCGCCTATGTAGTTGTAGCTCTGCGGCCCCAGCTCCACGCGGGCCACGTCGCCTATGCGCAGCACCTCGCCCGAGGGCAGCGAGCGGATGACCATCTGCTCGTAGTCCTGCTCTTCCTCGTAGCGGCCCCGGTACTTCAGCACATACTGGAACGTGTTCTCCGAGTCGGCGCCCAGCGTGCCCGTGGCCACCTCTACGTTCTGCTCGTCGAGCACCTTGTTGATGTCGGCGGGCGTCAGCCCGTAGCGTGCCATCTTCTGCGGATCGAGCCAGATGCGCATCGAGTAGTCGGCACCGATCACGTTCACCTCGCCAACGCCTGGTATGCGGCTCAGCCGAGGCTCAATGTTGATCTTCGTGTAGTTGGCCAGGAAGGTGCGGTCGAAGGAGTCGTCGGGGCTGTAGATGGTGAGCTGCTTGATGTTGCTGGTCTGGCGCTTGCGCACCGTGAGGCCGCTCTTCACCACGTCGCTGGGCAGCCGGCCCTGCACGGTGGCGGCGCGGTTCTGCACGTTGACCATCGCCATATCGGGGTCGGTGCCCTGTCGGAAGAACACACTGATGTTGGCCGAGCCCGTGTTCGAGGCCGTCGACGACATATACATCATTCCCTCCACGCCGTTGATGGCCTCTTCCAGCGGCACCACCACGCTCTTCTGCACCGTCTCGGCATTGGCACCGGTATAGTTGGCGTTCAGTCGCACCGTGGGCGGTGCAATCTCGGGGAACTGCTCCAGTGCCAGGCGGCTGAGGCCGATGAGGCCCACCAGCACGATGAGCACCGAGATGACGCACGACAGGATGGGGCGGTCTATAAAAGTCTTTACGTTCATAGCTCTATCCCTTCCTTCAGCAGTCCGGCACCCTCGGCTATGATGGTGTCGCCCACGCTCAGTCCTTGCTCAATGATATACTCGCGGCCCGTGTGCTGCGGATGCACCACGATGGCTGTGGCCTTCGTCTTACCGTCGACCACTTTGTAGACGAATGTGCGGTTCTGCAGCTCGTAGGTGGCCTCCTGCGGCACCACGATGCACTGCTCGCGGTGCGTGGGCACCAGCACGGTGGCGCTGCCGCCGTTGTGCAGCAGATGGGCGGCATTGGGGAAGGTGGCACGCAAGGCCACGGCACCCGTAGAGCCGTCGACCGTGCCGCTCACGGCACTGATGCGCCCCTGGTGTGGATAGATGCTGTCGTTGCTCAGCCGCAGACTGACGGCGGGCGACTGGCTGATGAAGGCTTCCACCGAGCCATAGCGGCCTATCAGGTCGAGCACCTGGCTCTCGGTGATGCTGAAGTAGGCCTGCATCTCGCGGTCGTCGGCCACGGTGACCAGCGGTTCGCTGATGCTGCTGCTCACCAGTGCTCCCACGTGCCAGGGAATCATCGATGCCACGCCGTCTACGGGGCTCTTCACCTCGGTGTAGCTCAGGCTGTTGCGGGCGTTCACCTCCTGTGCCTTGGCCTGTGCCAGGGCGGCCTCAGCCTCGAGCAGGGCGTTGCGCATCGTCTCTACCGACACGTCGCTCACCACGTGGCCTTCCTGCAGCCGTGTCTCGTTCTCGTAGTTCATGCGGGCCGTGGCCAGCCGGGCCTCGGCACTCTTGCGCGTGGCCGCGGCCACCTCGAGTGCGGCGCGGTAGGGCACCTGGTCGATGACGAAGAGCGTCTGGCCGCGCTTCACGGCATCGCCCTCGTTGATGCAGATGCGCGTGATGTTGCCCGACACCTGTGGGCGTACCTCCACGATCTGCCTGCCCGTCAGCCGGGCGCTGTATTGCTGCCAAAGGGTGATGTCCTGCTTGCTTACCACCAATGTCTTATAATGGGCTTTGTCCTGTTCCTTCTTCTTGTCGCTGCTGGAACAGGATATGGTCATCAGGCACACTAAGGCTGTGCCTATCAAAAGTGCAGAATGTTTCATATTTATAAATAATGATGTGCAAAAATACGAAAAGTTTAAGAAACAAGCACGTTATTTGACGAAAAAATTGTACTTTTGCATCCACAAATCGATATTTATGCATTTTATGACAGAACAGAAACGCCCCTTGATCCTCATTTCGAACGACGATGGCTATCAGGCCAAAGGCATCAACTGCCTGATTGATATGCTGCGCGACGTGGCCGACCTGCTGGTGTGCGCCCCCGACTCGGCACGTTCGGGCTTCTCGTGCGCTTTCTCGGCCACGATGCCCCTGCGGCTTGAAAAGATTCGCGAGGAAGAGGGCTTGCAGGTGTGGGCCAGCAACGGCACGCCCACCGACTGCGTGAAGCTGGCGCTGAGCGTGCTGCTCGAAGGGCGTCGCAGGCCCGACATGGTGATTGGCGGCATCAACCACGGCGACAATGCCTCGGTCAACACGCACTATAGCGGCACCATGGGCGTGACGCTCGAGGGCTGTATGAAGTACATTCCCTCGGTGGCCTTCTCCATCTGCGACTTTCGTCCCGATGCCGACTTCGAGCCGTTGCGG
This sequence comes from Prevotella sp., assembly GCA_017478085.1. GTDB lineage: Bacteria > Bacteroidota > Bacteroidia > Bacteroidales > Bacteroidaceae > Prevotella. Next base: position 929 of record JAFVEE010000022.1, on the reverse strand, counting down.
CCCTACGTCCGGCAGATTACCCAGCGGGTCTTGCAGGAAGGGTTGCCCAAGGGCGTCTGTCTGAACGTGAACTTCCCCGTCATGGCAGAGGGCGATTATCGGGGTGTGAAGCTGTGCCGTATGTCGGCTGGCTCGTGGACGAACGAGATTACCACCTGCCATCATCCTCGTGGTTACGACTACTACTGGATGGTGGGCCGCTATCAGAATGACGAGCCCGAGGCCACCGACACCGACCGCTGGGCCTTGGAGCATGGCTATGTAGCCATCACGCCCACCCGCATCGACGTCACGGCCTACGATTGTTTGGAGATGAATTTCTAATCTCCCTTCCTCGTATCAAACACAGCGAGCGAGATCTCTTGACTGACCTCGCTCTTATCATTGTTTCGAAGTGAACTTTTTTAGAGCTACAGATTCTATTCCGCAATTAATTAATCATCATCGTCCATGAAATGCATTTCAGAGAGTTTTCCTGAATAGCTAAAAGAGAAAGGTACTGTTCCGAGATTCTTTCCAGTCTCTTCATCATACTTGCTTACATTTGTTTCAGGGAAACTGATGGTATAGCGGTCTGCATCCTTAGTGATGGTAACCAAAACTTGCCCACTATAATAAGGATATTCTTCTACATCCTCTTTTGATATATCAACATAAAGGATGTCCGATGTTTCCATAAAAGCAGTATAAGTCCCAGGCTGGATTTCTGCATAATTCCAGTCATAAATTACCAATTCTACTTCTTTTATTCTCTTGCCATTGATTTCCTTTGGTGTAAGGGAATACGCATTGGCGGTATCACTAAAGTATAAACCCAAACTTTTGTGATTCACATTCCACCATCCAAAGTTCATTTCGTAAGATGCTCCATCGACTACAACGGTAGCCTTGCCCGCCCCTGCATCGTTGTCATCGTCATCATCGCCACA
>JAFVEE010000021.1 GCA_017478085.1 Prevotella sp. | reverse complement strand
CGTACCGCCACAACTACTTTACGTTTCAACCACCAAAGGGTCACGCCCTCAGAGGGCATGGCCAAATTATTTTCTTAAAGAAAATCAACTTAAAATGCTACCGACATAAATCGCTATAGTTCACTGAGTAGTGAGCCGCATCTGAAAGGACAATGCGAAAGGTCATCTCTGAGGGCATGTTCAACGCTGCAGAATAGCGGGTCTTGCCCTTAACTTCCCCGTATTTTATCAGCCGCCAGCCAAAGTCCAATCTGTCATCTGGAAGCTGCTGCATCTTGCTCCACAAAACTTCCTGGTCAGCATCAAGCTGCTGGTGTTCTATCACACCAAACACACGACGAATGTGTAGGGATGAGTATGCCCTCATCATCTGCAACAATGACTGCATCTTGGCCCTGGTTTCAGTGATTTGGCACTTGGCTTCGAATGTTTCGTGGGAGTCAAACCGGGATTTCATTTCTACATATACCATATCAAGACTGCCGTCGTCATTGGCTATTAAAAATGCACCATCACAGTTGCGATTACTCAGTGCATTGAACATATCGTAGCCATCGAAATGCTTTGAAGGGAACGAAACAGCCTCCGAACAAGTTATCGTTAGACTCTTGTTCTTAGCGCTACCGCCTTTCTCCACTATCGTCACACCGCCAGTAAGGTACTCAGAGGGGTGATTGGCGTAAAGACTGTTCCACGATTTGCTAAATTCACTCAGCATGGCGGGATTTTAGTTTATAGTAGGACTGCTGAATGTCCAGACTGTGACGGGCTTCCTTCTCGATGACATCGTAAAATGACTCATACGGAATACCCTTGTCCAACTGCTGGGGGAAAACTTTCACACTCCCATCTGTCTCGCGTCGAAGTAGATAGGCGCCTATCAGTGAGGCATCCACCGAGAGGTCGCTATAGCCGTAACGCTCTAAGGTAAGACCGTACTCCACCGAATCCAAATCACGAATCATATGTAGGAAAATACGGTCATTCAAACGACGCACGAAATAGTCGCTATGAGTAGTGATCTGTATGTGGCTTCCTTTGTTGACGGCTCGAACAACAAAGTCAGCTATATCGACTTGTTTCTGAGGATGCAAGTGAGCCTCTGGCTCTTCAAAGAGTATCGACAGACGATTGGCTGGATACTTATCTAAAAGCATATAAAGTGGTGCCAACTCCTTGATGGACGAGGCAGCGGCATTGATGGGGAACGGCTCGCCGCTGGCAAGGCGATATATCACCTTGTCATCATCGTCAATCTCTATCTTGCCACCATTGATGTCGTAAAGACGGGAAACTAACTCCTCGTCACGTTCTCCAAATGGCTGCATACCCCGAACCACGCTCCAATCGGAGAGAAACTCTGAATAGATGTCCTTCGATGCTTTTAGCCGATCCTGTGCTGTAAGGGAGAGATTGAGCAATGCACCACGACCTGGAACCATACAGAAAGTTTGCTCTATGTCTTCTGAATCAAATATTGCCCTGCTAAGGCTGGACTGAAGAAGTAATGACCAAGGCAGACTACCCATGCTCTTCGCCGTCTCATCGATACGAATATTATATGTATTGTCTAACTCGAAAACTACACTCCTCATTTCCTTGCCTTCTACACCGTAGAGCACAGTGCGATAGGTGAACTTATAGGACACCTGACTGATAGGCACCTCAAAGGATATGTCAACATGCAGCTCAGGATTGCCAACGGCATCGCGCATGTACTGACTGGCATCATTATTAATCCATAACAGAAGTTCGTCTACACTCACAGAGAACGCGCCAGTATCAGGAGAGGTGGATGCCAAGGTGTCATAGCTCCATCCTTTGGAATCAAAAAATCTCTGCAAACGGCTCTCTGTAAGCAACTTGTAGAGATAGTGCACCAAAATGGCCACATAACTCTTGCCCAAGCCTGATTCGCCAGAGAATATCATAAGTGGCTTAACCTCAACCTCAGAGTCTCGAACGGCGCCGAGTTCGCGGATATATATCTTAACTATCTTCATGTATTCTAAGGAGTATATATACTCCACAATGCAAAATTAACGCTTTTTCCTCAGAAAAGTACTCGGTGCCTTAAAACTTTATACTTTTTTATGCGTTTTCGGCATCCTTCACTACATTCCAGAATTTCTGGTACAGATTTTTCAACTGGCCGCGACTACCAATCTTTATAGAGTCTATTTAAGTACCCTATAAAGCAAAGAACCTAGCGAGATGGTGATACTTGCCCCTCGCACCCACAATTGGCGGGTGCGACCAATTTTAGCATTTTGTGCCATTGCTACATTAGGTTCCACATACACAACATCGCGCTGCTGCAGATAATAATAAGGGGAGTTGAGGATGTTGGCATCACGGAGGTCCAGCTCATGGATCTCATATTCCCCGTTATCCATTTCACGAAGCAACTTCACGTTGTCTCGCTTGCCGTAGATGGTCATGTCGCCCGCCATAGCAAGAGCCTCAAGCACGGTAATCTTATTGCGCGTAACTGTGAAGGTATTCGGTTTGGCAACCTCCCCCATCACCGTCACCTCGTAGTTTTCGATGTTTACGTTCACGACACAGTCTGCTGTTTTGCTAAGGTATGGGGTTATCAGTTCTTTGATGTGATTATTTGCTTGGCTAATAGTAAAGCCGGCAAGATGAATCTTTCCCAATATCGGGAAGTCTATATTGCCTTCGTTATCAACAAGATAGCGATGAACAGGATGGCCACCTCTGGTGTTTAATCTCCTTGAATTTGTCTCTAACACCGTAATATCTCGCATATTGAACTGTGCCACCGCCTCTTTGTCCGTTCCAGAGAACACAAAGACCGTAAGCTGGTCTTTCGGCTTGATGGTCATGTCGTATAGTTGCGCCCCTTGACTGCCATCGTACTCAGCCGAGTTCTGGAAATAGGGTATATCCTTGTAATTGGCACAACTTGTTAGTAATATTAACAGTAATAAATGAATTACCCTTTTCATATAAGTATAAGTGAGCACTCAATTAATTCGGAAGTTCTTTGCAAGCAAAGCGGCAGAGCCGAGCGCTTTAAACAAAGGGCATCCAGCCTATAAGATTATTCTAGTTTAACTAAGTTTCAACTATTCAGCTTTGCAACCACCTGTGGAGTAAAAGTCTCGTAATGCAAATGGTAAAAGAGTAACGAGAAACCTGTAGAGGGTCACTTCCCGGAGGTGTGACCTATTACAGATTATGCAAAAGGTTAGATGATGGAGTTACTCATCTTTAAACTGCTTCTCTTGAAGCGTAGAAATAGCTCCAAGTTGGATAGCACCGTCTATGACCCAATCTTGATGCAAGATTCGGGCGACGGTTTCTTCGTTGGATATTGTGGAGACGATACTCATAACGTTTACGCTTATTTGTTAAGCGAGCGCATTGCCGACAGGAAATCTCAACACTAAACGGGATATGACTCTTACCTTCACGCTGGCCGTCCTTCTTGGTGAAGGATGAATACTCTTTCTCGCCGAGACTAAGGCTGCTGACATGTTTGGTGGACTGTAAGAATAGCGTGCCGTTGACGTTAGGAGATATAGTCCAGTCTTTCCAGTCTGTGTCCTTCGAAGCCAGCATTACCGCACGAATATTAGTGATGACAGTTGGAAGAATACGCGATGCCCCGAAACCATCCCAATCGTTCTTGAGCCTGGCCAAGTGGTCAATACGCGCAATAACACGCGAGAGATTCTTTCCTGTCACCTCAAGCACAAGGCGTTGCCCCACATGCTCCTTTACCTCTGAAGTAATTGGCATGGAATAGAGCATCATCATCACATCGGCATAAGAATTGGTGCCGTATGATGCAATGGGTTCGTTGGCTGTCATTACACCGTTTGTTTCCATATCACTTGACATTTATGCCGCAAAAGTATACTTTTTTCTTGAAACCGGCAAATATTTACTCTACTTTTCTACCACGTCCAAACTAGCTCCGGCAGTGCTGGAATAGACTTTACGCATAATGGCAATGATTGTTTCTGGTTAAGATCAAACGGGCACAATTTTCAGCTTGTTCAGCCGCATCTCCTCGGCTTTCTTTTCCTGATATATCTTGATGTGGGCCAGCGATCTCCAGAACTCTTTTACCAAGACGTCTGTGCGAAGATGATCCACAGCCATATCTACCAAGTCTTTATCAAACTTCTCTATTTTGTCAAGCACCGCCTTGCTGATTTTTTCCTCGCCTAAAGACTTCTCTATGTCATGGACATCACTTCCATTAAGAATCTGCATGCATTGTTCCAAAGCACGTATGTCCTCAATGGTGGCTTCGGGTATGAGCATCAGACCTGCGATAAATGTTTTCAGTTGTTCAATATATGACGTAAAGTTTTGATGCCAGGCTGCAATATATTGTTTCTGAGCAGGCGTCAGATTGTTGTCTTGGCAGCAGTCAAGTTCGGCATTAGGGTCATATATGTAGTCGCGGCCTTTCTGCGTTAGCCGCAGACTCTGGGACGCTCCTTCTTCATAGGTGAAATAGCCATTATCGATAAGCTCTTGAGCAACTGGCACGAACAAGTCTCGTTCACGTGGGTTCAAGTCATAGAGCTTGTTCTGAACAGTGCGCATCATAACAACTTGCCCAACATCTAACTTGGATTTCCTGAAAAAGTCCATTATCCATTCGGCCATTTCACGTTTTTTTGTCATCATATATTCCCCTCCTGTTGTTTAATTTTCTTTTTTTAACTATTTCCTCAACCTTGCAATATCCTCGATGGGGAGCCTGAACTTCAGGCAGCCGACGCCATCGAGGATGACGATGGCTTCCTTTCGGCCATTGGTGGTGAGGACTTCGCCCTGGACATCTTTGAAGAGGGCTCCTTTGATGAGCTGACCACCAATGACTTGTATCTTGTCCTGGGCTTGCGGGGCGTGCTCGGTGTATTCCACCAGGCCGTCGGCCATGTCGAGCACTGTGCGCACACGCAGAATCTGGAGGTCGGGCACGCGGACGAATGTGACGGGGACTTTCTGGTCCTTGGGCGAAAGGGCCGACAGACGCTCGGTGACGCAGTTGGTGATGAACGGGCACTTCTTCATCACGTCGACGCGGTGGGCTGGGTCTACGCGGACGAAGATCTTGCCGTGGATGACGACCCGCTCCTGCCGGGATTTGCCGTCTTTGTCCGTGGGCCGTCTTCTTATGTTGACTTGCGCGGCGACATAGGCCTCGACGTCGAAGCCTGTGTTCTCCCGGGTCAGGAAGTTTCGCGTGGCAAGCTCCTTGTTGCGCTTCACGGTGTACAGGTACCATGCGGTGGGGTCGAAGGGAGCCTTGGTCTTGACAGCCTTCTGCGTGACCTTCACCCGGCCGTCTTTTACGCTTCTCAGCCTGCGAATTAGCCTCTCGTTTTTTGGCACGCCTCCGGCGCAAGGCCCATCGTTTGCACCATAGGTCCCGGTGGTTGTTGTTGCCATCGTTGAGTCATCTGTCATAACTCTGTCTCGGGTCAGCGAAGCACCTTTGGAACTTTAGCCGGGTGTGGGTGACCTAAGAATACAAAAAGAGCGTGAACTCTCACTCCTTCGCAGCCCTTGAAAAGGCTTATAAGCGCAAGTTCGGGTGCAAAGTTACACATTTTTATTATATTAAAGGTAGAATAAATGAAAATTAACAAATTTTTCGGCCTGGCCAACCGTTCCAGGGCTGCGATGCAACGGAGGCTTAGTTGCGTGACAACGGAGGCTCGATTGGGGGATAACAGGGGCCTCGTTACAACGCAACGGAGCCTCCATTGAGTGACAATGGAGGCTCCGTTGTGAGGCGATTGTAAAGTGCTTTATTTCAGGAACTTGCAGGCTACGCGGGTGTGGGCATCGGCGGTGGCGCGGGCCACGTAGAAGCCCTGGGGCAGGTGGGAGATGTCGAGACGGGCGGTGCCGTGGGCCACGCTGACGGTGGCGCGCTCTATCAGGCGGCCATCGGTGGTGTAGATCTCAATCTGCGTGGGGCCGTCGTCATCGGCCTTCACGATGAGCTGCTGCGAGCCATAGCGCAGGCGGAAGCCATTGGCCTGGGAGGCCAGCGTGGTGCGGATGCCGGTCTGCACGTCGAGCTGGCGCTTCAGCTCGTCCTGGTCGGTCAGCTCGGCATAGCTGGTCAGTATGTTGGCCTTGGCGATGGTGGGCGTGCTCATGTTGTAGATGCTGGCCCCGCCGTCGGGATAGCGGCCCACGGTGGTGCGGGCGTCGTGGGCACCATAGTAGAAGGTGTCCTTCCAGCTCTGGTCAGCGGCCATCAGTTGCAGGGCTCCACCGTCGCCGTCGATCTTGAACGAGGCGTGCAGGGCCTGGTCGGTGCTCTCCTGCTTGTCGCACCACACGAGCAGATAGCCGTGGGCGGGAATCTTCGTGCTGGCGCGGCCCTTGCCCTTGGTGATCTGGTACTTGGTGGGCTTCTGCAGGTTGTCGGTCAGGTACATGCCCTCAACGTCGACCTCCTGGTCGGTGGTGTTGTATAGCTCAAGCCAGTCGGCCTTCTTGCCCAGGTCGTTGATGTAGCTGTCGTTCTGGCCGCTCACCTCGTTGATGCGCACGGTGCCTAAGCCCTGCTGGGTGCGCTCTGACGGCGTGAGCTGGCGGTAGCTGGCCGTCAGGTTGACGCTGCCTGTAGTGGGCAGGCTTATTTCCGGCTCGGTGCTGTAGTAGGTGGGAGCCTCCTGGCTGGCCGTGGTGGCGAGCGAGGCATCCCAGAGCAGGTCGGTAGAGCTGCCGCTGTTGTTGTGCAGCTCTACGGCAATGGTGTTGCTGCCCTGGTGGAACAAGCTGCCGGCCAGCTGCATGGTGCCTACGTCGGGATTGTTGGGGGCATAGCTGGTGGAGTAGGTGCTGTAGCTGACGGTGCCCGAGGGCATGTTGTAGCGGCCGGCCTCGGCACCGTTCACGTAGACGATGATGCCATCGTCGACGGTGAAGTTGAGCGTGAACTCATCGCCCGACTTAGGTGCCTGCTCCAGCTGCACCTTGGTGCGGAAGTAGGCCGTGGGGCGCTTGTTGCTGCTGTCGCTGCCGTAGTCGAGGGTGGTCTTCACCTCGCTCTTGCCGTAGCCCAAGGGTGCCAGGCCCTGCTTCCAGCCTATCTCGACGTAGCTGGGCGAGGTCCAGTTCTTGCCGTCGAGCGAGCCCTGGTCGTAGTAGGTCCAGGTGCTGCCGCTCTCCTTCAGCGTTGAGGGCAGGCCCGTGCCGCTCAGCCAGCCCTGGAAGGCATAGCCTGCGGGAGCCTCGGCCTTCAGGCGGACGGGGGCGTAGAGATAGCCGTTGAAGCGGCCCGTGGGCACCTCCATGCCGTTGACCAGCAGGCGAGCGCCCTCGGCATCGCTGGCCAGCCGTACCTGTTGTGCCGTTGTGTTGCTCAGGCCGAAGGTGGCATAGTTGTGCAGGGCGTTGTTGGCCGTGCTGAGGCGGCCGTTCAGGCTGTTGCGCAGGCTGTTGGCCGTGTTGTTCAGGTCCCACTGGCGGTTCTCCAGGCCCATGGCCGGGTTGACGCGATTGCTCAGCTCGTCGATGATGCTGGCTGCGCGGGTGGCCTCGAGCACGCTGCCGCCTATCATGCAGTAGGCATCGATGAACTTACGACGGAAGTTGGCGTTCTTCAGCATGTTCTTGAAGAGGGTGACGAAGCGAATGTGGTCGGTGATGCGGCCCAGCGAGGTGGGGTAGAGCTGGTCGAAGGTGTAGTTCTCCTTCCACATAAAGGTGTTGAAGGGGTCGCTGGTGGCGAAGGTGCCGTCGAGGTCGAACAGCACGAAGCGGAAGCGGCCGCCGTCCTGATGGCGGAAGGCCTTCACGTTGTTCTGCGGCCAGTCGGTGCCGCCCATATAGAACTCGGCGGCCATGTAGTTGGCGTAGTTGTCGACGTCGAGCACGCGGCAAATCTCGGCGTAGGTCTCGGGGTTGGCGGCATCGGCCGAGAGCACGTCGCACAGCTCGTTGAAGACGTCGGGCGTGCCGCACTTCTGCACGTAGCCCGAGTCGGGCGACATTTCGAACTGGTCGATCTCGTCGTCGTCCCAGCCGTAGTTGGCGTAGACGTAGTGCTTGTTGTTAGGCTCGCGAATGTTGAGCACGCCGATGTACTGGCCGTTGATGAACTCGTGGACGGGCTGATAGCTCTGGCAGTCGATGTCGATGCCCGATGTCTGGATGATGGTCTGCAGGGCAGGGTCCTTGAAGCGGGCGTTGGTGTCGTTGCCGCCATTGCGAATCTGCAACGTGCGGTTGCGAATGTAGGGCTTCTGCTGGAAGAAGGGGTAGGGCAGGTTCTTGTTGCCGCCCAGCTCCTTGTTGCCCTTCAGCTTGAAGGAGTGGGGCTCCCAGGCGCGGCTCCATCCGCCGCACATCTCCAGGTTCACGTCCTGGTTGAGCACCATTTCGCCGCTGGCATCGAGATACGAGAAGTTGACGGGGCGCTCCCAGTCCATGTTCCAGTTGCAGGGCGACGACTGGCCGTTGCCGGGACGGCCGTTGGTGCCGCGCACGTAGACGCCCAGCTTGTCGTCGTAGAGGAAGTCGGGGTCGCTCACCACGCTGACCACGGGCAGCGAGAAGTCGCGGTCTTTATAAATATAGGATCGTGTGCTCACGCGCGAAGGCAGTTGGCCGCCCGCAAACAGGCGGAAGCGGTAGCAGGTGGTGGCGGTGACGCTGAACTGGCCCGTCAGGCTGGTCTCGCCGTTCTGCATGGTGGGCAGGGTGCCGTCGGTGGTGTAGCGCAGGGTCTGGCCTGCGGGAATAGTCACGTTGACGCTGAGCGGGGTGATGAAGAGTTGCGAGGGCTGGTCGACCACGGGGTCAGCCAGCTGCTGCGAGGCAAAGGAGCTGCTGTTGTTCGAGCCCTCGGGGGTAGGCGTGGCGCAGTAGCTCCATATATCCAGACCGTCCATAATGCGGGCATAGCTGGTACGCTCGATGCCTGCCGGATAGACGCGCTGATCCAGAATCTGGCCGCTCTCGTCGCTGATGTAGAGCGTGCCGCCGTCGACATCGAGCTTAATGGGGGCGTTGGTGGGCATCAGGTCGTTGCTGTCGAACCAGATCACCTTGTAGCCCTTGGCAGGCACCACGCCGATGCCCTGTGGCAGTCGCCACTGGCGCAGGTTGGCGGCATCGTCGCTCAGGTAGAGTCCTGCCAGGCTCACGCTCTGGGCGGTGGGGTTGTACAGCTCTATCCAGCCGTCGAAGTTGTTGGCCGGGCTGATGAACTCGTCTACGTTAGAGACCATGATCTCGTTGATGACGATGGCCTCTGGCGACACCACGTTGGCCTTGACCGTGATGGTGAGCGTGGCCTTGAGGTTGCTGCCGTCGGTCGTGGTGGCGGTGATGACGGCGGTGCCCACGCTCCTGGCGGTGATGAGGCCCGACTGGCTCACGGTGGCCACGCGCTCGTTCGACGAGGTCCATACCAGACTCTTCTGCAGGGCGTTGGCAGGCAGCACGTTGGCCTCGGCCTGCACCGTCTCGTCGATAATCAGCTCGGTGTTGGGTGCACTGATGGTCATGCTGCTCACCTGAACCACCTCTCCCTTGAACTCCAGCCGGAAGTTGTCGAAGATGCACCAGTTGCTGTTGGTCCACGTCTCGTTGATGAGGCCTATCCGGAAGTCGCCTCCGGCTTCGAACTCCATCACGTTCTGGTAGCCACCCTGGCTGAAGGCCACGGCAGCGCTCTCCATCGTGTTGGGGAAGTAGTGGGTCTCGCCGCCGCCCCACCAGCCGCCGCTGTTGTAGGTCCAGCAGCCGTCGGTATATTCGGGCAGCTCGTAGCTGTAGACGCTGGCCAGCAGCTTCTGGTTGCCGGCGGCATACATATAGCCCGTTAGCTGCTCGGTGCCGTTGCGATAGTTCTGGTAGCTGCGGTCGTTGTCGCCAGTGCGGTAGTATGCCTGAACGCTCAGGCGGTAGCGCCCCGTTGGTGCCTCGCTGATGTCCTGCCAAATGTCGAACGTGCCGTTCCAGAACTCCATCGCCCCGGCCCTGCAGGTCTGCGAGGTGGCATTGCTCCACCATGTCCATCCATCTGTGCTGTTTTCGTTGAAGCCCGGATTGGTCACGAAGATGCTGGTCACATCAATCCAGTCTTCAGCTTTTGCCATGTTCAATGTGCTTAGCAAAAGCATCAGGATAGCCCATCCTCTTGTTTTCATAACAATCAGTTTGTTTTTGTTAAGTTAGTAAATTTGGGTGCAAAGGTAAACATTTTTCTATAAATAAAAAAAGAGGTGTATCTCTAATTTTTTGGTTTTCAGCATTTTTTACCTAAACATTTGGCAGTTTGGGGAAAAAGGCGTACCTTTGCGCCAAAATTACAGGGTAATGAAGAAAACGACTGGACTTGTGCACCTCTCTCTTAAACGCGCATATTTGCTACTGCTGCTACTCTTCCTGGTATGTGGCCGGGTGGGGGCACAGCTCGTGGGCGAGGTGCTCGATGCCACCGACGGCGGCCCCGTGCCCTACGCCAGCGTGGTGTATAAAGGCAACAACGTGGCCACGAAGTGCGATGGCAACGGTGCCTTCAGCATAGGGCGGCACAACGGCTGGCGACTCACGTTCAGCTCGGTGGGCTATCAGTCGCAGGTCATTAACATTGGGCCCGACACGCCTAAGAAGATGACCATACGCCTGAAGCCCGACAGCCGCAAGCTGGAGGAGGTCACGGTGAAGTCGAAGCGCAAGACGCGCTACAGTCGCAAGGACAACCCCGCCGTGGAGCTGATGCGCAAGGTGATTGCAGCCAAGAAGAAGGCCGACATCAAGCAGCACGACTACTATAAGTACACCAACTACCAGAAGATTATGCTGGGCCTGAACGACATCAGCATGGAGGCCCTGTCGAAAGGACTGTTCAAGAAGTACCCCTGGCTGGTAGACCAGGTAGAGGTGAGCCAGTACAACGACAAGCTGGTGCTGCCGCTCACGGTCGACGAGACACTGACCGAGCACCTGTACCGCAAAGACCCTAAGAAGGAGAAGACCGTGGTGCTTGGCCAGAAGGCATCGGGCGTGAACGACCTGTTCCAGACGGGCGGCATCCTGACCACGGTGATGCGCGACGTGTTCAGCGACGTCGACATCTACGACGACTACATCCTGCTCTTGCGCCACAAGTTCAGCAGCCCCATCGGTCGCGATGCCATTCAGTTCTACCGCTTTTATATTACCGACACCTTGTTCGTAGGCCCCGACCACTGCATTCAGGTGGACTTCGTGCCCAACAACCAGCAGGACTTCGGCTTCAGGGGGCAGATCTTCATTCTGAACGACTCGTCGTACCAGGTGAAGCGGTGCGAGCTGTCGCTGCCCAAGTCTACCGACGTGAACTGGGTGGAGGGCTTTCAGTGCATGCAGGAGTTCAGCCGCCAGGACGACGGCCAGTGGCTGCTCACCGTAGACGACATGATCGTAGAGCTGATGGTGACCGACTTCATCACCCGTGCCTTGGTGACGCGCACCACCCGCATGACCGACTTCTCCTTCGACCCACTGCCCAAGAGCCGGCTGAAGGGCGGCGAGCTCGAAGTGGCCCGTGGTGCCAGCAGCCGCAGCGACTCTTTCTGGGAGGAGCACCGCCAGGTGGAGTTCACCAAGAGCGAGCGGGGCATGGGCAACTTCCTCACCCACATTGAGCAGCTGAAGGGCTACAAGTATGCCATCTTCGTGCTGAAGGCACTGTTCGAGAACTACCTTGAGACGGGCACCCGTGAGAAGCCCAGCAAGTTCGACGTTGGCCCCATCAACACCGTCATCTCGCAGAACTTCTACGACGGGCTGCGCCTTCGCGCCAGCGGCCAGACCACGGCCAACCTGCATCCCCACCTCTTTGCCCGTGGCTACTATGCCCACGGCTTCCGCCACAACGAGAACTACTACAGCGCCGAGCTGACCTATTCGTTCAACGAGAAGGACTACCTGCCGCAGGAGTTTCCGCAGCGCAACCTGACCTTCTCGTCGAAACGCGACGTGGCCCTGCCCAGCGACAAGTATATGGCCACCGACAAGGACAACGTGTTCTCGTCGTTCAAGGTGCACGACATCGACAAGATGCTCATGTTCAACACCCAGCAGTTGCAGTTTGAATATGAGACACCCCAGCACCTGCGCCTCACCACCTCGCTGAAGACGGAGAAGATAGAGCCCAAGGGCAACCTGCTGTTCCAGCCTCTCGACGCTACGCTGGCCCCGCTCTCTTCCCTGCGCTACACTGAGGCAACCTGCGCCCTGCGCCTGGCCCCCAACGAGAAGTACATCAACACCAAGCAGCGCCGCCGCACTATCAACCAGGATGCCTGGATCATGAGCCTGCAGCACACCATGGGCATCAGCCACCTGCTGGGCGGCCAGTACAACTACAACTTCACTGAGATGGAACTGTTCCGCCGCAACTGGCTGCCCATGAGCTGGGGACGCATAGACACCCGGCTGAGGGCTGGCGTGCAGTGGAACCAGGTGCCCTTCCCGCTGCTCATCATGCCGCAGGCCAACCTGTCGTACATCAACAGCTACACCTCGTTTGCCATGCTCAACAATATGGAGTTCCTGAACGACCGCTATGCCTCGCTCATGCTCACGTGGGAGATGGGCGGCAAGCTGCTGAACCGCATACCCCTGATGCGCAAGCTGAAGTGGCGCGAGGTGCTGGAGTTCAAGACCCTGTGGGGCGGCCTTTCGGAGAAGAACAACCCCTTCCTGCCGCAGAACGCCCAGAGCAGCGTGCTGATGCACTTCCCCGAAGGCTCGCAGGTGATGGACGGCAAGCGGCCCTATATGGAGTTTTCCGTAGGCGTGCAGAACATACTGAACCTGCTGCAGATAGAGTACGTGCGCCGACTGAACTACCTGGACCTGCCCACGGCGCAGAAACACGGCATACGCTTCGTCATCAATCCGACATTCTAATTATCTTTACAATACACAAAAACTACAGACTCTTATGTTTTATTCGCTGGCAGACCCACAGGACATTACGCGTGCAGGACTTATGTATGTGCTCTCGGGCATGGAGGGGATAGAACCCCACCAGGCCGAGGACAAGACCGAACTGATAGACCAACTGCGACGGCGCGATGAATATCAGGTCGTGGTCATTGACTACACACTGTTCGATGTGAACGACATCGACGAGCTCATCGTGCTGGCCGAGCGTTTCCCCAAGGTGCAGTGGGTGGTGTTCAGCTTCGATCTCACGGTCGACTTCGTGCGCCGCTTGGTGGCCACCGGGCCGCAGTTCAGCATCCTGCTCAAGGATTCGTCGCTCCACGAGATTCGCGAGTGCCTGCTCTATGCCCAGCACCGTCGCCGCTATGTGTGCCAGCGTATGACCGAGATCCTGCTGGCCCCGTCTGCAGCCGTGGCCGAGGAGAAGATTCCGCTGACTAAGACCGAGACCGAGATCCTGAAAGACATTGCCCAGGGCATGACCACCAGGGAGATTGCCGACCGCAGGTTCAGCAGTTTCCACACCGTGAACACCCATCGCAAGAACATTTTCCGCAAGCTGGGGGTCAACAATGCCCACGAGGCCACCCGCTATGCCTTGCGTGCCGGGCTGGTCGATGCTGCCGAATACTATATCTGATTGATAGTTTTAGGGATTTTCCCCTTCTGGTATAGGGAAAAACCTTTGCTGTGCGTTTCTTTTTTGCCTATCTTTGCAGCAGAAACAAAAAGAAATAAACAGAAGTTGAACCCTATAAAAGTGTTACGATTATGAAGAAGATGATGTTTACCCTGATAGCCCTGCTGGCAATGGCAGCATCGGCAAGCGCTATGAGCTATGAGCGCGCTCGCCAGGAAGCCCTGTTCCTGACTGACAAGATGGCCTACGAGCTGAACCTGACCGACGCTCAGTATGAGGCCGCCTACGAGATCAACCTCGACTACCTGATGGGTGTCACCAGTCAGTACGACGTGTTCGGCACCTACTGGGAGCGTCGCAATATGGATCTGCAGTTCATTCTGTACAGCTGGCAGTGGGAGGCCTTCCGCGCCGCCACCTATTTCTTCCGCCCGCTCTACTGGGATGCCGGCTACTGGCACTTCGGCGTATATGCCCGCTATCCGCGCCGCGACTACTTCTACTTCGGGCGCCCTCACTTCTACGCCTCCTATCGTGGCGGCCACAGCTGGCGCATGAACGGCAACCGCAGCTACTATGAGCACCACCGCGACCACTTCCGCCCTGTTGCTCCCCGCGAACAGCACTTCGGCATGCGCGACGGATGGAATCGTGGCGACTATCGCTCGGGCGGCGGCCGTGGCAACAGCTCTACCCGCGTGACCGGCCCTAATGGCGACCGCAGGCCGGATGGCCGCGACGGACGTCTGGGCGGTGGCAACAACGGTGCCAATGGCAACAACCGCATGGATGGAGGCAACAACCGTATGGATGGTGGCAACAACCGTATGGGCGGTAGCAACAACGGCGTGAACAACAGCCGCATGGGCAACGACCATGGCAACCGTGGCAGCGTGGTAGTGGGCAACCGCTCCTCTATGAACCGCTCGGTTGAGGCTCCTTCGGCCACTCGTTCGGCAGGTGCTGCCTCTCGCAATGCCGCTCCCGTACAGCGCAGCAGCTCGGTAGGCACGCGCAGCATTGCCCCTGTTCAGCGCAGCGCCACCTCAGTTCAGCGCAGCGCAGCCCCTATGCAGCGCAGCAGCTCGGTAGGCTCGCGCAGTGCAACCTCGGTAGGTGGCAGCCGCAGTGGCGGCGGTAGTGGCAGCGTTCGCCACTCTGGTAGGTAAAAACGCTCAACCGGCCTTGTTCTTGGCCGAAGTATCACGAATCACAATCTTTTGGGGAACGATCTTCTTCTGGACCTTCGTATCGCCCGCAATATGACGCAATAGCAGCTGACAGGCCGTCTGGCCCATCAGCTGCGATTGGTCTTCTATGGCCGACATGCGGGGCGTCACGTAGCTGGCATGCACATCGTCGGTGAAGCCTATCAGGGCCACATCGGCAGGAATGCTGAGTCCCAGCTGCTTGATGGCGGTGAAGGCGGCAAAGGTGATAATATCGTTGAAGGCCAGAATGGCATCGGGACGGTTCGGCCGGCTCAGCAGCTCGACGGTGGCCTGGCGTGCCACCTCATAGTCTATGCGGTCGCACACCACCAGCTCGCGCTCTATGGGTATGCGGTTCTCGCGCAGCGCCTCCAGATAGCCGTGCTTGCGCCGCTGCACCATGTCGAGGTGGTTGGGCCCGCCCAGGAAGACTATGCGGCGCGACCCCGTGTCAATGAGGTGCTGCGTGGCCTGCTGGGCCGCCTCGTCGCCATTGGCCGTGACGCACGAGAACTTGTCGGTCATGCAGGTGCGACCGAAGAACACCAGCGGTATGCCCATCTGCGAAATCTCCTCGAAGTGGCTATAGTCGGTCGTGTCTTGTGCCAGACAGGCAATGATGCCCTCCACGTGCAGGCTGTTGAAGTTGTCGATGGCCCGCGTCTCGTCCTCCTGGCTCTCGTGGCTGTTGGCGCTGATCACGCTGTAGCCGGCCTTGCGAGCCTCGGTCTCGATGCCGTCGAGCACGGCGGCATAGTAGTGGGTCACCAGGTTGGGCACCACCACGCCTATCACCTTCGGCGCCTCACTGCGCAGGCTCTGCGCAAAGGGGTTGGGCCGGTAGTTCAGCTTCTTGGCCAGTTCCTTCACCCGCTCTTGCATCTCCTTGCCTATCTCGGGACTGCCGTGCAGGGCCCTGCTCACGGTGGCAATGCTCACCCCCAGCTGCTGGGCCAGATCCTTCAGTGAAACTCTGTGTTTGGGCATAGTTTGTCTTTGTTAATGCTTTAGCGGGGCAAATATACGGAAAAAGCGTGAATTACGCAAACGTTTACGTTGTTTTTTCACAATCATTGCATTGCATAGTGCGAAATTGTAGCTATCTTTGCAACCACAAAGAGGTAGAAATGAGTAATGAATAGTTGATAATAAGTTAGTTAGAAAAGGTAAAAACCGAGACTGTCGCGATGACACTCTCGGTTTTTGTTGTTTTCTGACCACGCTTCCTTATGTTTGCAACTCGGTTGCAGAACTTTTGCCATACCTTTGCACCCAGAAAACCAAAAAAGGCAAAAGAATATGTCACACCAACATCAACATCATCATCATCACGAGCCATCAGCGTGCTGTGCGCACGGATGTGCCGGACACGAGCATGAGCACCACCACCACGAGCACGAGGGCCTTGGCCGCCAGCTGGCGCTCATCGTTGTTACCGCCGTGCTGCTTGTCGTGGCCGTTGTTATCGAGAAGAACGTGCAGCTGCCCGTATGGCAGATGCTGCTCGTCTACCTCGTGCCCTACCTGCTCATAGGCCACGAAACGCTGAAGGAGGCAGCCGAGGGCATTGCCAATGGCGATGCCTTCAACGAGCACTTCCTCATGTCGGTGGCCACCATCGGTGCCCTGTGCATAGGCTTCCTGCCAGGGGCCGAGACCGAGTTTCCCGAAGCCGTCTTCGTGATGCTCTTCTTCCAGATAGGCGAGCTGTTTGAGGGCTATGCCGAGGGCAAGAGCCGCGACAGCATTGCCCACCTGATGGACATTCGCCCCGACGTGGCCAGCGTGGAGCGCAATGGCCAGGTGCTGCAGGTCAGTCCCGACCAGGTGGGGGTAGGCGAGACCATCGTTGTTCGTCCCGGCGAGAAGATTCCGCTCGACGGCATCGTCATAGAGGGCAGCACGTCGCTCAACACCGTGGCCCTGACGGGCGAGAGCCTGCCCCGCGAGGCGGCCCAGGGCGAGGAGGTCATCTCCGGCTGCGTGAACCTTTCGGGCGTTATCAAGGTGCGCACCACCCGTAGCTTTGGCGAGAGCACCGTGTCGAAGATTATCGGCCTGGTAGAGCATGCCGCCGACCACAAGTCGCGCAGCGAGGCCTTCATCACCCGCTTTGCCCGCGTCTACACCCCCGTCGTGGTGCTGGCCGCCCTGGCCGTTGCCATTGTTCCCCCGCTGTTCGTGGGCCAGTTCCCCACGTGGCTCTACCGTGCGCTGCTGTTCCTGGTGGTCAGCTGTCCCTGTGCGCTCGTCATCAGCGTGCCCCTCACGTTCTTTGGCGGCATTGGCGGGGCCTCGCGCCATGGCATCCTCATCAAGGGGGCCAACCTGATGGATGTGCTGGCTCGCGTCAGCACCGTGGTGTTCGACAAGACCGGCACGCTCACCTGCGGCCAGTTTGCCGTCACCGCCGTTCATCCCGACACCTATGGCGAGCGCGAGCTGCTGCATCTGGCGGCCCATGTAGAGCACTTCTCAACCCATCCCATCGGGGCCGCCCTGCGCGATGCCTTCCCCGAAGAGGCCACCGACGGCTGCCAGGTGAGCAGTGTCGAGGAGGTGCCCGGCCAGGGCATCCGCGCCCGTGTGGGCAACGATGTGGTGTGCGTGGGCAACACCCGGATGATGGAGGCCGTGGGAGCCCAGTGGCACGACTGCACCCACGTGGGCACCATCATCCACGTGGCCATCAATGGCGTCTATGCCGGTCATATCGTGATCAACGACAAGGTGAAGGATGACAGTGCCGAGGCCATAGCCGCCCTGCGCGACCTGGGCGTAGAGCGCACCGTGATGCTCACTGGCGACCGCGAGGAGGTGGCTGCCGATGTGGCCGGGAAGCTGCAGCTGCAGGAGTATCATGCCGGGCTGCTGCCTGCCGACAAGGTGGCGCGTGTGGAGCAGCTGCTCAGCGAGAAGCCGGCGGGTGGCTATCTGGCTTTCGTGGGCGATGGCATCAACGATGCCCCCGTGCTGGCCCGTGCCGATGTGGGCATAGCCATGGGAGCGCTGGGCAGCGATGCCGCCATCGATGCTGCCGACGTGGTGCTCATGGACGACCGCCCGTCGAAGCTGGCCCTGGCCATCCGGCTCAGCCGTCGCACGCTGTCCATTGCCCGCCAGAACGTGTGGTTCGCCATCGGCGTCAAGGTGGCCGTGCTGCTGCTCGCCGTGCTGGGCCTGGCCACGATGTGGCTCGCCGTCTTTGCCGACGTAGGCGTCACCGTGCTCGCCGTTCTCAACGCCATGCGGGCACTGCGGGCAGCATAATAGAAATGAATGGAGCCTTTGTTGCGCATCAACGGGGCCTCCATTGATAGCTAACGGAGGCTCCGTTGACCATCAATGGAGGCCCCGTTGAACGTCAACGGAGGCCCCGTTGAAATGCAGCGGTGACATCGCTGCGAAATCAGAACTTTTTACCGAAGATGAGGCTGAAGAAAGTCTTCGACAGAATCTGAAGGTCGAACGACCACGACTGGTGCTCCAGGTAGTACAGGTCCAGCTCCAGCCGCCGCAACATTTTCTCCATCGTGTCGGTGTAGCCGTTGTAGAGCGTGGCATAGCTGGTGATGCCCGGACGAATCTTGTAGAGCTCCACGTAGCGAGGGTCGCGCTCCATAATCTTGTCGACGAAATACTTTCTTTCCGGGCGGGGCCCGATGAACGACATATCGCCCTTGAGCACGTTCCACAGCTGGGGCAGCTCGTCGAGGTGGTGCGAGCGCAGGAACTTGCCAAAGCGCGTCAGCCGCTCGTCGTCGGGCTCGGCCAGCTGCGGTATGCCGTCGGTCTCGCTGTCGGTCACCATGGTGCGGAACTTGTATATGTTGAAAGGCTTGCCGCCCTTGCCTATGCGTTCCTGCACATAGATGGCAGGCCCCCGGTAGCTGATCTTCTGCCCGATGTAGATGGCAAGCAGCAGCGGCGAGAACACAATGAGCCCTAACAGCGAGGCAAGAATGTCGAACAGGCGTTTCAGGAAACTATTCATTTTTCAGGTTCTGGAGCTAAGAATACTTGATTTCCCCGCTGGCGAATGCTGTGGTTGATGAGCTCGTGGACCAGGATCCACAGGCAGATGTCGGCCACTACCACCGCCGTTGACGACAACAGCGAGTTGAGCACGAGGTTGAGGCCGATGAACAGCAGGGCCAGCAGCAGGATGGCACCCAGCGTCTGGTGCTGGCTCAGTCCGCAGCGCATCAGCTTGTGGTGTATGTGGTTCTTGTCGGCCCGGAAGATGGGGGTGCGGTGGCGTATGCGCACCAGCGACACGCGCACCACGTCGAGCACGGGCACCACCAGCAGCGTGTAGGCCAGTATCAGGCTGTCGGGGTTGGTGGTCATCACGTTGGGGTTGTCCATGGCCAGCTTCACGGCCAGGAAGCCCAGGATGAAGCCCAGCGTCAGCGAGCCCGAGTCGCCCATGAATATCTTGCGGTTCTGTTCCGGCTTGCCGAAGAGGTTGAAGTAGAGGAAAGGCACGAGCACGCCCATCAGTCCAGCTATCAGGATGCCGTAGTAGAGCACCCCCTCGCTCAGAAAGCACACCAGGAAGCCGGTAAGCGCCACGAGCGACAGGCTGGCCGACAGGCCGTCGATGCCGTCGATGAGGTTGATGGCATTGTTGACAAACACGATGATGAACACCGTGAGCGGTGCGCCCACAGCGTAGGAAATCTCGTTGATGCCCATAAAGCCATACAGGTTGTTGATGTAGAGCCCGGATAGGGGCAGCAGCACGGCGGCCACGATCTGCACGGTGAACTTGGTCTTGGCCCCCAGGCCCATCAGGTCGTCGATGAGCCCCACGCTGTAGATGAGCAGCAGGCTGATAAAGAAGTAGAGCGACCAGAGGCTGAAGGTGACCTGGCTATAGCCCGTGAAGTGGTTGATGGCGAGCGTGGTTACCAGGAAGGCGATGAACATACTGGGCAGGAAGCTGATGCCGCCCAGGCGCGGAATGGCGTTCTTGTGAATCTTCCGGCTGTCGGGCAGGTCGTAGAGTCCCCGCCGCTTGCAGAAGTCCAGAATGATGGGTATGAAGAAGAATCCGCACGCGGCACTCACCACGAAGGCTCCCAGTATATAGAGTATGTTTTGCGCCATTTAGAAGTTTGCTTTTTATATATAACAGAAAAAACAAACGAATATTGCATTTTGATAAATTTTTTGAAATAAGGAGCAGTAGATTAGAATATCATTTTCTTTCTTCGGGGATGGCCAAAAAAGAAACCGAACTTCTTCCAGTACTTTATGTGGCTGGCAATGAATATCTTAGCATACTTGGAGTCGTTTCGTGCCCTTCGCGTACCTTTATATATAATCTGGGCCTGGGGGAAGTAGACCACCTCGAAGCCTTTTTGGCGGATGCGGGTACACCAGTCCAGATCTTCGGCATACATAAAATAGCGGTCGTCAAGACCTTGGGTTGCCTCATAGGCATCGCGCGAAACCATAATGAAGGCTCCTATGAGCCAGTCTACGGTCTGCGTCTTGCTGTAGTCCATGCGTGTGCTTAGAATACTGGTTCTGTGTCCCATCACTCGTTTCACCTGTCGCCAGATGTATCGGGGCAAGGTGACGTAGGGGCGGGCCGTGTCTTGAATGTTGCCTTCTTTGTCGACCATTTTCGGAGCAATGGCACCTACTTCTGGATGCTTGTCCATAAAAGCAACCATAGGGCTGAGCTCAGACTTCACCATGCAGTCGGAATTCATAATCACTAGATACTTGCCCCTGGCCTTTCGCAGTCCTGCATTCATGGCTCTTGCAAAACCCGCATTGCTGTCGTTGAAGAGCCATATCACGTTGGCCTCGTGCTGGTTGATCTGTTCTCTCTCTTGAGCGTCATAGCACGAGTTCGACGAGACGATAATCTCGTATGCCAGATTGATGTGGGCTTTCAGTGAAGCCACACAATCCTCGATTTCCTGGATGCTATGATATTCAACAATGATAACAGACAAAATGGGCTCCATACACGTGCTTTTTAGTATTTTCTATATAACGCTGTTTGTGGGCTTTTATTGTGTCTTTTTTGCGCTTTGGTGACGCAGGTTCGTCATAGCAGCCTGAATAGCAGTATATCGCCGGGCTCAAGTGTGTAGTTGGGCTTGATGGGTTCTGCTTGCAGGCTTTTGGTTACGTGTTGTGGTTGGCTGTTCTTGGGTTTGACCTGGACTTCCATGCTCTTCTGATAGTCCTTGTTGACGATGGCCAGGTATTGGTGGCCATCCTTTTCGAATTGTGAGACCACGGCCCCCTTCCTGCTTGATATTCTAAGGTTGCTGATATTCAGCGGGGCCGATGCCAGCTTTGTGGTTCCACTGGCCACTTTTCCGAGATGATTCACCGCAGTGACCCGGGCACCGTAGAACAGCCGGGCAATGAGCTTCAGCTCTTTGTTCATTTGCTGCACCACATCGTAGGTTCGGGTCTTTTGGCCTTTCGGGCTGATAGGGGCATCGTGAAAGCCAAAGTCGTTGCTCTTGTCTGAACTTTTTTCTGGCGTCCAGTATGTGAAATATTGTATGCCTTGCGCACCGTAGGCAAGATTTGAATATATTTGCAGCCTTAGCGATGCAATCGTTGGAGTGGGGTAGTAGTTGCCTGACGAGAACGGTACGCTATGGGGTACCGATAGTACGAACCCCCAGAACGGTTTGCCTGAAACCACGCTTTCGTGCCGGACCATTTCCAGGTTGTGATACCAGTTGGCATGCAGTCCACGGGTGGTAATGGGGTAGAAGTCAAAAGAGATTTGCTGGCAGGAAGTGGATGAGGCAGCCTGTAGATACTCAGGATAAGTCTTTGCTTTTGTGCTGGCTTCAATCCATTCTGGCTTGGAATACGGAAATAGGTTGATATAGAAGCAGTGTGTGTCGTCGATGTTCTGTAGCTTCTGTATGTCCTTTTGCTTTTGTCGTATTTCGGGCACAGATGGCTCGTCTTGCATGAAATAGCCAAAGAAGCCATTTTCCTTTTTCAGGGTATGGGCTGCCTTTTCGGGGGTGAGCGTCATCTCTGGGCATTGGCCAAGTATTTTCACACCATACTTGTCGGCATTTCTGCAAGCTTGTACCAGACGGTCGAGTGAACTGTAGGGAAATAAGCTTACGGTAAACCCACACTCGCTGATGATGCGAAAGTTTTCCTCGCTGGTGTGGGCATCAGGCACACCCCAGTAGGCAATGATCGGCATCTCGTCGCTCGCCCCACTTGCCAGGCTCGCCTGGCATAGCAACAGGCATAACATCATCAGACGTGAAGTCTTCTTAAATGGCACTTTCATAATTCCAGCAGCTTTGTATATGTCGTTGATAGATAGGACGCTGTCGCATTTTTGTATTTACCCCATAGTGACGAAGCTATCTGGGCTTTCTTGAGCAGCTCTTCTTCCGACAAGGATGGTAAAAGACTGAGCAAACTCTGAAGAGATTCGTCAATAGCATAGCCAAAGCCATTCTGCTCGACCTTCGTGGCAATGATGATGCCCTTGGTCGTGATGATGGGCTTCCCTACAAACATAGCCTCATAATATTTGTTTGGCGCGGCATAAAGATGATTGGGGTTCTGTTTGGAGTACATTGCATAAATGATGTCCGAGTTGTACATAATGCGTAGACCTTCAGTGTAGGGCACCTTGCCGTAATATTTGATGTAGGGGCATTCTTTCAGCGACTCCAGCCTGCTGGCAATGGTCTTGTTGCCATAGCCTGCGATGTTGAGGTTGTAATGGCCTTGGGCAGCTCCTTCAATCACTTCAGAGAGGCACCGGTCAGTCGTGAATCCGCCCACGTAGACCAAGGTGGGAAGAGCATTGGAGAACTGACATTGAGGCTCACTATACAAAAAATTGTCATTGCTGAATGATGGAATGTTTTGCAACACGCTATATCGGCCCTGTATGTCGTAGGGAATCTGGCTGATGCGCTCGGGTTCGCAAATAATAATGTGGTCTGCCTTGCGCACACTAAGCCATTCCATCAGTGAGAAAGCCATGGAAACGATTCGCCCCTGGTTATAGAGCGTGTCGGAAATCCAGTCGAAAACGTCGAATATGACCTTGTTTTTTTCCCTGCTGAGCATTTTATACACCGAAGCGGGAAATGCGGCATCCAGGTCGCAGGCATGAATGATGAGCCTGCTCTTGAATGAGCGCAATGTGCAGAAGATAAACCACATCCACTTCAGACGGTCAATAATGGCAGCCACGCCTCCTTGGTTGTACTTGCTCCTTGCAGGGCAGTAAACGGCATTTGGCAGTCTCTCTGAGTTGCCAATACGGTCCCATGCTATAATCTTATATTCTACGCCCTTGCTATTTAGGAAATCAACATATTTCCTGGTGCGGGAGTCGGAAATGATGTCATTACAGCGTATTAATACTATCATGATCTTAAAACGTTGATGATTCGCTCGCAGGCATGCCCGTCGCCATAGGGATTGACGGCCTGGCTCATCGCATTGTAGGCCTGAGGGCTGTTCAATAGCATACTTACTTCATTTACTATTTTATTGTAATCCGTGCCAACCAGTTTTACAGTTCCCGCTGTTACTGCTTCGGGGCGTTCGGTGGTCTCGCGCATCACTAATACAGGCTTTCCCAGTCCTGGGGCTTCCTCTTGAATGCCGCCACTGTCTGTAAGCACGATGGCCGATTTTTCCATCAAGTAGACAAACTCCAGATATTGTAGTGGCTCTATGAAGTACATGTTTCCGAGATTGTCTAATTTCTCTCCGAATACTTGATGAATGGGCTTCCTGACATTTGGGTTGAGGTGCATGGGGTAGACGAAGTCGACATCGGGATATTTGTTCGTGAGGTCTTTGATGGCTGTCACCATACGGATGAACCCCTCGCCGAAGTTCTCGCGACGATGTCCTGTAATGAGTACCAGTCTGCGCCCGTTGGTCAGTCGGCTCACGTCGTAACCTGCCTCAGCAAGGACTTTTGCTTGTCTGGCAGCAAGCTGGCTGTCGCTCTTTAGCCTGTCTGCCACTATGTGAAGAGCATCGATGACGGTATTGCCGGTAACGGTTATCATTTTGTCGTCAATATGCTCGTCCAGCAGGTTTTGTCTGCTGAGCGGGGTGGGAGCAAAATGGAAAGTCGCAATGCGCCCGGTAATCTGTCTGTTCATCTCTTCTGGCCAGGGACTATAGATGTTGTGGGTGCGGAGACCGGCCTCTACGTGGCCAACAGGAATCTGCTGGTAGAAGGCAGCCAGTGCGGCGGCTGTCGATGTCGTGGTGTCGCCATGTACTAAGACCACATCAGGCTGCACTTGTTTCAGAATGTCTCGCATACCAGTAAGAACGCGTGTCGTAATATCATATAAGTCCTGTCCTTGCTTCATGATATTGAGGTCGAAATCCGGCCTGATACTGAAAATGCGCAGCACTTGGTCAAGCATCTCCCTGTGCTGTCCTGTGACGCACACGATGGTTTTGAATGCTTCTTCTTGTTTTTGAAACGCTAATACCAGAGGAGCCATTTTAATAGCTTCTGGACGTGTTCCGAAAACGAGCATAATGGTTTTTCTTCGATTCATGACATACTCTTTTAAGTGATGCAAAGGTATAAAAAAGATTGATTATGGCAAAACGCGATGAATATTTTGGCTATAGCGTTATGTAGATTTAACAGAGCGGCAGTAGTGTATGACTTCTTTGATAATAGCAGCCTGGGTAGTGGCATTTGGGGCTCTGAAAAGTTTTTTTAAGTATGTGTTGAACAGTCTGGTACGGTAGTAGCGTACAAAATTGTGGTAGGTCTTCTTTGCTGGAATGCCTTTTTTCGCGTAAAGATAAGCGGTGGAGTCTACCATCTTTTTTTCTGTTGCGAAAGACATCGGGCGTTCAAGAGTCTGATGAATATATCGTAGGGAAGGATTGTAGGTGAAATGTGCACCAAAACAATCTTTCAGGCGGAAGTGGATGTCTTCTTCTTCGCCATACATAAAGTTTTCCTCGTCGAAGAGGCCAATCTCTTCAAACTTCTCCTTGCTGATGAAAAAGCAAGATCCCGCAAAGAACATGAATGTGGGGCAGAAAATGTCAAACTTGTTGCATATTGATGCTACAAAGGGTATTAAGTAGCCGTTTATGCGTCGTGAACAGTCGAAAGACAGCGGACTCTTAACGGTAGGAGACAACATTTGCTTCATTCCATACGTACATAGGCTATTGTCTCTCTCAAATGCATTGAGTGCAGTTTTGAACACGGGTTGGCAGATTCTTACGTCGGGATTCATAATCATCACAATGGGGGCCGATGCCTGCCGAATCCCCACGTTGTTGCCCTGGCCGTAGCCACCGTTATGGGTGTTGTGAATAAGTATGATGTCTTGGTATCTTTCTCGTAGTGTAGAGAACATCTTCTTGCACTCTGGGCTATTGTCAACCACGATTATTTCCAGTTCTTTGCTCGGTATGTCGCAGTACTGCCATACTGATTGTATGCAGTCGTAAATGTCGTGGTCTGACTTATAGGTTACGATAATAATGCTGAGGCGTTTCATAATGGCTTTCTTTCTTTGATTAGTTGGATTTGAACTTGTTCAGAATGCTTATAATGAGACGGTTCTTAGTAATGAATAACTCGTAGATACAGGCATATAAGATCGTTGTCAGGGCAAGGCAGGTCAGAAATAGAGTCTGGCTGCCAATATGCTCAAGATAGAGGAGCGACAGGCAGAAGAGCGGCACATAGGATGTTGCATATTTGCAAAGTCTCCTAATAGGTATGGTGAAGTGGTATTTCCTGCGAATGAATATTATTGACAATGTCAGAATGCATAGCTCGGAAATAACCCATACGATGGCAGAGCCAATGGCACCTAAACTTGATGTGATGAGTATGTTTAAGCCAATTGCCACGAGAGCCCCTATAAAAGAGTTCCTTAGTACGACGCGGTCTTCGTGCATAGCCATTAATATTTGAATGACAAGAATCTGTTCCATTCCTACGATGAGGACCAATGGGCTAATGATTCGCATTGGAAGATAGGCTCCTTCAAAGCCATTGCCTGCAAAGAGATGTAGCAGTGAAGGGGCTGCTGCCAGGAGAAAAATGGCCGTGGGGAATGCAAAAGCAAAAAGGACATCGAAGGCACTGTTTATCTTTTGCCAAAATTCAGAGATGCGTCCTTCGGCAATTAGATTCGACACATGTGGAAACAGAATATTGGTGAATGAAATGAGCAGCGCCATCACAATGCTGTGTAGTTTGGTGGCTGTCGTGAAGTAGCCCACCTCATCGGTATTCGTGACAAATCCAAGCCAGACGGAGTTCAAAGATGTATATACGTGGACAAGCAGAGCATAAACACCCATAATGAAAAATGGCTTTAGATAAGGTTGAATGACGACTGAATGAAATGAATAGATAATGAATTTTCTGCTATATACAACATTGACAATGGCGTTGGCAAGCACCATCCCGCAGGTCAGAATGTAGAATAGTTTATAGTCGGAGGCTGTTCTGACGAACAGAAAAACACTGACAATATACAAGCATCTGATAATAATGGTTCGGATGGTGATGTATTTAAAATCTTCTAAGCCTGTAAACAGCCATTCTATCAAGAATAAGTTTGACAGCAGTTTTACCTGACCAACATATAGCAAATCGTGGTATGGGGCCAGTGTGGCTGACGTGTACATAACGACTAACAATAACAGCATGGCTGCAATAGTCGTCATTCCTGTAAGCGATAATAAGGAAATAAACGTCTTTGACAGTTGGAACTTGTCACTGCGCGCTCCGGCAATTTCGCGAACTCCCACCGTTGTTATGCCCATCATAGACACAGCAACGAAATAGTTGATAAGATTGTCGATGAAATTTACAATGCCAATATTGGTTAGTCCCAATACTCTGGATACGTAAGGATAGACGAGGAGTGGGAAGAGATACGTGCTGACGGTAAGAATGCTACTGTAAACGAAGTTCTTTCGCAGGCTCATTGTTATGTCAGTGTTAAAAGTGACAGTGCATAAATCAGAATACTCGCGACAAATCTTGCTGATGAGATGATGTTGCTGATAATCTTACCCGCTATTTGTGGATAGAAAGCATAGACAGAGGCTGTCCAGAGAATGATGGATGCTATCGAAAAATAGTCGTTAAGACGATTGCCAACCACCATGCTGAATCCTTTTATGAAAAACAGAAAACAGAAAGCTAATGCCTGAACCTGAATGGCTACGGGAACGTATTTGCAGCATTTTGTCAGAGAATCCTTGAAATAGATGCAGCAATAATATAAGATAATATTCATCCAGATAAGAGGATTCCTTTCAAATCTTATACCTGCTTGAAGGTCTTCGATTCCTTTGTCTTTCAGATTGCGGTAAGATGCTAATTTGGCGCCACCAAATTCGTCGGGCACAAGATATGAAATATCCAAATTGGTGAAATAGGCTATCAGGCCAATAGGAACAATAAGGTATAATATGTATGTCTGCCATTTCGGTATGTTGCTTTTGGTTAGAAACAATAGCAGTCCTACGGTGGCCGAGTAGTGGAAGAAAATACCGGTCAATATGCATACCAGAGCCTGTTTTTCCTTTCTTTCCGTATGGAAATAAATTGCCCATAGAAATAAGGCTGCAGCAACAGAACAGCGTATCTGCACCATATCGTGCATCATAAAATAATATGATATGTAAATAGTGAGCGTAAGAAATGGCAGTTTTGATAGTCTCGTGAATGCAGAAAGATGTATGGGGATGGATATGAGTGCGTATGTAAGGAATAGTGCGTTGACGCCCAGCGAGAAGGAGTTCAGAAACGAAGAAATAAGGGCGAAACTTGGTTCTGTTGCTGCTTCCAATATCTTGTTGGTCTTCCCGTAATACATCAATTCGTAGTCTTCCGAGTCTGGGGTCGACCCTACTTCTCGTAGACCAGCTATCAATATCATAGCAAAGCCAAGAATGGCATAGAGGACCTTCTTGTCTCTTTCGCTTAGTCGGTCTTCTATGAAAGAGAGGGATAAGGTCGTAGCAAACAAAAGGACCAAAGCTATTACCATAGCAGTATTTATTTTGCTTTGATGAGATATATGCCCGACATAATGAAGAACGATAGAATCATCATAATAATCGATATGAACATGCGCTTGGGGCCGGCCGGCTTCACGGGTACCGACGCGCTCTGTATCAGGGTGAAGGCTGGGGTGGCCTCCTGCAGCTTGGCTGCTGCGGCCTGCTTCTGGGTGTTCATGGCGTTGTAGATGTTGTACTTCTGCTGCATCTCGTTCTCCAGGGCCTCGATCTTGGCCGTATAGCTTACGAGCACCGCGTTCTGGTGGGCGTCGGCAAAAGAGGCGTAGGCCTTGCGGGCCTGTTCGTAGGCCTGCTTGCTCTCTTCGCACAGACGCTCGTAGTACTTATAATCTATGCGGGCCTTGTTGGTGCGGTAGTCTATGATGAAGTCCTGCAGCTTCTTGCAGGTGGCATCGGCCATGGTGGCGCACACCAGCGGGTCCTGGTCTTGCACGGTGATCGACACCACGTCGGTCTTCTTGTCGTGCGTACATTTAATCTTGCCCTTGGCCGAGTTGAAAATATCACTCTGCAGCTTGGTCAGGTTGAAGACCGACAGCTTCTCGGTGCCATTGGACTGGTCGGCTGGCGTTGGGCTGAACCACTCCTTGATCTTTCCCTGCACCACATCCCACCAGGCGGCGCTCTGCTTGTCGCGCAGGTAAGTGTAGTAGTTGCACTTCACGTCGCCCTTCTTCGTCTGGACCTCGACCGGCATCAGTTCGGCCAGGAAATCTCTTGACTCGATGACCTGCGGATAGAGTTCGGCGTAGATAGCATCCTGCGAGCCCATCTTGGCCAGCGAGCCGCCCAGGCCGAACGACGAGGCGAGCGAGCCCAGCGAGCCCAGCGAGCCCGACAGCGAGGTACCCGTGGTCTCAGGGGCCAGGCTCACCTTGCAGTCGTAGTAGCGAGGCATGCAGGTGGTAAGCAGATAGGTGAGAATGAGCGTGGCGGGCAGCACGTAGCAGTAGCGCTTGCGGTGGGGCCACAGTTTCTTGGCGATGCTCGCCAGGTCGATGGTCTTCTCTTGTGTCTTATTGTCTTCCATTGGTTGCTTGTTTCTTCTTATAACGTAATTGTGGGTGTAATATTGCACTTTTTTCGCTTCTTTTTCGGTAAAAGGCAGTATGAATCGTGGATTTTTTGTAATTTTGCAGCCACTATGTGTATAGAGGAATTCTTGTCGGAATGGAACAACGACAGCGACCGCGTGCTGGTGCACACCAGTGGCAGCACGGGTCAGCCCAAGCCGCTGTGGGTGGAGAAACGGCGTATGGAGGCTTCGGCCCGCATTACCTGCGGGTTCCTGGGGCTGAAGGAGGGCGACACCGCCTTGCTGTGCCTGCCCCTTGACTATATTGCAGGCAAGATGATGGTGGTGCGTGCGCTGACCTGCGGCCTGCGGCTCGTCAGCGTGGAGCCCAGCGGACATCCGCTTCGTAATAGTTTGCTCTCTCCGCTCGATCTCGTAGCCATGGTTCCCTTGCAGGTCTACAACTCGCTGCAAGTGCCCGAAGAGCGCGAACGGCTTCGGCAGGTTAAGCATCTGATAATAGGTGGAGGGGCCATCGATGAGGCTATGGCCCGCGAGTTGCGCGATTTTCCCAACGCCGTGTGGAGCACCTACGGCATGACCGAGACCCTGTCGCACATCGCCCTGCGCCGCCTCAGCGGGCCCGGGGCCAGCGAGTGGTACTCGCCCTTCGAGAGCGTAGCCGTGACGTTGAATGACGAGGGCTGCCTGGTGATCGATGCCCCGCTGATGTGTCCCCAACGGCTGGTTACCAACGACATAGCCGAGATGGACGCGCAGGGCCGCTTCCGCATTCTGGGGCGTAAGGACAACGTGATATGCTCCGGGGGCGTGAAGATTCAAATAGAAGAGGTGGAGTCCCTGCTGCGCAAGTACACCTCAGCCCCCTTCCTCATTTCCAAATGTCAGCATAAAAAATTCGGCGAGGCAGTGGTTCTGCTCACCGAATGTACTGACGTGCAGTCGCTGAAGACGCTTTGCCGCGAGGTGCTGCCCTCGTTCTGGCAGCCTCGCTACTACCTGCACACCGACCGCCTGCCGCTCACTGCAACTGGCAAGCCTGCCCGTAAGGAGGCCGAACGGCTGTCAGCAGCCCTCGCGGTAGAAGTCTAAGGCCTCCTCAATCTCAGCCTTTGTAGCCGTCTGGTTGATGCGAATATCGCCCACGCCGCCCAAGAGTGTGAAGTTGATGCGGCCGGCGGTGTTCTTCTTGTCGTGCGTCATCAGCTCCAGCAGGGTGGGGTAGTCATCGCACGTGATGGGCATGCGGCCGTAGTGGTCGTAGATGAAGCGCACCACCTGGCGCATGCGGTCGGTGGGGAAGCTCGTCTTGGCCACGCTCAGGTAGAGCTCGCACACCAGTCCCCAGGCCACGGCATAGCCATGAAGCACCGGCTTGCGCTGCAGGGCCAGCGACTCGAAGGCATGCCCCATGGTGTGGCCCAGGTTCAGTGCCTTGCGAATGCCTTGCTCGGTAGGGTCTTCCAGCACGATGCGCTGCTTCACCTGCACACTCTCGGCCACCATGCGCTTCAGCACTTGCAGGTCGGGCTGCTCCACGTCGAAGCTGAGCAGTTCTGTCAGCATGGCCTCGGTGTTGATGAGCCCGTGCTTCAGCATTTCGGCATAGCCCGAGAGAATGTTCTCGCTGTCCATGGTCTTCAGGAACACCGTGTCGAGGATAACCGACGAGGCATTGCGGAACACGCCAATCTCGTTCTTCAGTCCGCCGAAGTTGAACCCCGTCTTGCCGCCCACCGAGGCATCGACCATCGAGAGCAGCGTGGTGGGTATATTAATAAGGTGTAGGCCCCGCTTGAAGGTCGAGGCGGCAAAGCCACCCAGGTCGGTCACCATGCCGCCGCCCAGGTTCAGCAGCAGCGAGTGGCGTGTGGCGCCCATGCGCTGCAGTTCGCTCCACACATGGCCCACGCTCTCCAGGGTCTTGTGCTCGTCGCCAGTCCCTATGACGATGTGCTCGGCCCCGTGCAGGCACTCAAAGTTCTGAACCACGGGCCAGCACAGTTGCCGGGTGGTCTGGTCTGTCAGTACGAACAGCCGGTCGGCCTTGCACTCGGCAATGGCCTCGGCGAGTGCCTGTTGCAGCTGCTCCGAAAGAATCACCTTCTGTTGTTCCATCATGCTTGTTAAGTCCTTTTTGCTCATATTCTGGAATCTCCAAATTTTTGAGATGAAAATTAGAGTGCCATGCCTAACGCACGGGCAACGGCGTTCCTGATGAAAGCGTTGATGGTGATACCTTCCTTGCTGGCCGCCATTGCCGCGCCACTGTGTATCTCAGGACTTAACCTGACGTTCAGCACGCCAGTATAGGGCTTTCTGGGTGTGATGCCCTTGTCCTCACACATCTGCAGGTAGTCATCAATGGCCCCCTCGAAGTCTTTTGTCAGTTCCTCAACGGTCTCTCCCTCGTAGGTGATGCCATCTCTTATCATGCCCTGAACCTTGCCGAACAGGCATTTTTCTTCTTCACTGTATTCTACGCTACCCGTGTAGCCTTTATATTTCAAATATCCCATAGTCGTACCTCCTTATTCTATATAGCCATTCTTCAACAGATAGTTCAAGATGTCTCGCATCATATAGCCCTTGACGATGTTGCTTGGATGGGGCTTGTGCATGATATACGAATTCTGATCCTTCTCGTTATAGAACTTCACACGCGATCCAGACGTGGCTCCTTTGTTTTCCAGCGTGAAGCCACAACCGTTAAGCAATGCCTCTACCTCTTCAAAGGTGAAGTCCTTGGGCAGTGTCCGGAACCGCTTGATAAGCTTCTCTTTCTTGTTCATCGCTGCAAAGGTAACTAAATTTGACTACACAGCCAAACAATTATCCAACTATTTTTTTTATCATCCTTGTATACCTATAATTTAAAAGGGAACCTGATTGGCTCCCTTAACGTAGTTCAAGTGATCCGCTTGGGGTTCGAACCCAAGACCCCAACATTAAAAGTGTTGTGCTCTACCGACTGAGCTAGCGGATCAACCTTTGTTGTGCTTGCAAAGCGGGTGCAAAGGTACGATGTTTTTTTGAAACGACCAAATTATTGGGGCGTTTTTTCACCCTTGCTTATCCGTTTTCGTGAAAATCGGGCTATTTCTTGTCTTCTTGCAGGGCCTTTTGGTAGCATTCGCGGCACAGGGGCTCGTACTCGGCCGTCTCGCCCAGCAGCACGCGGCGGTCGTTCTGCACCTTGCGATGGCTGACGTAGGCCAGCGAGCCGCAGCGCACGCAGATGGCGTGCACCTTCGTCACCTCGTCGGCTATGGCACACAGGGCGGGAATAGGGCCGAAAGGCACGCCCTTGTAGTCCATGTCGAGCCCTGCAATGATGACGCGCACGCCCCGGTAGGCCAGCTCGTTGCACACCTCTACCAGCCCCATGTCGAAGAACTGCGCCTCGTCGATGCCCACCACGTCAATGTTGCTGGCCAGCAGCAGGATGCTGGCCGACGAGTCGATGGGCGTAGAGGGAATGTGGTTCTGGTCGTGGCTCACCACGTCGTCTTCAGAATAGCGCACGTCGATGCTGGGCTTGAATATTTCGACCCGCTGCCTGGCAAACTGCGCCCTGCGCATGCGCCGGATCAGTTCCTCTGTCTTGCCCGAAAACATCGAGCCGCACACCACTTCAATTCTGCCGGGACGGTGTGCCTCTCCCGCAAGGTTTCCTGTCATATTTGTAGCTTTTTGACCGCAAAATTACAAATACGTTTTAAAAATTGCAAAGAAATGGACGTTTTTTTTGACTATCATTAAATAATTAACTATATTTGCTCCCCAAATGGGAATACTATACATTGTGCCGACCCCGGTTGGCAATATGGAGGATATGACCTTGCGTGCCATTCGCGTGCTGAAGGAGGCCGACGTGGTGCTGGCAGAAGACACCCGCACCTCGGGGGTGCTGTTGAAGCATTTCGACATCAAGAACCACCTTGTGTCGCACCACAAGTTCAATGAGCACGGCACGTCGGCAGGCATCGTAGAGCGCTTGCAGGCGGGGCAGAACGTGGCCCTGATCAGCGATGCGGGCACGCCGGGCATCAGCGACCCAGGCTTCTACCTGGTGCGCGAGGCTGTCAGGGCGGGTGTCGAAGTGCAGTGCCTGCCCGGTGCCACGGCCTTCGTGCCGGCACTGGTGAGCAGCGGCCTGCCCTGCGACCGCTTTGCCTTCGAGGGCTTCCTGCCGCAGAAGAAGGGACGGCAGAGCAAGCTGGAGTCGCTGCGCGACGAGCAACGCACGATGATCTTCTATGAATCGCCCTACCGCCTGCTGAAGACCCTGCAGCAACTGGCCGAAGTCTTCGGGCCGGAACGCCAGGTGAGCGTGTGCCGCGAGATTTCGAAAGTTCACGAAGAGAGCGTGCGCGGCAGTCTTGCCGAGGTGGCGGCCCACTTCCAGGAACACGAGCCCAAGGGCGAAATTGTGATTGTATTGGCAGGTGCCGATGCAAAGGATGAAAAACATAAAAGCAAAACAATATGATGAAAAAACTATTTTTAGTGGCTTTCGGCCTATTGGCTTTGATGGCCTGCAACGAAGGT
This sequence comes from Prevotella sp., assembly GCA_017478085.1. Taxonomy (GTDB): domain Bacteria; phylum Bacteroidota; class Bacteroidia; order Bacteroidales; family Bacteroidaceae; genus Prevotella. Next base: position 34,795 of record JAFVEE010000021.1, on the reverse strand, counting down.
GCCAAGCAACAGCAAGACAAGGTCCTGGCACAACAGCGCGACTCGCTGAACCAGATTATTGCCCAGAAGGACAATGAGATTAACGACATGATGGGAACCCTGAACGACATTGAGGAGGGCTTCCGCGAGATTTCAGAAGCCCAGGGGCGTGTGGCGGTGGCCAAGCGGGGCGAGGGGGCCAGTTCGGCCCAGCGCATCCGCGAGAACATGGAGTTCATCCAGACCACGATGAAGCAGAACCGCGAGCTGATCAACAAGCTGAAGCAGCAGCTGCGCGAGAGCACCATCAACGGCGAGCAGCTGAAGCGCACCATCGAGAACCTGACCGCCCAGCTCGAGGAGAAGGACAAGGAGCTGCGCCAGTTGAGGGCCGAGCTGGAGGCAAAGGAGATTCACATTGCCGAGCTCGACGAGACCATTGCCGGGCTGAACGAGGACGTGACCTCGCTGAAGGAGGAGAGCAACCAGAAGAGCGAGACCATCTCGACCCAGGACAAGACCATTCACACCGCCTGGTTCGTGTTCGGCACCAAGAAAGAGCTGAAGGAACAGAACATTCTGAAGAGCGGCGAGGTGCTGCGCGAGAACTTCAACAAGGACTACTTCACCAAGATCGACATACGCGTAGATAAAGAAATAAAGTTGTACTCGCGCAATGCCGAGATCCTGACCGACCATCCTGCAGGCAGCTACACCCTGAAGCCCGATGCCAACAAGCAGTACGTGCTGCGCATCACCAACCCCGAACAGTTCTGGAGCACCAGCAAGTATCTGGTGGTACTGGTGAAGTAGGGCTTTTCCCGCCCTTTTGCAACGAAGGCTCCGTTACGTCCTAACGGGGCCTTCATTGTAAGCTAATGGAGCCTCCGTTGTTTTGCAATGGAGGCTTCGTTTTTATGCAATGGAGCCTCCGTTTTCTTTCAGTTTGCAAAAGAAATTGCATAAAAAATGCTTTTTTTTAATTATTTGTTTGGTTATAGATGAAATTTTATGTAATTTTGCACCCTAAATTGTCAAGAAAGTAAAAACGTAAAAGAAAATTAAACGTATTTATGGAGAAAAGATTAACGATGCTCTTGGTAGGGCTGCTCCTGTCGGTAGGCTTCGCGCTCGCTCAGAACGTGAAGGTGACGGGAACCGTTCTTGAAGACACCGGCGAACCTTGCATCGGCGCAACGGTGATGATCCAAGGCACCAAACAGGGAACCAAAACCGATATGGACGGTAAGTTCACTATCAATGTGCCTGCGGGCAAGAAGCTGACCATCAGTTACATTGGTATGGTTACCCAACATGTGAAGCCCCAAAACGGAATGACTGTCAAACTCATAGCCGATGCCCATACGGTCGATGAAGTGGTGGTGACGGGTATGCAGAAACAGGACAAACGATTGTTTACGGGTGCTACCACAAAGATTGATGCTGACAATACGAAACTTGATGGTATTGCAGACGTGAGCCGTGCCTTGGAAGGTCGCGCTGCTGGTGTGAGCGTACAGAATGTGTCGGGCACCTTTGGTACGGCACCGAAAATTCGTGTGCGTGGTGCCACCTCCATCTATGGTAACAGCACCCCTCTGTGGGTGGTTGATGGCGTGATTCTTGAAAATGCCGTTGATATTAGTGCCGATGACCTGTCGAGCGGCGATGCTGAGACCCTGATCTCGAATGCCATTGCCGGTCTGAATGCCGACGACATCGAGTCGTTCCAAGTGCTGAAGGATGGTAGCGCCACCTCTATATATGGTGCGCGCGCGATGGCTGGTGTGGTGGTTATCACAACCAAACGAGGAAAAGCAGGTCGCAGTACCATCAACTACACCGGCGAGTTTACCTATCGTCTGAAGCCCAGTTATAGCGAGTATAACATCTCAAACTCGCAGGAGCAGATGGGTATTTACAAAGAGATGGCTGCCAAGGGATGGCTGGAGTTCTCGACTTTGGCAAACAGTGCTACATCGGGTCTTTATGGCCGCCTTTACACTGATATGGCGACCTACGATCCCAATACCGACTCTTATGTGCTGCCTTATAATGATGCAGCGATGAACCACTATCTGCAACAGGCTGAGTTCCGCAATACCAACTGGTTTGACTTGCTTTTCAACAACAATATTATGCAGACCCATTCGGTGAGCATATCCAGTGGTAGCGACAAAGCCAGTCTGTATGCATCGCTGTCGGTGCTGAATGATCCTGGATGGACTAAGGATGCCAGTGTGCAGCGCTATACGGCCAATATGAACGCGTCGTTCAAACTATCGAAAAACCTGGAGGTGATGTTGCTCACCAATGGCAGCTATCGTGACCAAGAGGCACCTGGCACACTGGCACGTTCGACCGACGTGGTGAGTGGCTCAGTGAATCGATCGTTCGACATCAATCCCTTCAGCTATGCTATGAATACCAGCCGCACGCTGGATCCAGACCAGACCTATACACGAAATTATGCCCCTTTCAACATCTTCCAAGAACTGGATAATAACTACATAAACGCCCAAGTGACCGATCTGAAGTTCCAAGGGGAGATCTCTTGGAAACCCATTCTGGGATTAGAGTTCAAAGCTCTGGGAGCCTATCGCATCAACAAGTCGCTCAATGAGCATTTCATACTGAATAGTTCGAATCAGGCCGAGGTCTACCGTGCAGGTGTTGACGACCCCAACATTATGTACGGCAACACGTACCTATACACCAACCCCGATGTGGCTAATGCCTTGCCTATTTCGGTGATGCCCACGGGTGGTATCTATATTCGCAACGACTATGAGGTGAAGCAACTTGATTTCCGTGGGACGGTACAATATAATAAAGTGTGGAACGAAGATACTCATATCTTCAGTGCTTTTGCTGGTATGGAGGCCAACCGTGCTGACTATGATCAGATGCTTCATTCTGACTATGGTGTAGATTACGATGCTGGACGGCTGGTAAGCATCACCCCTGAGTTCTACAAGCAGGCAAAGGAGGAAGGTACTACGCTCAATTCGTTCTCTAAATCGTGGAACCGTCGTCTGGCTTATTTTGCCAATGTGAACTATTCCTACAAAGGCCGCTATGCTGCCAATGTGACAGGCCGTTACGATGGCTCGAACCAGCTGGGCAAAGCTCGCTCGGCCCGGTGGCTGCCTACGTGGAACGTGTCGGCATCTTGGAACGCGCATGAGGAGGGCTTTTTCCAGAAGTGGATGGAAAAGACCAATGGCTTGATGTCGCATGGTACCATTCGTCTTTCCTATTCGCTGGTGGGTGAGCGTGGGCCTGCATCCAATGCATTGCCCATCTTTGTGGCAACCGAACCTTGGCGTCCGCAGAACCTTGACAGTGAGACGGGTATTGCATATAGCAGCTATGGTAATTCGGAACTGACTTATGAGAAGAAGTACGAATTTAATGTAGGTCTGGATATGGGATTTCTTCAGAATCGTATCAATCTTGTTGCCGATGCCTATTGGCGTGATAATTTCGACCTGATGGGCTATACCAACACACAGGGTGCTGATGGTATTATCCAGAAGATGGCCAATGTGGCAACGATGCACTCCAGCGGTGTTGAAGCTACGCTTTCTACTTTGAATATACGCACAAATGATTTCAAGTGGAACACCGACTTTACCTTTGCTTATAACCATACGGAGATTACCGATTTGAAGTCGCGCTCGAATGTGCTTTCGCTGGTTAGCGGCAATGGCTACGCCCGCGAAGGATATCCTCACCGTGCGCTGTTCTCCATTCCCTTCGTCGGGCTGAATGACGAGGGCATTCCTCAGATTATAAACGAGGAAAATGAGGTGACTACTACAGACATCTATTTCCAGGAATATGAGAAACTGGACTTCCTGAAGTATGAGGGGCCGGCAGAGCCCACCATCACTGGTGGTTTTGGTAATATCTTTACCTACAAGAACTGGCGTTTGAACATTTTTGTCACCTATTCGTTTGGCAATAAGCTGCGCCTCGACCCTGTTTTTGCTGCTTCCTATAGCGACATGAGTGCTATGCCGAAAGAGTTCAAGAACCGTTGGGTGGAGCCGGGCGATGAGAATATCACCGATATACCGGCCATTGCCAGTGTGCGCCAGTATAAAAATAATAACCAGCTGAGCTATGCCTACAATGCCTACAACTATTCTACAGCTCGTGTGGCCGATGGCGGTTTTATTCGCATGAAGGATATTTCGCTTACGTATGATGTGCCGGCACAGTTCCTATCGAAAATAGGTCTCTCTACTGCATCCTTGAAAATTGATGGCACCAACCTGTTCCTAATCTATGCAGATAAGAAGTTGAACGGGCAGGATCCTGAGTTCGTAAATTCAGGTGGCGTGGCAAACCCCATGGCCAAGCAGTTCACGTTTACTGTGCGTCTTGGTATTTAAAGGAATCACTTTTTATGCAGGAATCAAAAATTGTAATTACGATATGAAAAAGAATCTATTATATACAGCATTCTCAGTGGTTCTCTCGGCTGTGGCGCTGACCTCTTGTGATGATTTTCTCGACAAGGAGCCAGATGAGCGTACCGAAATAGATACTGAGTCGAAGATTATCGGCTTGATGGTCGATGCCTATCCTTGGGCCAACCCAGCATCTGTGTGTGAGTTGATGGGTGATAATTTGGTCGACAACAATGCCCCTCACAATCAGCTTGATAACAACGGCCGACTGCTGACCGTCCACTACAATCTGAACAGTATGGAGCGTATGGACGATGAATTGTTCCTTTTTGAACCTGTACGTTCCTCGACCAGCTGGGATTCGCCATCCTGGTTGTGGCAGGCCTACTATCAAAGTGTGGCTGTGGCTAATATTGCCTTGAATGCTATCGAAGAATATAAGGCTAATGGAGGCGTCGAAACCGAGAAACTGAAGTCCGTGAAAGGCGAAGCACTGCTCGTTCGTGCTTTCTCTCATTTTATGCTGGTCAACATTTTCTCGCAGGCTTATAAAAACCCGGAACTGAGTAAGGCTGATGTAGGTGTGCCCTACGTCACAGAGGTAATTGACAAAGTTCAGGTCGACTACGACCGCGGGAATGTGGCCGATGTGTATGAGAAAATCGAGAAGGATTTGGAAGAGGGTCTCTCACTTATTAGTGATGTTCATCTTACGAAGCCCAAGTGGCATTTCAATACGCGTGCTGCCCATGCCTTTGCCGCCCGCTTCTACCTTTTCAAGCGTGATTATCAGAAGGTCATCGAGCATGCCAATGCCGTGTTGGGTACTGATGTTTCAACCATTCAGCCTTTGCTTTTCAACTATGGAGGCTTTGCCAGCCTCACAACTTATGCTGCCTATGCTCTGGCTTACCAAGGTAGCGAGGTGCCCAACAACTTGATGCTGCTGGTTACTAACTCTATCCACTGGCGGCGTATGGGTGGCTATGGCTATAAGAATCGCTACACTCACAATGCAGACGCAGCTCACGCCACGGTCGACCGTTTCGGTCCTACTTGGGATTTGTCGCTGTTGCCGTGCATCGTTACTTCTGGCCTTTTCACTACTGGCGGTCAGGACTATGGTATGGTTTGGGCCCGTCAGCTGGAATCATTTGAGTATTCTGACAAGGTGGCGGGTATTGGCACACCTCACGTGGTGCGTTCGGAGTTTACCTGCGATGTACTGTTGTTGGAACGGGCTGAGGCAAAGATTATGCTGGCCGACACGCTGGGAGCATTGGAAGATTTGAATGCACTGGAGACCAGCCGCCATACCATGACCAGCTACAACAATGCAGTCCATGATTTGTCTCTCCCAGTCGTACAATACTATTATCAGTATCCTGGTGACTCTGGTGAAACGTATCGAAATCAGCGTTCGGCTCAGGTGGTCGCCCAGTATGGCGACTGGAGCTTCACGCAGAATATGAGTCCCGACTTTGTGGTGAAGCCTGAATTGCAGAAGTGGATGAACTGCTTGATGGACTATCGCCGGATTGAGACCTTGTTTGATGGTACCCGCTTCTTTGACCTAAAACGTTTCGGAATAGAGTATAGTCACGTCTATGGAAAGGATGCTGAGGAGCATATGCTCACGTGGAATGACCCACGTCGTGCCGTTGAGGTTCCTCAGGAAGTGCTGGCCTCTGGCTTGCAGTCTTCGCGTACATCTGCTACAACTCGAGCCGTGGTGCCTACTGAGACCCCGCAGCAATCTAATGGGAAGTTTTCTTCGAGAATTACGTATAATACGAACAGATAAGTAAAGGAGGAACAACAATGATGAAATCAAAATTGAACATATTGCTCTTCTCTATGATGGCATTTGCAGGTCTCAACTTTGTGGCCTGTTCCGATGATGATTTGAAGGAAACAATCTTCGATACGACCGACTATCCGCTTGACCGTACCTCTTATTCATTTCCGCTCGACAGTTTCTTGAAGGCCGAGTTCCTGGAGCCTTATAATCTGCGCTTCATCTATCGCCTCGAAGATATTGGTTCGGATATGAACTACAATCTCGTGCCCACAGAATATGAGAAAAGCGTAAAGATGGCAGTCTTGGCCAAGTATCTCTGGTATGATGTGTATAAGGAAGTGGGAGGAAGTCGGTTCCTCAAGACTTATACGCCGCATATCATCCATCTCATTGGGTCGCCCGCTTATAATCCCTCTTCGGGTACGATGAAGTTGGGTGAGGCCGAAGGTGGACTGAAAATAACACTCTATCGTTGCAATGGCCTTGATGAGACCAATATCGATCAGGTGAACGAGTTTTATTTCAAAACGATGCACCATGAGTTTGGGCATATCTTGCATCAGAACATAATCATTCCCACGGCGTTCGTCGATATATCGAATGGTCGCTACAATCCGCTGAACTGGCAAGAAACACACGACTCAATCGCCTTGTCACAAGGCTTTATGTTGCAGTATGCAGCCAATGGAAAGGAAGATGACTGGGTTGAGTTGCTTGCTAACTATGTGGTTCGAAGCGATGAAGAGTGGGCAGGAATGCTGAACACAGCTTATTACGAATGGGAAGAGGATAGCATTCAAATGCAGCCAGCAGCCTACGAGAGACTTGTTAATAAGCCAGGAGTGAATATGGACTCTATTGGCTACCGCACCTTTAAGGATCTGAATTCTGCCAGTGGGGGCTTGGCTGAGATGGGTGTCATCCGTAAGAAAATTAAGCGTGATGAGAACGACCGTCCTATTCTTGATGAGAATGGTAGCATACAGTACATCCTGGCAGAGGACGATGGTGGAGATGGCGTCGATGGAAAGGCAATACTTGAGAAAAAATTGGGTATGTTGCGTGAATGGTTGCTGACCAATTTCCAACTTGATCTGGATGAGCTTCATTATAACGTGCAGAATCGTCAGTATGTAATGGGAACTGATGGTCGTTCATATGTATATGATGCCAATGGCAAGCCTATCAACAAACTGGTACAGCCCTCGCAGAGCAATCCAGAGATTACTGTTATGGACTCGCTTCTGAACCAAGTGAACCGTTTTAAGGATTTACAGAAATAACAGCAAATGATGAAGATGAAAAAGATACTACCGTTAGCGCTGCTATTCGGCGCAACCATTACCTTCGTTGGCTGTGCTGGCGAAGAAGACGACCTGTTCGACCAGTCGGCTGCTCAGCGACTTATTGCTGCCGAGACGGTCTATTCCAATCGGCTGACCGACGCACCAGCAGGCTGGACAATGGAATATTATCCCACTTACGATAGCTTGGGCTTCAAGGCCAAGGGCTATCTTATGCTGGCCAACTTCAAGAAGGATGGCTCAGTTCTCATAGCTATGAACAATGCTTTTTCGGAAAACAAGTATCTCGAAGCCACTTCGCTTTGGGAAATCATTACTGACAATGGGCCGGAACTGTCATTCAATAGCTATAATGCCTGTCTGCACGCTTTCTCCTCGCCAGAGGATTTGCCTTCTTCCATCAACGATTCTGGCGACAATGTGCAGGGTATGGGTGCCGAGGGCGACTATGAGTTTGTTCTCGTCGACGTGAAAGAGGGGGCCAATGAGATTAATGTGAAAGGAAAGAAGCGTGGTACCTATGTACACATGGTAAAGCTTGATGAAGATGTGACCGATTACCAAGCTTACTTGCATCGTATTGATTCTCTGTCATCAGTTCTCTTCCCGTCTTCTTTGCCTGTATACCCTATCCTGGCGATTGATACTTTGCAGTTTGATTTCACAAATGCAGCATCAGGTATTGTCGAGCTCTACCCGGTGGGTGGCGATCCTGTGACGCAGACCACACACCATTCCTATATTATTTCTTATTATGGGGGGGCATATCATCTTCGTTTCCGTTATCCTCTTGATTTCGGTGTTAGCAAAGCGCAGGATTTTGTCTATAATGAGAAGGAAGAGCGCTTCGTCTGCAATGAAGGAAATGCAGAGATAAAGGGACGTCCTGTCATTCAGACACTTCAAAATCTGCTTATCGATGGCAGAACTTGGCAGGTGCGCCGTGTCGACCGTACGCGTCTCTCCGATGAAATGTATGAGTACCTGCGTGCAATTAATGCAAGTCTTCATAATTTGTCCAGCCTTAATTTCTTGTATGCTGATGGTAAGTTCTATTGGAAGCTCCTGACCTCCCAGGCTGAGTATGAGTATGATTGTTCCTTCAATGAAGAGCAGAATACCATCCGTATGTCTTATGTCGGCCCGAAAAATACTGTTGCTGAAAATGTTTTTAACCGTACTGTTCCTGTGCAGAACTTGGTAAATGCTTTGTCGCAAGACTTTGTGATAACTGCATGTAATTCTGCTTTTGACTTACGGACTCTGCGTTTTACTTCAGTGTCAACACCTGATTTTTGGTTTGAATTAACAATACAATAACTATTATTTTATTTTTATGAGAAAACATTTACTTGGTTTAGCTGTTTTGTTGGCAATCCCAACAATAAGCCCCGCTCAGGAAAAGTTAAGCTTTACTCTTCCTAAAAATGCTGGAACAAAACGGACCGTTTCACTCAAGGTAACCCCCTCCGTATCCGAACAGACCATCGCTAAGGCGCGTAAGAAGGCCTCGGTTGTTGACGGCGAAACAAACACCTATCTTATTTATGCACGTCCTGAGGGAGCATTTTACAACGCCAGCTATCTCATCACTCAGCTTTATGTTCCAATGTGGACAGACGTGACGTTCGACGGTGTCTTTGCCGTGAATGGTGAGCGCGTGGTTCCTACATGGGGCACTTATAATAACAGTAATGAGTTGGTCGATAATACTTCGGGCGTGAGCGAAGATGGAACGTCGTTTACTGTTCAGACATTCCCCTTCTCCAACACTTATCTACAGCCTGTTAGAATACCTTCTGCAACGGTTGGTGAGAATAGCTTTAATCTGGCCGATGATGGCTTCTATTTTGCTACTTATCCGCGCGAGGCCTCTATTATGGTTCCCGACTCACTCGCTCAAATGAGTATTTGGGATCCTGGAACCGTTATTGGATATTATGACGAACAAAAAACAGATCCTGCATTCAATCCTTACTTTTGGTTCAATGGTAGTGGCAACAAAGCCGCATTTGGTACAGCAGTAGTGTCCAATAAAGGTCAGAACTTCTATAGTTATGGCTTCTTCCAGATTATGGACAAGCCCCTGTCGCCCCTGTATATTGAAAGTGTTTCTATGCGGGCCCTTAATCAGGGTGCAAAATGTATGGCTGATGGTACGGAGCTGACATTGAACTTCCGTAAGATAAGCTATAACGAAGAGGGCAATTTCACTTTGGGTGACGTTATCGAGACCTTCAAGTGTGCAGCTGCCGATGTTAATGAGATGGTCAGTGGTAATTATCATGTTGCAGACCTTGTCTTTAGCAAAGACTCCGTTGACTCTTTCGGTGCTACTTTCAAGAAGCCTGTTGTTATTAATGAACGTTTTGTTATCGAAGTACTTGGCTTTGATCAGACTGGTGTTAATGCAAATGTCAGCGCTGCATTGTTGAAGGATGCAGATGATTACTTTAGTGGAACAGAAGCTTATCTTTACGTGAAAGACGCTGAGGGTAATGAGGCAAGTCCACTTAGCTGGGGAAGTCTGGTTCCCTCCATTGAACTGAATGCAGCCTATGATGGCATTGAAGTAACCGCTGCTGTTGGTTCTTATGAGAACCTTAATGTGCTGAAGCCTCAGGAAGTAGAGAACGTTGGCTTGGTAGCTTTGAGCGATGCTGGTTATAGCGTTCAATTATATACTGCTCGTCCCTGGAATGATGCAGAGACGGGACTGGAGAACTATCACTTTGAGGGTGTTGACATTACTTATGGCACTGATGGCTCGGTTAAGAATGAAGAAGTTTATTATGCTCCCGACTGGCTGATGGCTCAGTTCAGTGATGAATATCGTGATTTTGACACTGACGAACAGGGCAATGTGACAGATTACGGTTACGGTTTTGAGTATGGGCTTATCTTCTGTGAGCCTCTTCCTGCGACCATCAAGGGCCGTTGTGCAAATCTTAATATTGTAGGTCTTGGTGCTGTGTCAGATAATCCTGTCATCATTATTCAAGGTGAGGTCGATGATAGTGTCTTAGGTATTGATAATCCCAAGGCTGTTGTTTTGCGTGCTAATCGTGATGGCGCTATTTATGACCTGAATGGCAAGAACGTGTCAGGAAACTTCAAGGGCATCGTCATTAAGAATGGCAAGAAGTTTTTCACGAAGTAAGCATTTAGCGGTGTAGCGGGGCTGTCGCTTCCTGCACCTCCCCAAATAGAACAATCCTCGCCGGCAGAACGCTGTCGGCGAGGATTGTTTCTGTAAATAGGTTCTAAATCTGCCAGATTGCGGGCTTTTCACATTTTTTTGCTTCATAGCGGGCTGTTATTCAGAAATATTCCGTATTTTTGCCAAAAACTATGATACTATGCAGAAGTTTGCAGAATATATTAAGAAGATCGAGATCGACTCGCTGTGGAGCGGAAAGAAGCACATCGTGTGGGAGCTGAACCCACGGGTGAACATACTGAGCGGCATCAATGGCGTGGGCAAGTCGACCATCCTGAACAAGGTGGTGCGCGGCCTGGCCGCCGGGGGCGAGTTTCCGTCGCACATGATCAAGGGCGTGAAGCTCGAGGTGGTGCCCGAAGATGCCCGCTGGATTCGCTACGATATGATCCGCTCGCTGGACAGCAACTTGCAGCAGAGCATCAACGAGGGCGAGGGATTCATCCGTCAGGCCCTCTCGGCACTGGCTGGCGTGGGGGGCGGTTCGCTGCTCGACATTCAGCTCTACAACCTGCAGCGCAAGTACCTGGACTATCAGGTGAACATAGGCAACCGCATCATAGCCGAGCTACAGGCGGGCAATGCCGATGCCGCCCAGCAACTTTCGATTAAGAAAAAGCGCTTCCAGGACATCGTCGACGAGCTTTTCGAGGATACGGGCAAGAAAATCGTGCGCACCGAGAACGAGATCCGCTTCACGCAGATTGGCGAGATGCTTATGCCCTATCAGCTTAGCAGCGGCGAGAAGCAGGTGCTCATCATCCTGCTCACCGTGCTTGTAGAGGACGATCAGCCCTACGTGCTCTTTATGGACGAGCCGGAGGTTAGCCTGCACATTGAGTGGCAGAAGCGGCTCATAGACCTCTGCCTGGAGCTGAACCCCCACGTGCAAATCATCCTGACCACCCACTCGCCCGCCGTCATTATGAACGGCTGGATGGACTCGGTCACCGAGGTTAGCGACATCACAGTATGAGCAATCGTCTGAAGGACAATATCAACAGCCAGTACTTCCAGGCGGCCAACGCCCTGAAGTCGAAGCAGGCCCGGCGCAGGATTGTAGCCTACGTCGAGAGTTACGATGACATCTATTTCTGGCGCACCGTGCTCAGCCGCTTCGAGGACGACCACCGCTATTTCGAGGTGATGCTGCCCTCGAAGGAGAACCTGACGCGCGGCAAGAAGTCGGTGCTCATGAACTTCGTCGAGGGGCAGACCGGCCCCGATATGATAGCCTGCGTCGATGCCGACTACGACTACCTGCTGCAAGGGGCCACAGAGCAGTCCAGGCGCGTGCTGCAAAGTCCCTACGTGTTCCATACCTATGTCTATGCCATTGAGAACTACCAGTGCTATGCCCCCTCGCTCCACGACGTCTGCGTAGCCGTGACGCTCAATGACCACCGCATTTTCGACTTCCGCGAGTACTTCCGCCAGTTCTCCGAGGCCTGCTTCCCCCTCTTCGTCTGGTCCGTCTGGGCCTATCGCACGGGCCACCACTCGCGCTTCTCGCTCACCGACTTCAACCGCGTCACCGATCCCGGCGGCTTCACCGTGCAGCAGCCCGAGGTCTCATTGCAGAATATCAAGCGCAAGGTATCCACCAAGATCCGCGAACTGCAACGGCAGTTCCCCGGCAACAAGGAGGCCTACCTGAAGACGAAGGCCGACATCCTGGCCCTAGGCATCACTCCCCAGACCACCTATCTCTACATTCAGGGCCACCACCTCTTCGACACCGTTGTGGCCCCCATCCTCACCAAGGTGTGCAATCAGTTGCGCCAGGAGCGCCAGAACGAAATCTACCACTCCCAGGCCCATAAGACCCAGAAGCAGAATGAGATGTCCTGCTACGAAAACTCGCGCCAGGACATCAAGGCCATGCTCAAGAAGAACACCGGCTACCAGCAGAGCCCCCGCTTCCTCCAGTTGCAGGAAGACGTGCGGCGGTATCTGGGTTCGTAATGATAATTACACGTAAGTTTCGAGGAAGGTGATGGTTCCCTCGACTTTGATCTCGCAGGTGGTGGCGGGCAGGAGTACCGTCTCGCCAGCCTGGATTGTGGTTGACTGATTTTCGGTGGTCAGGATAGCCTGACCTTTCACCGCGATGAGGACGACGAAGGAGTCGAGATCAGCATAGTCGAGCGTCATGGGCTCACTGAGATCGTAGAGGGCGGTGGTGAAGTGGGGACAGCTGACCAGTTCTAAGGGGGCGTCCTTCTGGGGAGTGTAGTCGGTGCGGTAGCTGTCGTAGACGTGGTAGTCGATGGCCTCGACGGCCTCATGCGTGTGCAGATGGCGTAGATTGCCGTTCTTGTCGCGCCGCTTGAAGTCGTAGATGCGGTAGGTGACATCGCTGGTCTGCTGAATCTCGGCCAGGAAGCAGCCCGCACCGATGCTGTGGATGCGCCCGCCGGGCAGGAAGAACACGTCGCCAGGATGCACCTCGTGGCGGGCAATGACATCGCAGATGGTGTCGTTGGCCACCCGCTGTGCGTACTCCTGAGGGGTGAGCGGCTGGCTCAGCCCGGAGAACAGACCAGCCCCCGGCAGCGTGTCGATGACGTACCACATCTCGGTCTTGCCGCAGGGCAATCCGCGGCGGCGCGCCAGCTCGTCGTTGGGGTGCACCTGAATGCTCAGGTCTTTGTGGGCATCGATGAACTTGATGAGCAGGGGGAAACGCGTGCCGAAGCGCTCGTAGTTGTCGCGCCCCACCAGAGCCTCCTTTTGCAGGCCGATGAGCTGGCTTAGCGTCAGGCCCTTGTGCGTCCCCTCGGCCACGACGCTCTCGCTGCCCTCGACGCCCGACAGCTCCCAGCTCTCGCCCACCTGCTGCATGCTGGTGTCGAGGTGCTTGAAGTGGGCTATCTTGTCGCCACCCCAAAGAGTCTGCTTCAACAAAGGTTCAAATTTCAGTATTTCCATAATGCTTGTTACTTTTATCAGTTCTCCTTCCAGAACGAGCGGGTGAAGAGCACCAGCACGGCGATAATCTCCAGTCGGCCCACGAGCATCAGGAAGGAGCAGAGCCACTTCAGCGAGTCGCTCAGGTCGGCCCACGACATCACGGGGCCAATATTGGTGTCGAGCCCGGCGCCCACGTTGCTGATGAGGCTCAGGGCGATGGTCAGCGAGTTGGTAATGTCGATGCCGCTCACGATCATGATGCCCGTGGTGATGAGCAGCACCATCATATAGAGCGTGAAGAAGGCCAGCAGTGACACCAGCTTCTGCTGCGGCAGGCTCTGTCCGTTCATCTTCACGGGCAGCACGGCGTTGGGGTGCAGAATGTGGCGGAACTCGTTGCGCAGCACCTTGAGCAGCATGGACACGCGCACGCACTTGAAGCCGCCCGTGGTAGACCCGGCGCAGGCGCCCACAAACATCAGGAGGCCCAGGATGATCCACGTCATCTGTGGCCACATGCCGGCGTTGTCGTTGCTCAGGCCCGTGGTGGTGATGAACGACACCACCTGGAACAGGGCCGAGCGGAAGGCCGGCTCGTAGCCGTAGTGCAGGCGCGTGACCAGCAGGTACATAATCCAGACGGTGGCTCCCAGCACGGTGAAGAAGTAGAGGCGGAACTCGCTGTTCTTCACCAAAGAGCCAATCTTCATTTTGAAGATGCTTAAATATAATAAGGTGAAGTTGATGCCTGCCAGGAACTGGAACAGGATGCTGAGGTACTCTATGGTCTTGCTGTGGAAGAACACCGTAGAGCCGTTGTGGGTAGAGAAGCCGCCCGTGGCCGTGGTGGTCATGGCGTAGTTGGTGGCATCGAACCAGTCCATGCCTGCCGCCCAGAAGCTCAGTCCGCAGGCGGCAGTGAGCAGCACGTAGATGCTCCAGATCCACTTGGCCGAGGTAGAGAGACGGGGGTGCATCTTCGATCGCAAGGGGCCCGTGGCCTCGGCGGCAAACACCTTGACGCTACCGCCCACGAGCGACGGCAGCACGGCGATGGTGAAGAACACGATGCCCAGGCCGCCTATCCACTGCATGAGCGAGCGCCAGAACAGCATGCCGTGGGGCAGCCGCTCCACGTTGTCGATCACAGTGACGCCCGTGGTGGTGAAGCCCGACATGGTCTCGAAGTAGGCCCCGGCCACGTTGGTCAGCGAGCCATGGATGAGGAAGGGCCACATGCCGAAGAGCGAGAACACCAGCCAGGTGGCCGTGACCACCACGTAGGCGTCGCGACGGCTCAGCGCGTTCTCGGCGGTGCGTCCGAAATAGAGGAAGATGAAGGCGCTGCCAAACGTGAGCAGCGTAGACATCATGAAGGCCATCACATCGTCTTCGTGGAACCAGAAGGCCATGGACAGGCACCAAGACAAGAAGAATGCCTCGATGAAGAGCAGTGAGCCCAGAATCTTCGATATGATGCGCCAGTTTACCAAAGCGTTGACTTCTTGAAGTATTTTTCGACCTTGCCCAGCTGGTGCTCGTGGCAGAACACCATGACCGAGTCGCCGGGCTCTATCTGCGTGTTGCCGTTCACCAGGATGCCCTCGCCGCGGCGCACCAGGCCGCCGATGGCCACACCCGTGGGCAGGCCCAATGCCTTCACCGGCTTCTTGGTGACCCGCGAGCCCTCGGCGGCCACAAACTCGGCCACGTCGCTGTCGACCATCATCAGCGAGCGCATGTTGCGCACGTCGGCCTTCAGCATCATCTGGAAGATGTGGCTGGCGGCGATGGTCTTCTTATTGATAATGGTGCCAATGTCGAGGCTCTCGGCCATCGATACGTAGTCCAGGTTCTCCACCATGGCCACCGTCTTCCTGACGCCCAGCTTCTTCGCCGTGAGACAGGCCAGGATGTTGGTCTCGGCATTGCCTGTCAGGGCCACGAAGGCCTGCGTGTGCCTGATGTTCTCCTCTTGCAGCAGGCTCAGGTCGCGGCCGTCGCCGTGTATGACCATCGCGTCGGTGTCGGCCAGCAGCTGGTTCAGCCGTTCGCAGCGGTCGGCATCGCTCTCAATGATCTTCAGGTTCATGTAGTCGGGTAGGGTGAGCGCGGCGCGTACAGCCGTCTTGCCGCCGCCCATGAAGATGACGTTCTGCACGTCGTCGTAGTGCTCCTTGCCTACGATCTTGCGTATGTAGGGTATGTATTCGGCGGTGGTCATGATGTAGGCCAGGTCGAGCACGTGCAGCTCGTCCATGCCACCGGGGATGATGGTCTCGTCGCCCCGTTTGATGGCCACCACGTGGTAGGGGTCCTCGGGGCCGCACAGGTCCTTCAGCGGCTGGTTCAGGATCTCGGCCGATTCGCGCAGTTTGATGCCCAGGAGCACCAGCGCGCCGTCGTGCACGTCCCATCGCTGGCGCACCCACGACAGCTTCAGGCCGTTGATGATGTCGCCCGCGGCCAGCACCTCGGGGTAGATGAGCGAGTCGATGCCCAGCTGCTTGAAGAACGCCTGGTTCTGCTCCTGCAGGTACTCGTAGTTATCAATGCGGGCCACGGTCTTCTTCGCCCCCAGCTGGTGGGCCAGTATGCAGGCGGTGATGTTGCGGCTCTCGTGGCGGGTGACGCCCACGAACAGGTCGGCTCCGGCCACGCCCGCGTCCTTCAGCGTCTTGATGCTGGTGGGCGACTCGTTCACGGCCATGATGTCGTACTTCGAGTCGATGCCACCCAGCCGCTCCTCATCGTCATCGATGAGCACGCAATCGTGGTTCTCCGTCGAGAGCAGGCTCGACAAGTGGGTTCCTACGGCTCCTGCGCCGGCAATGACTATCTTCATGGTTCTAATGAGTAATGAGTAATGAGTAATGAGTAATTATGATTAGACATCTTTGCCCAATCTGTGATGCAAAATTCCCCATAGTGAGTTTTGTTTCTTATCATAATTACTCATTAATCATTACTAATTTCTAATTTTATCGATTCAGCATCGATGCCCACGATCTTCTGCAGCTCACTGACGCTGCCGTGCTCTACGAAGGCATCGGGCAGGCCCATGCGCACCACCTGCGGGGTGTAGCCGTGCTCAGAGAACCACTCCAGTACGGCGGTGCCCAGACCACCGTTGCGCACGCCGTTCTCTACGGTGATCACCTTGCGGAACCTGCGGCCCACCTCGTGCAGCAGCTGCTCGTCGAGCGGCTTCAGGAAGCGCATGTCGTAGTGGGCGGCGCGGGTGCCCTCCACGGCGCGGGCCACGTCGTTGCCGTAGGGGCCTATCGACAGCACGGCCACGTCGTCGCCGTCCTTCAGTTTGCGGCCCGTGCCCACCTGTATCTCCTCCAAGGGGCAGCGCCAGTCGACCTTTACCCCGCAGCCACGGGGGTAGCGAATGACGAAAGGCCCCTTGCCGGGCAACTGGGCCGTGTACATCAGTCGGCGCAGCTCGTGCTCGTCCATGGGTGAACAGATTGTGAGGTTGGGAATGGGGCGCAGGTAGGCCAGGTCGAAGGCTCCGTGGTGCGTGGGGCCGTCCTCGCCCACCAGTCCGGCACGGTCCAGACAGAGCACCACGGGCAGCCGCAGGATGGCCACGTCGTGTATGATATTGTCGTAGGCACGCTGGGCGAAGGCACTGTAGATGTTGCAGAAAGGCTGCAGCCCGTCCTTGGCCATACCGGCCGAGAAGGTCACGGCGTGGCCCTCGGCAATGCCTACGTCGAAGGTGCGGTCGGGCATCTCGCGCATCATGATGTTCATCGAGCAGCCCGTGGGCATGGCGGGCGTTACGCCCACGATGCGGGGGTTCTGGCGTGCCAGCTCGAGCAGCGTCTCGCCAAACACGTCCTGGAACTTCGGCGGCTTGTTTGCGGTGTCGCCCTTCAGCAGCTCGCCCGTCTCGGGGTCGAACTTGCCAGGTGCGTGCCACACGGGCTTGTAGTTCTCGGCGGGCGCGTAGCCGTGGCCTTTCTGCGTGTGCAGGTGCAGCAGCTTGGGGCCTTGCATGTCCTTCAGCTGGCGCAGGATGCGAACCAGCTCCTTCACGTCGTGACCGTTGAAAGGCCCGAAGTAGCGTATGTTCATGCCCTCGAAGATGTTCTGCTGGTGCGAGATGGCGCTCTTGATGGCATTGGTCAGTCGGATCAGCCCCTTGCGGCGGTCTTCCTTCAGCATGCCTTTTGCGCGCAGCCATTGCGAGGCCTTGAAGCGCAGCGTGTTGTAGGTCTCGTTGGTGTTCAGCCCTAAGAGGTACTGCTTCATTCCGCCCACCGACAGGTCAATCGACATGTTGTTGTCGTTCAGGATGATGAGCATATCGTTGGGGCTCGATGACACGTTGTTCAGTCCCTCGAAGGCCAGTCCGCCACTCATCGACCCGTCGCCGATTACGGACACCACCTTGAGTAATAGGTGAGAGGTGAGAGGTGAGATGTGAGAGGTCGCTACCGCCATTCCCAGCGCAGCCGAGATGCTGTTGCTGGCATGGCCGCAGATGAAGGAGTCGTACTCGCTTTCTTCCGGCGAGGGGAAAGGACGCAGACCGTGCAGCTTGCGGTTGGTCTTAAACTGCTCGCGCCGGCCCGTCAAGATCTTGTGGCCGTAGGCCTGGTGGCCCACGTCCCACACGATGCGGTCGTCGGGCGTATTGAAGACGTAGTGCAGCGCCACGGTCAGCTCTACCACGCCCAGGCTCGAAGCCAGGTGGCCAGGGTTCACCGACAGCTCCTGCACGATGTCCTGTCGCAGTTCGTCGCACAATTTGGGCAGCTGCTCCACGCTCAGTTTTCTGAGGTCGGCAGGCAGCTGTATCTGGTTCAGAAGTTCAAACTCTTGTTGTTGTTCCACTTTTTAAGGTTGTCATTTGGGTGCAAAGGTACGAAAAAAGGCTGATATGACCGCAATTTTGGGTGGAAAAACTTATGTTATTGCTTTGAACCTTTTTTCTTTTTCCCAAGATACCATTCTGTAAAAGCCTTTCTCGATACGCAAAGGTTGCGCAGGTTGTTACGGACGATAAACTCTGGAATCGGGTCGATGTGTGTCTGAAAGATGATAGGACGTGTTATCCCCGGCTTCATCCATTTCTCGTGTCCTTCATTGCCATTGTCCACACGAATACAGCCTAAGTACTCAAGGAACTGTTCAAACTCGGCAATCGAAATGTTGCTCAGTCGTACCGTGTTCATACGTAGGCGGCCTTTAGGTCGGTGGTGTTGCGAATCATCTTGTATTCAGGCTTCTTGAACACGTCACGCAGTTGGGTGCGGCGAAGCAGCGTACTGATCTCTGGGCCTTTGGCCTTGCGTTGCTTCACCTCCCATCCGTGGAGCATTAGGTCTTTGCTGAGAGTGTCGTGCTCTACCTGGAATTTGACGTACTCCTGCAGGGCATACTCAAAGTCGCTACGGGCGGTTTCTTCGGTGGTGTCGTAGCCAGACAGGTCGAGTGACGGGCAGTAGGCCACGAATACGTCATTCTCCTTGAAAACGTAGACCGACACAGATACCTCCATGGTGCCTTTGGCCTTGCTGAATATGATGCTGTCTATCATCTTTGTTCTTTTTTTTACACTGGTTTGGCTGCAAAGGTACGAAAAAAGGCTGATATGACAACCATTTTGGGTGAAAAAAAGCACTTTGTCTGCTTTTGCTACTCTTTGACAGCCCATTCTTCAGGAGTGCGGGTGTCTACATTGAACATTACTCCGACCTTCACCACCCTGCGGCCATCCGTCTGGTAGGGTATGGCATAGCCCTTCTGGTCTATTTGTTCCAGGGCCTGCTGCGCGGTTGCCCCCGTCTTCAGTTCGAAGACATAGATGGCTTCGGGCATCCATACCACCATGTCTATACGTCCCCGGGCGCACTTCACCTGAGTGCGGGCATAGACGTTGAGCATCGAGAAAATCAGGTACATCGTATATTCGTAGAATCCCTCAGCCGTGGCCGCATCGGCCAACTTCTGCTTGAAGCCCTCCACGTAGGGCACACCGGCCAGATAGGCTTGCATCTCGCGCATGGCCAGGTCGACGTCGCCCTTTCTGAGGGCGCGCCAGAACTTGAAGGCAAAGCCCATCTGCACATCGGTGGAATTGAGTCCTGCATAGGCAGGCAAGAGCCCCCGCACATAGCCCGTTCTTACTTCCTGGTTGGGCATGGAGAGCTGGTAGATGTCAGTCTCGCGGTCATAGTCCTTGATGGTAAGGTACCCGCTTTGATAGAGCAGCGGCAGGGCATCTTCCATATTCTCTGTAGGCTGGTCGAAAGCCGAGGAGGGTACCTCAAGATTCTCCAAAGACATGATGTCGGTGTTGAATTTCTGCATCTGCCGGATGAGGAATGTGGGCGTTCCGCTCTCGAACCAGAAATTGGCCACCTTGGACTGCTGGAAGGCTTTCAGAAGGCTGAAGGGGTTGTATATGTCGACGGGCGCTTCGCTGAAGCGGTACCCATCGTACTGCCGTTTCAGCCGTTGGTGCATATCCTGCGGGGTTGTGTCATTCTCGGCTGCAAGCAACTCTACATCCTCTCGGAGCGTGGTGCTGAGTTCCTGCTCGGTGATGCCACAGATGGCGGCAAACCTGCGGTCCATGGTGACGTTCGTGAGGTTGTTGATGGTCGAGAAGATGCTGAGCTGTGAAAACTTGGTGATGCCTGTTATGAAGCAGAACCTGATGTAGGGCTCCAGCATCTTCAGCCGCTGGTAGAACTCCTGCATCAGCTCGCGCACCTCGTGCAGCCGCAGGTCATCGTGCAGCACATCGAGAAGCGGGGCATCGTATTCGTCGATGATCACCACGGCCTGCCGGCCCGTCTTCTCGTAGGAACGGCGGATGAGCCCTCCCAGGCGCATGCCGGGCGACGCCTCTTCGGGGTTGGCACCATAGATCCTTTCCATTTGCTCGAGTTGCAGCCCCAGTTCGGTCTTTGTCAGCTCAACGGGCAGGTGCTTGGCACCGCTCAGGTCGAAGTGCAGCACGGGGTACTGCTTCCACTCCTGCTCCAGCTCCATGATCCTCAGTCCCCTGAACAGCTCTTTCTCTCCCCGGAAATAGGAGGCCAGGGTCGAAGACAGCAGCGACTTGCCAAAGCGGCGCGGGCGGCTCAGGAATATGTATTTGCTGTAATGGGCCAACTGCCACACCAGGTCGGTCTTGTCGACATACACATATCCGCCCCGGACAACTTCCGAAAACGTCTGAATGCCTATAGGATATCTACGTGTCATCATCGTCACCTTATTTCTTGTGTTGCAAAAATACGAAGTTTTTCTGAAACGAGCAACAAAATGGTGAAAAACCTTACAAAAAACACTTTGCCCCGGCGGGAGGACAACGGAGGCTCCGTTAGCAAACAACGGAGGCTTCCTTAGAAAACAACGGAGGCTCCGTTGCGAGACAATTGAGGCCTCGTTGAGCGACAACGGAGGCTTGGTTGTTTTTCTGCGGCTCAAGGAACGCTCTCAGAATGGGCAAAAGTTGAGACATTTAATGTTTTTTGAGCCTTATTGTTTGGCGATTACATATTTTATTCATAAATTTGCAACTGAATCTGAATTCTAATGTTATGAAGTACATCACCCTGCCCGATAGCGTTGGCCAGCGAAGGCTGTCGTTCTATCTTGCCATGGAGGAGTTTGCGGCCCGCCATCTGGACGAGCCGGAGCTGTTCTTCCTGTGGCAGGTGCGGCCCAGCGTCATCTTCGGTCGCAACCAACTGCTGGAGAGCGAGGTCAACGTGGACTACTGCCGCCAGCACGGCATCGAGATGTACCGGCGCAAGAGCGGGGGTGGTTGCGTGTATGCCGACGAGCAGAACCTGATGCTGTCGCTCATCACGTCGAGCCAGGACGTGGGCTTCGCCTTCCAGCAGTTCACCGGTATGGTGCTGCTGGTGCTGCGCCGTCTGGGCGTGGAGGCCGTGAGCACCAGCCACAACGATGTGCTGATAGGCGGTCGAAAGGTGTGCGGCACGGCCTGCTACCATCTGCCGGGCCGCAGCGTGGTTCACAGCACGCTGCTCTACGACACCTGTATGGAGCACATGCTGAACGCCATCACCCCAGGCCCCGAGAAGCTGCAGCAGAAGGGCATCCAGAGCGTGCGCCAGCGCATCACGCTGCTGAAGGACTACGTGCCGCAGACCCTGGACGAGGTGAAGGCCTGCATACGCCAGACGCTTTGCAAGGGTGAGCGGGTGCTCACGAGCGAAGAGGTGGCCGCCATTGAGCAGCTGGAGCAGACCTATCTGAAAGAAGAATTCATAAACTTAATACCTTAAACAAGATACAATGGGAATCAAGACAGAACTGGAAAAGAAAGACAAGCGCACCTGCCTCTACGACAAGCACGTGGGGATGAAGGCGCTGATGGTGTCGTTCGGCGGCTTCGAGATGCCTCTGCAATATGTGGGCATAGCCCCTGAGCATACGGCTGTTCGCGAGCGTGTGGGTGTGTTCGACGTGAGCCACATGGGCGAGGTGACCGTGCGCGGTCGCGAGGCCGAGCGCTACGTGCAGCACATCTTCACCAACGACGTGGCCGGTGCCCCCGTGGGCAAGGTGTTCTACGGCATGATGTGCTACGACGATGGTGGTACCGTCGACGACCTGCTGGTCTATAAGATGGGTGAACAGGACTTCTTCCTCGTGATCAATGCCGCCAACATCGACAAGGACTGGGCGTGGATGCAGCAGCAGGCCGAGGGCTTCGACATCGACTTGCAGAACGCTTCGGAGCAATATGGACAGCTGGCCGTGCAGGGCCCCCTGGCCGAAGATACGGTAGAGAACGTGCTGGGCATGCCTTGCAAGGAGATGGAGTTCTATACCTGCAAGCGCATCGACGACATCATTATCAGTCGCACTGGCTACACCGGCGAGGACGGCTTCGAGATCTACGCCTCGCACGCGTACATTAATAATTGTTGGGACAAGCTCATCGCTGCCGGTGTGCAAGCCTGCGGACTGGGCTGCCGCGACACGCTGCGCTTCGAGGTGGGTCTGCCGCTCTATGGTGACGAGCTGTCTGAACAGATCTCGCCCGTGATGGCCGGTCTGTCGATGTTCGTGAAGTTCCAGAAGCCTGAGTTCATTGGCCGCGAGGCCCTGCTCCGCCAGAAGGAGGAGGGCGTGGCCCGTAAGCTGGTGGGCATCGAGCTCAGCGACAAGGCCATTCCCCGCCACGGCTACCCCGTGCTCAACGCCGAGGGCCAGCAGGTGGGCGAGGTGACCACGGGCTACCACACCATCTCTACCTACAAGAGCGTCTGCATGGCGCTCGTCGACAGCCGCTACGCCGCCCTGGGCACGCAGCTCCAGATTCAGATTCGCAAGAAGACCTTCCCCGGCGTGGTGGTCAAGAAACGTTTCTACGACAAACATTATAAAAAATAAGAATAGCTATGGCAAAAGTAATTGAAGGACTCTATTACAGCGAGTCGCACGAGTTTGTGAAAGTAGAGGGCGAAATGGCCTTCATTGGTATTACCGACTATGCTCAGCACGCCCTGGGCAACGTGGTCTACGTTGACCTGCCCGAGGTCGACGACGAGGTAGAGGCAGGCGAGGAGTTCGGCGCCGTGGAGAGCGTGAAGGCCGCCAGCGACATCATCGCTCCCGTGAGTGGTACCATCGTCGAGGTGAACGAGGCCTTGGAGGAGCAGCCCGAGCTGCTGAACCAGGATCCCTACGAGAACTGGATCATCAAGGTGGAGCTGAGCGACAAGACCGAGCTCGACAACCTGATGGACGCACAGGCCTACGAAGAGTTTTGCAAATAGCCCACCCCAACCCCTCCCCGTGGGAGGG
The DNA here is from genome assembly GCA_017478085.1 of Prevotella sp. Lineage (GTDB taxonomy): Bacteria > Bacteroidota > Bacteroidia > Bacteroidales > Bacteroidaceae > Prevotella. Next base: position 11,347 of record JAFVEE010000021.1, on the reverse strand, counting down.
ACTTTGACAGCTTATATATTAGAAATGTTATGGAAAAGGTAACCAATCCCCCCTCCCTAGGGGAGGGGAAGAGGGTGGGCTTCAGATACTTCCCTCATACCGAGACCGACCTCCAGCAGATGCTGGCCAGTGTGGGCGTCGACTCCCTCGACGCCCTTTACGCCGACATCCCCGAGGCCATCCGCTTCCGGGGCGACTACCAGCTGCCCTCGGAGATGAGCGAGCTGGAGGTGCGCCAGCTGTTCGAGCAGCTGGGCTCGCAGAACCAGCAACTCATGTGCTTTGCCGGTGCCGGCGTCTACGACCACTACACGCCCGCCGTCATCCCTAACCTGCTCAGCCGTTCTGAGTTCCTCACCAGCTATACGCCCTACCAGGCCGAGATCTCACAGGGTACGCTGCACTACATCTTCGAGTTCCAGTCGATGATGACCGAGCTAACGGGCATGGACATCTCGAATGCCTCGATGTACGACGGCACCACCGCCACTGCCGAGGCCGTGATGATGGCCGTGGCAGCAGGCAAGAAGCAAAACAAGGTGCTGGTGAGCGAGACCCTTGACCCCAAGACGCTCGCCGTGGTCAAGACCTACGCCCACTTCCAGGGCATTGACATCGAGATGATTCCCGCCAAGGACGGCGTTACCGATTTCTCAATTCTTAATTCTCAAATCTCAAATCAAACCGGCGTGGCCGGCGTGCTGGTACAGCAGCCCAACCGCTTCGGCATCGTCGAGGACTACACGGGCTTTGCCGATGCCATCCACGCCCAGAAGGGTCTCTTCATCATGAACAGCGTCATTGCCGACCTGGCCGTGCTGAAGACGCCTGCTGAGTGGGGGGCCGACATCGCCGTGGGCGATGCGCAGTCGCTGGGCATCCCGATGCAGTTCGGTGGCCCCTATGTGGGCTATATGTGCTGCACCGAGAAGCTCATCCGCAAGATGCCGGGCCGCATCGTGGGCAAGACGGTGGACAACCGTGGTCAGCGGGCCTTCGTGCTCACGCTGCAAGCCCGTGAGCAGCACATCCGTCGGCAGAAAGCCACCTCGAACATCTGCTCCAACCAGTCGTTGATGGCGCTCTTCGTCACCATCTACTGCTCGTTGATGGGAAAGCAAGGTTTGAAGGAGGCTGCCCAGTTGGGTTATGCCGGTGCCCACTACTTGTGCGACGAACTGCTGAAGACGGGCCGCTTCACGCTCGTCTACGACCAGCCGTTCTTCAACGAGTTCGTGGTGCGCTACGACGGCGACGTCGATGCCTTGCAGCGTCGTTTCCTCGACCACGGCATCTTCGGTGGCATCAAGGTGGCCGACGACCAACTGATGTTGGCCGTTACTGAGAAGCGCACCAAGGAAGAGATTGACCAACTTATTAAAATGAGTAATGAGTAATTAGTAATGAGTAATTATGATTAGCGTCGCAGCTGAAATTACTAATTACTCATTACTAATTACTAATTTGCAGAAGGAATAATGAACAACAAACTATACGGAAACCTGATATTCGAGCTCTCTAAGGAGGGCCGTCGCGGCTATTCTCTTCCTAAGAACCGCTTTGGCGACTATGCCGTCCCGCAGGAGCTGTGCCGCAAGGAGGATGCCCAGTTGCCCGAGTGCGACGAGATGACGGTGGTGCGCCACTATACCAACCTCAGCGCCGACAACTTCGGCGTTGACAACGGCTTCTACCCCTTAGGCTCCTGTACGATGAAGTACAACCCGAAGATCAACGAGGAGATGGCCGCCCTACCGCAGTTCCAGAACCTGCACCCGCTGCAGCCCGCCGAGACCACACGCGGTGCCGAGGCCGTCTGCACGCTGCTCTGCCGTTCGCTCTGCGAGCTGACGGGGCTGCATGCCTTCACGCTGAAGCCTTTCGCCGGAGCCCACGGCGAGCTGACGGGTCTGATGATCATTCGCAAGTATCACGAGAGCCGCGGCGACGAGAAGCGCCGCCTGGTCATCGTGCCCGACTCGGCCCACGGCACCAACCCCGCCTCGGCTGCCGTCTGCGGCCTTGAGATCGTTGAGGTGAAGTCGCTCAGCGACGGCACCGTCGATGTCGATGCCCTCCGCGAGCTGCTGGTTCGTGTGGGCAGTGAGAACATCGCCGCCATGATGATGACCAACCCCAATACCCTGGGCCTCTTCGAGCGGCAGATTCCTGAGATCGAGAAGCTCATCCACGAGGCTGGCGGCCTGATGTACTACGACGGAGCCAACCTGAACCCCATGCTGGGTGCTGCCCGCCCGGGCGATATGGGCTTCGACGTGATGCACATCAACCTGCACAAGACGTTCTCGACGCCTCACGGCGGCGGCGGTCCCGGTGCCGGACCTGTTGGTGTAAGGAAAGGACTTGAAGAGTTTTTCCCCGAGGTGAGCCCCTACCACGGCAACTTCGCCGTGGCGATGCGTGCCTACGCCTACATCCTCACGCTGGGACGCGAGAACATCAAGATGGTAGGCCCGCTGGCCACGCTCAATGCCAACTACATCAAGGAGCAGCTGAAGGATGTCTACGAACTGCCCATCGACACGCTGTGCAAGCACGAGTTCGTGTTCGACGGTCTGAAGGACAAGAGCACCGGCGTGACGACGATGGACGTGGCCAAGCGCCTGCTGGACTACGGCTACCACGCCCCCACCATCTACTTCCCCCTGCTGTTCCACGAGAGCCTGATGATAGAGCCTACGGAGAACGAGTCGAAGGATACCATCGATGGCTTCATTGCCGTGATGCGCCAGATTGCCGAGGAAGCCAAGACCGACCCCGAACTGGTGAAGTCGGCCCCGCACCATACGCCCATTGGCCGTGTCGACGATGTGCTGGCTGCCAAGCATCCCGTTGTTACTTATAAACAATTGCAAAGCGATGAACAACACTAACCAGTCGCCCTTCCCCTTGGGAGGGGTTGGGGGTGGGGGCAATCTCATCATCATCGGCGCGGGCCCCGGTGGCTACCGCGCCGCAGAACATGCCGCCAAGAACGGGCTGAAGACCGTCATTATAGAGCGCGACGAGGTGGGCGGCACCTGCTTGAACCGCGGCTGCATCCCCACCAAGACCTACGTCCACTCGGCCACCTTTGCCGAGGCCGTGGAGCGCCAGCAGCAGGTGGTTGCACAGCTTCGTGCCGGTGTGGAGCAGATCCTGAGCCACCCCAACATCACCCTTGTGCGCGGCGAGGCCCGCTTCGAGGATGCCCAGACCGTCAGTGTGGGCGACGGTTCTGCCGTCGCCACTGCTCCCCACATCATCATTGCCACTGGCAGCACGGCCAAGATGCTGCCCCTGCCCGACATTGATGACCCGCGCGTGATGACCAGCACCCAACTGCTACAGCTCACCACACTGCCCCGCAAGCTCTGCATCATCGGTGCCGGTGTCATCGGCATGGAGTTTGCCAGCGTCTTCCAGCGTTTCGGTTCCGAGGTGACGGTGATTGAGTATCTGAAGGAATGCCTGCCTATGCTCGACAGCGACATAGCCAAACGCCTTCGCAAGCTCTTGGAGAAGCGCGGTATCACCTTCCGTATGAAGACGGCTGTGCAGTCGCTCAGCGACATCGATGCCGACGTGATTCTGATGGCCACGGGCCGCAAGCCCCGCGTCAGTACAGACTTCCAGGTGGCGGGCTTCGACTACGACGAGCGTGCAGGCATCAAAGTAAATGAACATTTCGAGACCACCGTCGGTGGCATCTATGCCATTGGCGACGTGAATGGCCGCCAGATGCTGGCCCACGCCGCCGAGATGCAAGGCATACATGCGGTGAACCACATCCTTGGACGTGAAGACCATATTCGTTTCGACATTATGCCGTCGGCCATCTTCACCACTCCCGAGGCCGCTTGTGTTGGCAAAAGTGAAGACCAGCTGAAGGCTGAGGGTACGGCTTACGAAGTGCGCAAGGCGTTCCATCGCGCCAACGGCAAGGCACTGGCCATGAATGAGAGTGAAGGCATGTTGAAACTCTTCAGTGAGCCAGACAGCGGTCGCATCGTGGGCTGCCACGCCTTTGGAGCCCATGCTGCCGATATGGTTCAGGAAGTCAGCGTGCTGATGTGTCGCGACACCACTGTGCAGCAGCTTCGCGATATGGTGCACATTCACCCTACGCTCAGCGAAATACTATTAACTGCTGCTGAGATGGGAGGAAATTGAGGAAATTGAGAGAATGGGAAAATGAGGGGGCCTCTTTCTCTCATTTTCTCATTTTCTCATTCTCTCAATTTCCCATTTTATCCTGTATCAGTCTGACGTTCTTCAGCGAGAGCTGGGCCGTTGCCTCGTCTATATCCTTTCCTACCTTATTATATATAAGAGAGCAGTCGGCAATCTCGATGTCGCTGACGCACGTCAGCCCCTCGATGCCTGCCGCCTTGATGGCCGTCTTGGCCCCGTGGCACACCACTCGGCTGATGTGTATGTCCTGGAACTGCGGAGCCCAGCGACGCTCCTCCTCGGTATATTCAGGCGTCTTGCCGTTGTCGCCGGCCTGGCGGTTCACGTAGTCGCACTGGAACGAGATGGCCTCGCCGCTGATGTCGTTCATCACGATGTCGCTGATGTAAAGCTGCTCGGTCTTGCCGCCGCGCCCCAGCGCACTCTTGAAGCGCAGACCCACGTCGGTGTTGCTGAAGCGGTTGTGGCGCACCACGATGCGGCGCACGCCGCTGGCCGTCTCGCTGCCCAGCACGAAGCCCCCATGGGCGTGGAACACGGTGTTGTTCTCGATGACCACATCATCGACCCCCGTAGTGCGGCCAGCTGACGGCTTGCCACTCTTCATGCAGATGCCGTCGTCGCCCACGCTCACGGTACTGTTGACGATGAGCGCCTGCTGACAGTCGGACAGGTCTATGCCGTCGCCGTTCTGCACGTTCCACTCAGAGCGCACGGTCACCCCGTCAATGATCACGTTCTTGCAGTAGCAGGGGTGCAGGTGGAAGCGGGGCGAGTTCTGTATGGTGACCCCCTCCACCAGGATGTTCTCGCAGTCGGTCAGTCGTATCAGGTCGTTGCGCATCGATTCCTGCCGCTGCGGTGTGGCGGCAATGTCGGGGTAGCCGCTCTTCAGCTGCCAGGGGTACCACAGGTCGCCCTTCTCCGTGAGCTGTCCGCCCATCTCTTGATAGCGGCTCCATTCCACATCGCTCATCTTGCCCCGCTTCACGGGGCGCCACTGCTGGCCGTTTCCATCGAGAATACCGCTGCCGGTGATGGCGATATTGTGCTGCTTCGAGGCCCGGATGCATGGGTTCACACGGCCACGGCCGTCGCCATCCTCATCGATGTAGAGCCGCTTGTCGGGCGAGAAGCACACGATGGCCGTGCCCGTGATGTGCAGCTCGATGTTGCTCTTCAGGGCGATGGGCCCCGTGAGCCACACGCCCTGCGGCACCACCACGCGACCGCCGCCCTGCTTCGAGAGCGCGCTGATGGCCTTACGGAAGGCTTCGGTGCAGAGCGTAGCCCCGTCACCCACGGCCCCGAAGTCGGTTATCGACACTTCGTTCTGCGGAATCTGCACCGGCACCACGGGCTTCACCGTGCAGGGCAGGTCGCGGTAGTACCGGCTGTAGTCGCCAGCCTGTATGGCAGCCAGCGAGCAAAACACGCAACTGGCAAGAATCAGGAATCGTCTCATCATCTCTCAATCTCTCATTTTCTCAATTTCTCATTCTCTCAATATCTCCCTTAGGGCTGCAGCGTCACCGTTGTCTTCAACGAGATCTTCTGCCCCATAGCATCGTTGTTGCTCTCGCTCTTGATGCTCTTCACCCAGCCATCAGCCTGCAAGGTGTAGACGGCCTTCTCGCTCATCTCAATCTTCACGCTCTGCATGACTAAGTCGATGTTCTGCTTCACCATCTCAGCCTGATCGGGAGCCATTTTCGTCAGCTGGTCGATGATGAGCTGCTTCATCTGGTCCTTGCTCATATTCAGCGAGCCCGTGGTCGTGATGGTGCCGTCGGTATTAGGGAAATACATACGTTTCATCTTCATGCCATTGCTGGTGTAGTCGTCCTGTGCGCCGATGGCAATAGTCTTGCCGCTGAGTGCCAGTGGTGAAGTTGCTCCTTGAAAAGTCTCCACCAGCATTGCTTCGGTAATACCTCCAGTAACCTGCTTCACCAGGTCGTCCTTCGACACGGGCACCTGCGGTATGCTTTCCAAAAGCTCGTCAATGAGCTTGCCTGCATAATTTTTGATGTTGCGGCTCACCTCGTCGAAGTTCTGTATACCTGTGATACGACCGTCCTTGTCGGTAACCAGACGTATGCTGACGCCTTTCATCATCTCCTCGCTGATGCCCATAACGCGGCCCATCAGGTCAGTTTTGTCGGCATCGCTCTCGAAGCTGGTCGTGGTGCATTCCAGCACAAAGCCCGTGGCCGTCTGGTCTATCACTTTGTAGTCAGTCACGCTCTTCTTCTTCACCTCTTTCTGGCCGTTCAGGCTTGCCACGGTCTCGGCCACATAGGTCTTCTTGTCGCCCTTCGCCAGTTTCGGGGCCACCTTCGTCTGTGCACTGGCCATCAGTGCCATGAGCAGCATGGTGCTCAGCATCATTAGTTTTCTCATTGTGAAGTCAATTTTGTTAAGGGTGTTATTTGGGGGCAAAGGTATGAAAAATATGCCAAACAGCCAAATGAAGCGCTTAGTTGTTTACAATTTTTCTGAAGATATTAAACTTTTCGCCTTTCTGAGCGTCTAAAAGGTGTAAAGTGTATTACGGATAATCAATCTAAATAAATAGAATGAAGCATTTTCTACTCTTGATGGCCGTTTTTCTCTCTTCGGCCCTCTCAGCGCAAGCTCAGCGCACGATTACGGGTAAGGTAATCGACAAAGACCAAAGCGAAGCCGTTATTCAAGCCACCGTGGCCCTGTTGAAGAAAGACAGCACACTGGCTGCCAATGCCGTGACCAATGTGAACGGTCTCTTCACCATGACTGCCCCCAGCGACGGGCAGTTCATTGTGCGCATCACCTACGTGGGCTACCGGACGCTCTACAAGAACGTCACTGTGGAGGGCAAGCCCGTGCAGATGGGCACGCTCACGCTGAACCCCGACTCGAAGCTGCTGAAGGAGGTCGAGGTGGTGAAGAACGTGGCCAAGGTGACCACCAAGGACGACACCATTATATATAACGCGGGCGCGTATCGCACGCCCGAAGGCTCGGTGGTCGAGGAGCTCATCAAGAAGCTGCCCGGTGCCGAGGTGGACGACGACGGTACGGTGAAGATCAACGGCAAGACCGTGCAGAAGATCAAGGTCGACGGCAAGGAGTTCATGGTGGGCGATACGAAGACCGCCGTGAAGAACCTGCCCACCTCTATCATCAACCGCATCAAGACCTACGAGGAGAAGAGCGACCTGAGCCGCGTCACCGGCATCGACGATGGCAACGACCAGATGGTGCTCGACTTCGGCTTGAAGGCCGGTATGAACCGTGGCGTGTTTGCCAACTTCGACGGCGGCATCGGCACCAAGAGCCGCTATGCCGGTCGTGGCTTCGGCGCCATGATGCGCGACGGGCTGCGCGTGATGGGCTTCCTCAATGCCAACAACGTCAACGACATGGGCTTCGGCGGCGGTGGCGGCGGTGGTCGCTTCGGTGGCGGTGGCCGCAACGGGCTGCAGGCTTCGAAGATGGGGTCGCTGAACTTCAACTACGAGAAGGAGAAACTGCTGAAGTGGAGCGGTTCGGTGCGCTGGAACCACAACGACGGCGATGCCTGGAGCCGCCGTTCCACCGAGAACTTCGTCTCGACCGTGGGCTCGTTCTCCGAGTCGGTCAACCAGAACTACTCGCGCTCTAACTCGTGGAACGCACAGATGCGCTTAGAGTGGACGCCCGACACGCTCTGGAACATCAACTTCCGCCCCACGTGGAGCTATGGCACCAACGATGGAACCTCGGGAAGCCAGTCTGGTACGTTTAGTGATGATCCCTACAAATATGTTTCTTCGACCGATGATATTGAGTTTATGGTTCGTCAGATGCTTCCTCCTGCTATAAGTGATTCATTGGCAGTGAACTATCGTAGCAACAATGGCCTGAGTTATAGTGACTCTAAGCGTTTTGGCGGCACTTTGCAGATTAATCGAAAACTTGGCAATAATGGCCGCAATATAACTTTGCAGACGGGAGCCAACTATAGTGATGGTGAATCACAAGGTATATCATCGAATCTGGTTAATCTTTATCGGTATTTGATCAGTAAGCCTGATTCTGCAGAATATCAGACAAACCGCTACAATGTTACGCCGACAAAGAACTATGATTATAATGTGCGGCTTACCTATAGCGAGCCTATTTTCCGTGCAGCATTCCTGCAATTCAGTTATAATTTTCAGTATCGCTATACAAAGAGTGACCGCTCGACCTATGACTTTAGCTGGTATGGAGTTACTAAAAGCTTGTTTCCTCATTGGGATGGTATCTCCCCACGATATCGTCAGTGGGACGATTATCTGACAGGCTTAGATTATCAGGCTTATAAAGATGACTCCCTGAGTCGCTTCTCAGAATATAAGAATTACATCCATACGGGCGAGATTATGCTGCGTGTCATTCGCGAGAAGTACAACTTCAATGTGGGGTTGCAGATTATTCCGCAGTCATCAGAATTCCACTATCGTGGACTTGGCGTCGATACTGTAACACATCGCAACGTGGTGAACTGGAGCCCCACGGCCAACTTCCGTTGGAAGCTCAGCGAGCGCGGCAACATGCGCTTCGAGTATCGCGGCAACACCAGTCAGCCCTCTATGAGCGACCTGCTGCCCATCACCGACAACAGCGATCCCCTGAACATCACCAGTGGTAATCCCGGACTGAAGCCCTCGTTCACCCAGAGCTTCAACTGGCGCTACAACGACTTCTTCGAGAAGCACCAGCGCTTCGTGTTTGCCAACCTGAACTTCTCGACCACCAGCAACTCGGTGGCCAATATGGTGAAGTACGACCCCGTGACGGGTGGACGCGAGTCGCGCCCGGAGAATATCAACGGTAACTGGAGCCTGGGCGGCAACCTGACCTTCAACACGGCCATCGATACCACGGGCTACTTCAACGTCAGCTCGGCCACCGATGCCAACTATGCCAACCGCGTGGGCTACATCGACCTGCTGCGCGATGGCAACGTGAGCAAGATGTCTACCAAGAGCACCACGCTGGCCGAGCGCTTAGGCGCCAGCTACCGCAACGACTGGCTGGAGGTGGAGCTGAATGGCCGCGTGCAGTACAACTACTCGCACAACGCCCTGCAGGAGAACTCGAACCTGAACACCTGGGCCTTCAACTACGGCTTCAACACCACGATGCAGGCTCCCTGGGGTATGCAGTTCACCACCAGCCTGAACATGTCGTCGCGCCGTGGCTATAGCGACGATGCTGCCAACACCAACGAGCTCATCTGGAACGCGCAGATCTCGCAGTCGTTCCTGAAGGGCAAGCCCCTCTCCGTTCGTCTGGAGTTCTACGACATCCTGGGCCAGCAGTCTAACTTCTCGCGCGCCATCGATGCCATGACCCGTACCGACAACTGGTACAACTCCATCAACAGCTACGTCATGCTGCGTGCCACCTACCGCCTGAACCTCTTCGGCACGAAGGAGATGCGCCAGAACATGCGCGGCGGCTTCGGCGGTCCCGAGGGCGAGCGTGGCAACCGTGGCAACCGCCAGGGTGGCGGTCAGCGCGGCGGCTTCGGCGGTGGTCCTCGTGGCGGTGGCTTTGGCGGTCCCGGCCGGTTCTGATTTCGCACTTTTTCAACGGAGGCTCCGTTGACGTTCAATGGAGCCTCCGTTGATGTTTAATGGAGGCTCCGTTGATGTTCAATGAAGCCTCCGTTGATGTTCAATGGAGCCTCCGTTGATGCATCGCTTTTCTGCGTACTTACGACGAATTGTCAATAAAAGAGGTTAAAAGCGCGTTTGAACACGTTTTTTAGACAAATTTTCACTACCTTTGCGCCCAAATTTGTAAGCAAAGGATATGAGACATCATTTGATTTGTCGATATGTATTTTTGGTTGTCGCTACCATTATCATGATGGCAGGCTGTAGGAGCAATGGCGGTACTAAGCAAGAGGAGCAACCGCAAGAAAGGCTACGGGAAAGGCTACGGGTAGGCGAACGAAGTTCAGGAATGGGCGAGCACAGCTCGGGAATTACCGTCTACACCCAGCAGGCGGCAATGATGGTTTATGACTACGACCCCGTGCGGGCGCTGCAAATCATCGACTCGGCGGTCATTGTGGGTAATATGAGCGACTGGCAAGCCGATAAGAACAGGGCACGCATCTACAGCCAGACGAGGCTTAGAGAGCGGCTGGACTCGCTGATGCACTGGCCCGCCGACGCACGGCTCGATACTGCCCGCGCCATCGGGGAGCGGTTGCTCAGGCACGACTCCGTCAAGAACAGCTTAGAAGAGCAACAGAATGTGCTTGAAATACTTGCTATGGCAGCACGGCTGAAGAAAGACACTGTGACGTGGCTCCAGCGGTCGCAGCAACTTGTGGAGGTGTGCCGCCTGCAGGGAGCCGAGACCGGGGCCCTGCGCAACGAGGCCGAGGTGGGTGCAGCACTCTGCAGACTGGGGCAGAAAGATAAGGGTATGGCCATGCTGGATAGCGTGATAGTAAGCCTCACCCCCGACCCCTCCCGCGGGGGGGAGGGGAGTATATACTCTCAAGGATACAAATCATCGGCAGAACTAACCACTCCCCTCCCCTCCGCGGGAGGGGTAAGGGGGTGGGGCTTTAACGAACTCGATGCCCTCGTCATTGCCCTGAAGCGGAAGATTGGCGTGATGACCGCCACCGGACAGACTGTTGAGATTTTGCCGCTGTCACGTCGCATAGTCACCGTGCTCAACGACTACGAGCAGCATCCAGACCAGTATCACGACGGCACCTACCGCGAGCCGCCCGCCGAGAAGCGTGAGGACTACATCCGCTTCTACCGCTCACAGGCCGAGAACTTTATCGCCACCGCCTACGCCGACTTGGGAAAGATCGGCGACATGCAGGCAACGTTTGAACGCCTGGAGAACATCATCATCGATGCCGAGGCCCGCGAGCATCTGGCCCGCTACCGTGCCCTGGAACAGAAGATGCAGGCAGAGCGGGAGCGGTTGGAGATGGAGGCGCAGGCCCAGCGCAACCTCTACTTCGCCATCATTGTCTGCATCCTGCTCGCCGTGGCCCTTGCCGCCCTCGCGTGGTATTTCCGGCAGATGCGCATCGTCAAACAGAAGAACCGCGCCCTTGTCCAACAGATTGACGAGGCCCTGCGGTATAAGGAACTGTACCAGGAGT